>SHBB01000075.1 GCA_004213565.1 Sandaracinaceae bacterium
CACGGTCGAGGAGCGCGCCGACGCCCCGGTCTGGCACGAGGACGTCAAGTGCTACCGCCTGGTCGATCAGAGCGGCCGGCAGATCGGCGGCTTCTACGTCGATCTCTTCCCGCGCGAGGACAAGCGCGGCGGCGCCTGGATGAACAGCTTCATCACGGGCGGGCCCAAGGCCGACGGCGGCTTCCGGCCGCACCTCGGGCTCTTCTGCGCGAACGTCACCATGCCGGTCGGAGACGAGCCGGCGCTCCTGACCCACCGCGAGGTCGAGACCCTCTTCCACGAGTTCGGCCACCTCATGCATCACTGCCTGAGCGAGGTCGACGTGCGCAGCCTCGCGGGCACCGCGGTGGCCTGGGACTTCGTGGAGCTGCCCTCGCAGATCATGGAGAACTGGACCTGGGAGCGGGAGGCGCTCGATCTCTTCGCCCGCCATTTCCAGACGGACGAGACGCTCCCGCAGGCGCTGCTCGACAAGATGCAGGCGGCCCGCACCTTCCGCGCCGCGAGCGGCATGATGCGGCAGCTCGGCTTCGCGCACGCGGACCTCGCGCTGCACATCGACTTCGACCCCGGGACGGACGGAGATCCCGTCGCGTACGCGCGCGAGAAGATGCTTCCGTACTCGCCGGTCGAGCCGCCCGAGGACTACGCGATGATCTGCGGCTTCACGCACCTCTTCGCGAGCCCCGTCGGGTACGCGGCCGGCTACTACAGCTACAAGTGGGCCGAGGTC
Source organism: Sandaracinaceae bacterium (assembly GCA_004213565.1). GTDB lineage: Bacteria > Myxococcota_A > Polyangia > Polyangiales > Sandaracinaceae > JAVJQK01. Next base: position 734 of record SHBB01000075.1, read on the forward strand.
CTCGACGCCGACGCGTTCACCCGCTTCAAGGAGGCGGGCGTCTTCGACGAGAAGGTCGGCGGCGAGTTCCGCGCCAAGATCCTCTCCCGCGGCGACAGCGCCGACCCGGACGAGCTCTTCCGCGACTTCATGGGCCGCGACCCGAGCGTTGACGCGCTGCTCGAGCGCTCCGGCCTCACGGCAACGGCGTAGGCACGTCGCGGTCCGAGGTGTCGCTCCCGAGCCCGAGCCGGCCCTGGGAGCCCTGGCCCCAGCACCAGACCTGCTCCGCGTAGTCGACCGCGCACGTGTGCTGCTCGCCCGCGGCGACGATCCGGACGGCGCTGGGCGCGCCGATCAGCTGCGGTGAGCTCGTGTCGCCGGAGTGACCGAGCCCGGTGCGTCCCCGGGAGCCCTTGCCCCAGCAGTGCAGGCGGCGATCGGCGGTGATCCCGCACACGTGCTTCGATCCGGTGCCGACGAGCCCCCAGTCGGACCGAGCTCCGACCCGGGTGGGAGACGAGCGGCTGGCGGTGTCGCCGACGCCGAGCTGACCCTCGGCGTTGTCGCCCCAGCACCAGAGCTCGCCCGTCGTGGTCAGCGCGCATCGGGAGCCCTGGCCTGCGTCCAGGGAGATCCAGCCCACGCTGCTCCCGACGCGGGTGGGGGTCATCGGACCTGCGCCCCAGCACCAGAGCGACCCGTCGGTCTGGATCCCGCACGTGTCGTCGTGTCCCGGCGCGATCTGCAGCCACGAGCCGGGCACGAGCGTCGGCGAAGATCGGTCGGACGCGTCTCCGATGCCCAGACGTCCCGCCGCGCCGCTGCCCCAGCAGTACCCGGAGCCCGTGGCGTCGATGCCGCAGCAGTGGTTCGAGCCGCAGCTGACGTCGCTCCAGTTGCGCCCGGGGTCGACGCGGGTCAGCGAGCTGCGGTCGGTCGTGTCGCCCACGCCGAGCTGACCCTCTCGATTGCGTCCCGCGCAGTAGAGCGCGCCGCCCGCGCTGAGCGCGCACGTCACCGAGTCCCCGGCCGTCACCTGCACCCAGTCCGACGCGCCGCCGACCCGGACGGGCGTCTCGCGGTCGACGCCGTCGCCGAGCCCGAGCTGCCCGCTCCCGTTCGCGCCCCAGACCCAGAGCGTGCCGTCGCCGCGCACGTGCGCGCTGTGTTGCTTGCCGAGCGCGAGCGCCCGCGTGCCGGGCGGCGGTCCCGCGTCGAAGCCGGAGTCCGGGATGCCGGAGTCGGGGAGGCCCGAGTCGATGGTGCCCGCGTCGAAGCCCGAGTCCGGGATTCCGGAGTCGGTCGGACCTGCGTCGAAGCCCGAGTCCGGGATTCCGGAGTCCACGAGACCCGAGTCCAGGAGGCCCGAGTCCACGGGCCCGGAGTCGGGTCCGGCGTCCGGGAGGCCCACGTCGGGAGCGCCCCCGTCCGGCGCGCTGGCGTCGAACGGTGGCTCGATCGCCGCATCGCTCGAGCCGGAGTCGCTCGAGCCGGAGTCGGGCTCGCTCGCGTCCATCGGGTCGCCCGCGTCGAAGAGGCCGGCGTCGAGATCCCCGCCGTCATGCAGCGCGCCGTCCGGGATGGTCTCGGTCACCTCGAGCGCGTCGGAGCTGAAGAGCTGAAGCGGCCCCCGGAGCTCGGCGTCGTAGAAGCCGCGCACGAGAGGAGCGTCCAGCCGCACGAAGAGGCCCGTCGCGTCCGCGCGGACGATGTGCGCCGCCTGGCCTCCGATCCACACCTCGAGGCCATCGCGGAGCTGGAGATCGCGCTCCACATCCAGGTACTCCGAGGGATGCAGGCCCTCGACGTGGTAGACGGTCTCGGTCACGTCGGCGACGTCGACCACGCCAGGCGAGAGCGTGAACGCCGGCTCTCCGCAGCCCACGGCGAGGAGCGCGACGGTGAGGAGGATCGTTCTCAAGCGGCACCTCGGGTCCGGGGGGCTTCCCCGAGCAGCTGGTCGAGCACCTCGGCGTCGAGCGGCTTGCGCACCACCCGCAGCTCGGGGGGCGGCGTCCCGCTCGAGCCGGTCACGATGACGACGCGGTCCGCGAGCGCCGGATCGCGCTCGCGCAGCGCCTCGGCGAGCTCCCGGCCGCTCATGCCCGGCATGTTCATGTCGCAGAGCACCAGCTCGAAGCGCTCGCGCTCGAGCAGCCGCAGCGCCTCGTGGGGATCGGTCGTGCCGGTCACGTCGGCGCGGCGCTTCAACCAGCGCTTCATCGCGCGCACCACCGCGGGCTCGTCGTCCACCACCAGCACGCGCGGGCGCCCGGCGCGAGGGCGAGGCGCGCCCTGGACCGACGCGAGCGCGGGCGGCGTCGACTCGCGCTCCTTGGGCTCGAGCGCCGCCGGGAGGCGCACCCGGAACGTGGTGCCTTCGGGCCCCGTCTTGGGGATCGACAGCTCGCCGCCGTGCGCCTCGACGAACGAGCGCGACAGGTAGAGGCCGAGCCCCGTGCCGCCCTGCCCCTTGGTCGTGTAGAACGCCTCGAAGAGCTTGTCCTTCACGTCCTGGGGGATGCCCGGCCCGTCGTCCGAGACCTCGAGCACCACCCGCTCGCCGAGCTTCGCGACGTGCACCTCGACGTGCCCGTCGTCGCCGACCGCGTCGAGCGCGTTGTTGACCAGGTTGAGCACGACCTGCTCGATGCGACCGCGATCGCACTCGACGCGGACGTCGCCTCCGCTCACCACGTCGATGGTCCCGTTGGGCCGCCGCGCCCGCGCCATGCGCACCATGTCCCGGCAGAGCCGCGTCAAGTCGACGACCTCACTCGAGACCGCGCTCCCGCCCACGCTGATCGCGGACAGATCCCGGACGATGCGCACGAGCCGCTCCACGCCGAGCCGCGCGTCGGTGATGCTGGAGCGCGCCTCGCCGTCGAGCTCCTCCTCGAGCGCGAGGAGGTTCGCCTGGATGAAGGCGAGCGGCGTGTTCATCTCGTGCGCGACGCCGGCCGAGAGGCGCCCGAGCAGCCCGAGCTTCTCGCCCACCATCGCCTGGCGCGCGAGCGCCGCGTTGCGCAGGCGCACGACCGCGGTGCGCGCGAGCAGCTCCGCGAAGCGGACGCTCTGCGCGTCGACGGGGCCCTCCGTCAGGATTACGCCGTGGTCGCGCTCGCCGTCGTGAAGCGGGATGGCGACCGCGCCGGCCACCAGCGTCACGGCCACGCAGCCCGGGGACGTCGCCGCTTCGCTGGTGGTCTGCTTCGCGAGCCAGGCCGGGCTCGCCCCGTGCGACGCGAGCAGCTCGTCGTGGGCGGGGCTGGCGACGACGATCCAGGGGACCAGTGATCCGTCGAGCGCGAGCCGGAGCTCGCCGAGCACCCGCTGCGGTCCGTCGTCCACCTCCGCCTTGCGGCTGAATTGCACGGCGTTGCGCAGCGCTCTCGCGTCCTCGTGGAGTCGCTCGCTCATCGCCGCGATCGCGTTGCCGAGGTCCCCGATCTCGTCGTCGGAGAGGGCGGGCAGCGGCACCGGACCGTCGCGCGCCTCGCGGACGGCTCGCGCGAGGTGCCGGACCGGTCGGGTCACGGCGCGCGAGAACACCCAGGCGAGGAACAGGAGCGGGACCACGGCCAGGGAGCTCCAGAGCGCCATGCGCCGGGTGATGGCGAAGGCGGCCTCGCGCGCGGGCGCGAGCGGCGCGTCGACGCGGACCGCGCGGCCCTCCATGAACGGCGCGACCGCGTGCACGCGGCTCTGGGCCGCCTGGAGATGTGCGACGACGCCGCCCCCCGTCTCGTCGAGGTGGTCGACCAGGCCCACCGTCCAGCCGGCGGGTCCGACCAGCGCCGGGCCGAGCTCCACCAGGGCGTACGCGCGCACGTCGCCGACCTGCTCCGCCACCACGACCGCCTCCCCGTCGAACGTGATGTCGGCGTCCTCGGGATCGGCGAGCCCGCGCAGGCGCGAGGCCGCCTCCTCGCTCGCCGCCGCCTCGAGGACCTCGACCCCGTCTCGGAACGCGAGGATGGCGTCGGCGGTGTTCTCGGCCGTGGCGGGCACCTCGAGCAGCCTCCCCGCCTGGACCGCGAAGGCGACCGCGCGCAGCTGCGCCCGCGCCAGGTCGACCCGCTGCTGGACCTCGTCGCGACGTCGCACCGCCCCCTCGACGGCCGCGTCCACGAGGGTGGCCTCCTCGTGCTGGCGGACCAGGAGCACGATGGTCAGCGTGGCGACCGCGATCGCGACCAAGCCGGCCGCGGTGACGACCAGGGCCACGCGCGCGAAGAGGCTGCGCCGCCAGATCGCCAGCCGGCCGATCATCGGTCTCTCAGCACCGGTCGGGTCATGACGCGCGAGTTGCCGAGGTCGTCGGTCACCCGCACGACCACGTTCGTAAGGCCGAGGGGGACGGCCTGCGTCGCCTCGAAGCGCCCGTCACCACCCACTTCGGCCGGCTGCCCGTTGATGTCCACGAGCGCGCCGACCTCGGTGGCGCCCGAGATGGTCACGCGCGGTCCGTGCACCACCGCGCTCGGCGTGGGCCGCGAGAGCGAGAGCGCGGGCGGGATCCGGTCGACGTCCAGCGTGAGCGTGCGCGCGTCCGAGGCGCGCCCCGCGGCGTCTCCGCGGACCCCGCGCACCCACCAGCGCAGGGGCCCGCTGGGGGCCGTGAGGGGCAGCGACGGCTCGACCACGGAGTGCGTCTCGGTGTCTTCTTCCCCGCGCGCGACGAACACGCGGTAGCTCTCCGCGTCGTCCACGGGCTCCCAGCGCAACGTCGTCGATTGCCGGGTGCGGACCGTCGCGCCGTCCTCCGGGACGGTCAGCGTGGGGGCCGGGATCGAGGCGCCCTCGTCGAGGATCTCACCGTCGGGCGCGACGCTCACGAAGCTGTTCTCCTCGATCTCGACCGGCGCGCCCTCGCTCCGTTGGAGCCGCGCGCGGCCGTGCAGCAGCGCGATCTCCGTGTGGCCGCGGTCGACCTCGACCTGGGCCTCCACGTACGCGTCTGCGCCCGCGCCCTGCTCCGTCTCGATGACGAGGTCACCCGGGGGGAGCGCCACCTCGAGCCGCGCGTTCTCCGCGCTCGGATCGAGGCGCGCGACCATCCGTCCCGAGAGGTGCCGCAGGCGGGTGACCCGCGGTGGCTGCTCCGGGACCCGGAGGGTGGTCATCGGCGCGAGGCGGACGGTGCTCCCGTCCCGGTGGAAGCGGATCCCCGCGCGGCCGCCCTCCATCGTCTGGATCGCGTCCGCCGCGCGGAGCGAGCGACCCCGGGCGGTCGGCGTCCACGTCGCGACACCCGCGGCGGAGAAGCGCACGTCTCCCTGCGCCTCGTCCAGGAGCGCGACGGCCGGCTCGGCCTCTCGCTCCGGCGGCGCGTCGGGCACGTCGGGCGCGGCCACGCTCGCCTCGCCGCACGCGACGAGGAGCGCCGCCGCGAACAGCGCGCCAGCGAGGCGCTCACGGGAGGGCGAACGCACCGCTCACCTCCAGGCTCCCCGCGACGGGCGCGGCGCCCCACGCGCGCCGGTCCAGATCACTCCCCACCGTCACGCCGCCCTCGACGCCGATCTCGAAGCCGTCGAGGCGCCAGCGCGGGCCCCCGAAGAGGCGGGCCGCGAGGTGCGGCGAGTCGCCGCTGACGTCGACGCCGTCGAGCGCGATCGCGCCGCGCGCGAGGCCGGCCGCGAGCTCGAGGCGCACCGCGGCCGCGAAGACGTCGCCGAAGATCAGCTCGACCGCGCCTGCCCCGAGCACTCGATGACGGAGGCCCGAGAGATCGCTCTCGACCGCCCCCTGGCCCATCGCGGAGACCGAGCGCAGGCCGTAGTCGAAGCCCACCCCGAGCCGCAGCCACGGGACGAGCTCGAAGAGCACGCGCGCGCCGACGTCGCCGCCCGCGCGCTCCCACGTGTCGTAGCCGCCGCGCGCGTAGACGGCGACGACGCCGAGCGAGCGATGCGGCGCGGGGACCACGACCTCCGGCGGCGCCTCGCGGACGGGGCGGGCAGGCTGAGCGATGGCGCGCGGCGCCTCGACCCCGACCTCGCGCACCGCGAGCGGGACCGCGCGGCCGTCGACGAACGCGACGAGGGTCAGCACGCGCCGCGACGGCCCGAGGCGACCGGGGCAGGTCGCGGGGAGCGCGCGGGGCTCGCCGTCGTCGCAGCGGACGTGCAGGGCGGTCTGTTCGAGCGCCACGCCGTCCACCGAGCGCGCCTCCGCCCGGACGGTGAAGTCGGCGCCGCTCGCGACCGTCCCCGGCGCCTCGAGCGCGCCCGCGGCGGGCCACTGCGCGACCGTCGGGAGCGCCGACTCGTGGAGCACCCGGTCTCCGAGCCCGACGCGGAGATCGATCGTCTCTGCGTCGCCCGGCGCGGAGAACGCCACGGCCGCCACGCCCCGCTCGACCCAGCGCAGGCTGCGCAGCCGCCCGCGCTCGCTCTGGATCGCGAGCGGGAGCGAGTTGGTCAGGCGGCCCCGGGCGTCGACCGCGACGACGAACGCGGCCTCTCTCGGCGCGCCGCCGGCCTCGATGCCGAGGTCGCTGGAGAGCACCATCACCTGCGGCTCGCCCGTGCGCCGCCCCGGGCCGAGCGCCGTGGCGCCCGCCATCGCGCCGCTCCGCGCGACCACCCCGACCGTCTCTCCGCCCGGGACCCGCGCGCGGAGGCGGCCGTTCGGCGCCCGCTCGAACCGGACACGCGCGTCCCCCACCTGCGCGGTCGCGGTGACCTCTTCGCCCTCCGGCGCGCCGCGAACCTCCAGCCACACGAAGCGACCGCGCCGCTCGGCGTGCACCTCGAGCTGCTCGCGGGCGCCCAGCGGCAGGGCCACGCTGGTCTCGCGCTCGCCGACGCGCGCTCGGAGCGTCACGCGCTCGCGGGGCGGCGAGGCCTCCACGTCGAGCCACCGCGCGCAGGGGCCCACGACCTCGCCCGGGGTGACCGTGACCCCGTCCTCCTCCGCGTCGAAGGCGATCGCGCCGTCGGCGGGCACGCAGCCGCCGCCCTCGGTCTCGAGCACGGCCAGCACCCGGCGACCGCGGACGGATCCCTGAGGTCCGTACACGTGCAGGCGATCCGCGGACGCCATCGCCGGCGCGAGGAGCGCGGCGAAGACGAGGACGGACGACGCGGTTCGGGCGTACACGCCCCCCCAGAACGGTCGATGCCGACAGAGCTGTAGCAGTCCGTTGAAGAACCTCGCTCCTCGTCTCTCGGGCGGGACGACCCGTCTCTCGGCCCGGGTCTCCTCGAAAATGCTGAAGCATTTCCTCGTCGCCCCGAACCGAGAACCGGGCCGTCGCGCTCCGAGATCCTTCGGGCTCGGTACTTCAACGGCCTGCTAGTCGGCGTCCGCCAGCGCCTCGAGGGCGTCGCCGTCCAGACGCCACACGGTCCACTCGTCCATGGGCGCGGCGCCGACCCCTCGATAGAAAGACAGGGCCAGCTCGTTCCAGTCGAGCACGGACCACTCCAGCCGCCCGCACCCCCGCTCCACCGTCAGCGCGGCCAGGCGCGCGAGCAGGGCGCGGCCCACGCCGAGCCGGCGCGCGTCGGGGGTGACCCAGAGATCCTCGAGGTGGATCCCCTGTCGCGCGCGCCAGGTGGAGTAGGTGTGGAAGAAGAGCGCCATGCCGAGCGGCTCCCGACCCGTCTCCGAGCCGCGCTCCGCGAGCAGGCACTCGAAGGGCGGGTGCGGGGCGCGCATCTGCGCGGCCAGGGCCTCCACCGTGGCCTCCACCGCGTCGGGCTCGCGCTCGTACTCGGCGAGCTCGCGGATGAAGCGCAGGATGACGTCGGCGTCTTCGGGGCCGGCGAATCGGATCTGCATCGCCTCTGGCGTAGCTCAGTTACACGCGAGGATCCGGCGCACGCCCCCGAGCGAGTGCGCGAGCAGCGCGTCGCGCGCCACGCCGCCGCCGACCGAGGCCAGGTAGAGCGGCTGGCCGTGCACGTGCACGATGCGCACGGCGACCTCGGCTCCGCGCAGGAGCGGCGGCATCGGCATGCCGAGGATGCTCTTGGCCATCAGCGGGGCGATGGCGGCAAGCTCGCGGCAGGTGGAGGGATCCCCCGCGGCGGACAGCGCGAGGCCGTCGTCGTCGGCCAGCACCAGCGCCTCGAGGCGGGCCCGATCACGCACGTGGGCGAGCTGGAATCCGAGGGCGAGGTCGCGGTTTTCGCTGCGCTGGGCGCGGCGCTCTTCGAAGGGGATCATGCGGCTCCTGGGGTGTGTCCAGATGTAGGAGAACACGGTACACATGTCGGCGGAGCGCACCAAGAAAAGGACGGCGTGCTAAAGCAGCCTCCGATGAGCTTGCGCGACGTCCTCGACGACCACCGTGTCGTGGTCTGTGTCGGCTGCGGCGGCGTCGGGAAGACGACGACGGCGGCGGCGCTCTCGGTGCACGCGGCCCGTCAGGGCAAGCGGGTGCTCTGCTTGACCATCGATCCGGCGCGACGGCTCGCGAATTCGCTCGGCCTGGCCGAGATGACCACCGAGGAGCAGGCGGTCCCGGCCACGCTCTTCGAGGAGCGCGGGCTCTCCATCGAGGGCGAGCTGAGCGCGATGATGCTCGACACCAAGCGCACCTTCGACGACCTCGTGCGGCGCTACGCGTCGAGCCCGGAGGTCTCGCAGCGCATCCTGCAGAACAAGGTCTACCAGTACCTGAGCACGAGCCTGGCCGGCACCCAGGAGTACATGGCGATGGAGAAGCTCCACGCCGTCCGCGAGGACGCGCGCTGGGATCTCATCGTGCTCGACACCCCGCCGACCAGCAACGCGCTCGACTTCCTCGACGCGCCCGAGCGGCTCGCGGGGCTCGTCGACTCCCCCGCCATGCGCTGGTTCATCCAGGCCTTCGAGGGCGCGGGCAAGTTCTCCTTCAACCTCGTCGGCAAGGGCGCCGCGTTCTTGCTGCGGGGCCTCTCGAAGTTCACCGGCACCGGCTTCCTCGAGGTCGTCGCCGAGTTCGTGACCGACTTCAACGACCTCTTCGGAGGCTTCCGCGATCGCGCCCGTCAGGTCGCCGAGGCGCTGCGCAGCCCCGAGGTCGCGTTCGTGATCGTGACCAGCCCCAACCCGCTCGCGATGGAGGAGGCCGTCTTCTTCTCGCGCCGCCTCGAGGAGGCGGGCATGCGCCGCGACGCGTTCGTCATCAACGGCGTCCGGCCGCTCTTCGCCGAGCCGAGCGTGAGCGAGGCGGAGCTCGCGAAGGAGATCGGGCCTCACCTGCCCGGGCTCGACGCGGAGCGCGCGGTGAGCCGCATGCGGCGCGCCCTCGACGACGCGCGCACCCGCGCCATCGCCGACCGCCTGCAGGCCGACCACCTCCGCCAGCGCGCGGGGAAGGACCGCCTCTACGTCGAGGTCCCCGCCTTCGAGCAGGACGTGCACGACCTCGCGGCCCTCGCCGAGGTCGCCGCCTACCTCACGGGCGAAAAAGAGCTCCCGACCGTCATCAGCTGAGCCTCACCGACCGCTGTGGGTCCGCGCGGCGGGGGCTATCTCGGCCGCATGCGCAGCCTCGTGATGGCAATGCTGTGCGTAGCCTGCGGCGCGGGGACGCGCGCCGAGTCTCACGCCAGCGCTTCTTCCTCCGTCGCCTCGTCCCCCGTCGAGCCGGTCATGCTCGAGCGCCAGGATGGCCACTGGGCGCGTGAGGGCTTCGTCGAGCTCGTGCCGCCCGTCCGGCTCCCCACCTCACACCCGGGGCAGGACCGCATCGAGGTCTTCGTGCAGATCCCGGCCGGGGGTCGCATCCGGACCGAGTGGCTCGACGAGCAGGACCGTTGGACGATCGCCCTCCCTGCGGGGACCCGGCTGGATCGGGTCGAGTCGCTCCGATACGGGGAAGGAGCTGACGCCTGGACGGTGGCCGACGTCCGCGGCTCGACCCTCGGGCGCGACCCGGTGACTGATCACGTCTATCGCCCCGAGAGCGGGCAGCCCGAGGCGCCCTTGCTCGGTCTCCGGTGGCCGAGGGGGAGTGAAGCGGCGCTGGAGGAGGCGACCGGGCGCCTCGTCGAGCTCGTCCGCGATCGCCCCATCCCGGTCGAGCAGCCTCCCATGGACGCGGACGCGATCTCGCAGCTGCGCCGCTTCAACGACTGCGCGCACTGCCACCGTCCCGACATGGCCGCCGAGACCGAAGACCGCGGCGATCTCCCACACCGCGCCACCGACGCCGACGGCTTCTTCGTCCCGCTCAGCGTGCTCGCGCGGTCGGTGCCCATCTCGGAGGCGAGGCCCGTCGACCTCAACGCGGAGGACCCCTACGTGTCCGTCGGGTGCGAGGACGGCGGCGAGGTCCAGCGCGACGGCGAGTCGCTCGGGTGCGGCGATGGCTCGGTGCCGCTGGCGCGTCGCGACGTGGAGCGCGGCATGCGCGAGGGCGACCCCTACACGCAGGCCGTCTGTGCCTCGCGACGAAGCCTCCAGGAGCACATGGACGCGCGGGGCCTGGAGGCGTTCGCCGAGTCATTCGCCGAGTGTGGGCTCTGACCGATCAGGGGGCGTCGCCCTCGCGCGTCTCGTACTCGAGCGCGTGCCAGCGCTTCATGCCGCCGAGCAGGTTGCGCACGTCCTCGAAGCCGGCCCGGAGCAGGATGCTGACGCCCACGCCCGCGCGATGGCCGACCCCGCAGGTGACGACCACGGGCGCCTTCCGGTCGAACGAGAGCTCCTCGAGCTTCTCTTCCAGGTGGCCCACGTAGACGTTGATGGCGCCCGGGATGTGCCCGCTCGCGAACTCGTCGGGCTCGCGCACGTCGAGCACCTGCAAGCCCGAGGACTCCTTCAGCTCACGGGGCGTGATCACCCCCGCGCGCCGCATCCGCTCTCCGGAGCTGCGCCAGCTCGGGAAGCCCCCCGCGACCCACCCGCGGATCGCGTCGATGCCGATCCGGTTGAGGTGCTCGCAGGCGGTCGAGACGTCGTCGTCTCCGTCCGTGCACAGGTAGATGTCATCGTCTTCGGAGGCCACCCAGCCCCCGAAGATGGGCAGGCCACCCATCCACACCGAGCGCGCGTCGGGGATGTGCGAGGCGGCGAAGCCCTCGGGCTCCCGGGTGTCGATGATCATTCCGCCAGACGCGCGCTCCCTGAACGCCGCGGGATCGAGCGGCGTGGCCGCGCTGGCCCCGGACGCAGGCGGCAACCCACCTCCCAGGTTCACCTCCTCCATGTGGCGGAAGTAGGGAGGCCGAGGGAGCCGCTCGCCGCCCTTCTTCTCGGCGAAGGCGTCGCGGTCGAGCTGGAAGACGTCGTTGTACTCCCGCTCGAGCCCGATCGTGGAGCTCGCGCGCTCGGCCATGCCGGAGCCGCACACCGAGCCCGGGCCGTGCGCGGGGAAGACGAGGGTACCGTCGCCGAGCGGGAGGAGCTTCTCGTGCACGGAGTCGTAGATGCGGGCCGCGTTCTCGACGCTGCGCGCCTCGTCCGGGAGATCGCTCCGGCCCGTGTCGCCGAAGAAGAGCGTGTCGCCCGTGAAGACGCCCCACGCTTGGTCCCCGTCTCCCGTGTACACCGCCCAGCACATGCTCTCGGGGGTGTGACCCGGCGTGTGCAGCCCGACGATCTTCAGGTCGCCCAGCTGGACCTCGTCCCCGTCATCGAGGCGCAGGTCCCCGCGCCCGAAGCAGTCGTGTTTGCCGTTGACGACCTGCGCGCCCGTCAGCTCGCGCAGGTGCGCCGAGCCCATGACGAAGTCCTCGTGGCGGTGCGTCTCGATGATGTACCGGAGGCGTACGCCCATGGAGCGCGCGGCGTCCAGGTACTCCTCGACGTCGCGTCGAGGGTCGATGATCGCCGCCTCGCCGCCGTCGACGAGCAGGTATGCGTAGTGGGAGATCCCGGGGGTCTCGAAGCGTCTCAGTTCCATTGTCTCTCCTGTGTGGGGATCGATCGGTAGGGGTTCAGGGGTGCGACGCGGTGGGGCTCCGCCATCCACCGCTGGAGCGCCGCTCGGGAGGGCGAGGCCGGCGGAGACGACGGCGCAGGATCACCGCGGCGATCACCAGGCCGAGGGCGCCGAGCCAGAGCCACGCGGGGACCCCGGTCACCTCTGGCAACGTCAGCTTCCCGTGATCGCCGCCCCACGCCTGGATCTCGCTCCAGGAGTCGTGGAGGGCCACGAAGACGCCGCTGCCGACGAGTCCGCCGAGCACACCGACCATGGCGTCGCGTCGCCCCTCGGCGCACGCGGCGACGGACGTGCCCGGACAGTATCCGAGCAGCGCGAGGCCGAGCCCGAAGCTCACGCCACCGAGCACCACGCCGCCCACCAGGAGCGGCTTCAGGTGCAGCGCCACCGCGCCCGAAGGCGCCATCGCGTAGATGCCCAGGCCGCCGACCACGATGGCCGTCGCCATGATCTTCGCGACCGTCCAGCGCTCGAGGGTGAGCTGCTGCATGATCACGCGGTACTTGGCCACCTGCCCTTTCTGGAGCAGGAACCCGAAGACGACGCCGACGGCGAGCCCGCCGAGCATGCGGGTGAGCGGCTCAAACATGGTGACGATCCTTTCGTCCGAAGAGGGCGAGGCCGGTCGCGACGCTGACCACCGCGAACACGGCGGTGAACACCCAGCTCGAGGCGGCGAGCTGCAGATTGCCGCTGATGCCGTGTCCGCTCGTGCACCCGTCCGCCAGGCGCGCGCCGAAGAGCATCAGCGCGCCGCCCGCGAAGGCGAACGCGAGCCGCTTGGCGCGCGACGGACCGAACCGCGCCGCGAACATGGGAGGCACCGTCGAGGGCTCCCGATCGCGACCGAGCAGCGCGCTCAGCAACGCGCCCAGGAACACGCCGATGACCAGCGCCCACTCCCACCCGAGCACGAGCTCCTGGTCGGCGAGGTAGCCCGCGGCCAACCCGAGCGGCGCGAGGAAGAGCGCCGCCGTCTTCTCGTAGGCGGTCGTGATGCCGAGGGGGTGTGCGGCGGTGAGGAAGGCGATCCAGCTCAGGACGCCGATGCCGGCGCCGACGAGATAGGGGTTCCACGCTGCGCGTCGCATGGAGGAAGAGCGCAGCAAGCGCCGTTCCTGCGACGGGCCTCCCGCGATGGCCTCCCGCGACCACGGCGCGCGCCGCGGCGTTTCGCGTCGATCGTCGCGTCCCGCCCCGGGCGCTCAGCGCACGACGTCGACCTCGAACACGCCGTAGGGCGAGGTGGCGGTGCCCCGGATCGTGGTCGTGCCCGGTACGCGGCGCACGCGGGCCTCGTCCATCGGGTCCGGCTCGATGTCGCCCTCGATGGTGAGGTCCAGCACCACGCTCCCCGTGATGTCGCCGGTCATCTCGAGCGCGCCGGTCAGCGTGCCCTGCAGGGTCCCGTCGGGGACGCCGCGCAAGCTCAGGTCGAGCTCGAGGGGCGCGTCCACGCTGTCGTACACGATCACCAGCTCGTCCTCGACGAGCACCACGTCCTGGTAGTCGGTGAGCGCGGCGCGCAGACGCATCTCCTTGTTGGGGCTCGAGCCCTGGTCGACCTGCCCCGTCACGACGAGCGTCCCGCTCTCGTCGCCCATCGCCGACTGCTCCGGGATGTTGGCGCTCGTGGCGGCGTTGAAGCCGTCGAAGCCGAGGTTCATCGCCTCCTCGACCATGTCGTCCAGGCCGAGGTAGGCCGCGCGCGCGGCCGCGTCCGAGTCGACGCCGCCGCCGCACCCGGCGAGCAGAAAGAGGAGACAAGCGCCTCCCAGGACCGGGGCCCTCATCGACGCAGCACGCACGTCGAGAACTCGACCTCGGTCGCGCAGCGGACCGTCTCCGGGTTGCAGCAGTCGGCGTCGGCCATGCAGAACTCGCCGAGCTGCGCTCCCGAGCACGGGCCGCAGAGGCTCGCGTCGCTCGTGCAGACCTGACCTCCGCTCCCGTCGCTCACGCAGCCGCACCCGCAGCAGTCCGCGTCCGTCGTGCACGCCGCGCCGTCCGCGAGGCACATCGAGCCGCAGACGAGCCGCCCCGTCGCGTCCGGGGCGCACACGCCCGAGCAACAGGTCGACCCCGTCGCGCAGCCCTCTCCGTCTGGCAAGCAGCAGACCATGGACCCCGACGGGCCGGCCGCGCAGGTGAGCTCCGGGAAGGTCTCCGTGCAGCAGTCGGCGGGTGAGGTGCACGTCTCCGCGGGGAGGGTGCAGCTCCCGTCGCCGCCCAGGCAGCGACGGATGCCCTCGGCGCCCATCACGCAGCCCGTGTCGCCGCCGCCGTTCGGGCAGCAGTTGCTGCTCGCGCCGCCGTCGCCGCAGACCTCTCCCGCGGGGAGGCACGAGCCGGCGTTGGCGCAGCGTCGGATGGGCCGTCCGTCCGCGCCCGTGCCGTTCGCCATGCAGGAGCCGCTGCAGCATTGCCCGTCCGCGGTGCAGGTCTCGTCCTGCACGAGGCAGCCGCCGAGGCGCTGACAGGTCGGCACCCCGGTGCCGTCGCGGTCGAGGCACGCGGTCGAGCAGCAGGCGCCGCTCAGCCCCTCCGACTCGCAGGGCTGACCCGCCACCCGGCACGAGCCCGCCGCCGCGCAGGTGCCGACGGTCGCGCCATCCGGACGGTCGCAGAGCCCGATGCAGCACTCGGTGTCCTCGGTGCAGAGCTCCCCGCTCACGCGGCAGTCGGAGACGAAGGCGCATCGGCAGTCCGCGCCCCCCGCGCAGGCCTCTCCCGCGGGATCGGCGCAGCGCCGCGAGCAGCAGTCGCCCCCGATCGAACAGGACTCCCCGATCGGGCCGCAGCTGGCGATCGGGTTCGCCGCGCAGGTGCCCCCGTCGCAGTTGCGAGAGCAGCAGCCCTCGTCGCCGCTGCACGTCTCTCCCACCACCTCGCACATCGGGGTCGGCGGCGTGGAGGCGTCGGGGTCGGTGCCCGAGTCGTCCTCGACCCGCGCGTCCCCGCTCGCTCCGTCGAGGGCCCCGCCGTCGTCCACCTCGTCGCCGTCCATGTCCGGCACGCTCCCGTCTCCAGGGGGGGTGGTCTCGTCCCCGCAAGCGGTGAGCAACAACAGAGCGGTGAGGAGCGACGTGAGGGTGAAGCGCATGCGAAGCCTCCGGGGTGAGACGCTCATGGTCGCAGGAATCCGGACGCGCGTCATCTGGCGGCGGTCGCCGTCGCCCAGCCGGGCGACTTCGTGAGAGGCTGCGCTCATGACGTATCGGATCCCGCTCGCGTGCTGTCTGGGCGCCCTCCTCGCGCTCGTCGGGTGCGATGGAGAGAGCCCCGTAGAGCGCCCCGACGGCTGCGTACCCGCGGCGCGTGATCACGTGACCTGCAGCGATGGTGACCTCTACTGGGTCGACAGCTGTGGCGCGCGGGGAGAGCTCAGCCAGGGCTGCGACGCGCCTTGCGCCCCCGGGGCCACGACCTGCCCGGACCCCGAGGACCCGACGAGCCTGTACCTCGAGGCCGAGGAGGGCACGGTGATGGCCCCGTTCGCGATCGCCGCCGATCCCGACGCGTCGAAGGGCCGCTACGTGAGCGTCTCGGGCGTGCCGAGCACGAGCACGCCACAGACCTCGGTCACGCACCCCGCGACCTTGCCGGAGAGCGGCGACTGGCATCTCTGGGCCCGCGTGCTCGCGCCCAGCCCCGACGCGGACGCGATGTATCTCGGCCTCGACGGAGAGCTGGCCCGCGTGTTCCCGGAGGTCCACGGCGCGTACACGTGGATCGCCGCGCCCGCGCCGGTCCGCCTCGAGGCGGGCGAGCACGTCGTGAGCGTCGGTCACGGAGAGGCCGGCATTCGCGTCGACGCCTTCGTGCTCACCCTCGACCCCGACCGCGTTCCGTCCACGATCCCCTCCGCCAGCTGCGGAAACGGCTGGGTCGAGTCGCCCGAGACGTGCGAGGGAGCGTCGGCGTGCTGCGACGCCGCCACCTGCACGACGACGGCCGACTGCGGGCCGACGGTCGTGCTCCGGCATCGCAAGGCGTTCCCCGATCTGTGGGGAGAGGGCGCGGGCGAGATCCGGGGCGGGAGCGGCGCAGGCAGCGTCAAGTTCTTCATCACCTCGCTCGAGGACGCCGACGTCGCGACGGCCGTCCCGGCGGCGGGCGGCGTGGAGGCGCACTACGAGGGCACGCTGCGCGGCGCGCTCGGGCTCGCGGAGCGTCGCCACATCATCCCGCGCGTGTCGGGCAACGTCATGCTCTCCAGTCGACTGATCGTGCGCGGCGCCGAGCGCGGCGGCTTCACCTACCACGGCCACCTCGCCCCGGAGGGGGGCCTGGCCACGTTCGGCCAAGGGCTCGTCGTGCAGGACACCCAGGACTTCGCCATCCGCTTCCTGCGAGCCCGCTTCGGCGCGCACTCGCGCATCGGGGCGGATGACGTCGTCTTCCTCACCCGGAACGAGCAGGTCGCCATCGACCACTGCTCCTTCGCCTGGGGCGCTGACGAGACCTTCACCATCGGCGGCGCGATCGGCATGACCTACGTGGACGTGATCGCGCAGAACAACCTCATCGCGCAGAGCCGCGACGGTCACAACACGGGCTCGCTGATCGGCTGGACGAGCGAGGGCGACGGGGCGAACGGCGTCGTCACCTGGCACGACAACGTCTACGTCGGGGTCACGCACCGCACACCGAACTTCGCGGGCGACTCCGGCATGTTCGGCCGCATCCACAACAACGTCGTCTACGACTGGTCACACCGCCTCACCAACGTGATCGGCGCGGCGCGCGTGGACGTCTCGTTCAACTACTACCTCCGGGGTGCGAGGAACCCGAGCGTGCCCGCGTCCAACTACAACCAGTACCAGGACCTCCGCGGGCGCCGGCCGTACCCGCCGTCGCTCTACAGCGCGGGCAACCTCATGCCCGGCGTGGTGGACGATCCCGCGGCGGACAACCGGGCGCTCTGGAGCTACTTCGGCTCGTCCGACCCGCTGGACGCGTCGCTCTTCCGCGCCGACCCGCTGCCGATCGATCCCGACGTCGGCCACCAGCCCAGCTCCGCCGAGGACGCCTACACCCGCCACGTGCTCGCGCGCGAGATCGGGGCCAACCGCTCCACCGACGCCGAGGGCGCGCCCGTGGTCGCGCTCGACGCGGTCGACGAGGGTTACCTCGCGGCGATCGAGGCAGGCGCCGACGCGCACCTCCCCGAGTCGGCGTGGGTCAACCCGGACATCCCGGACAGCCCGGCCTACGAGGACGCCAACTGGAACGGGATCGCCGACGGCTTCGAGGACGCGCACGGCGTCACGTCCGCGGACGAGGTGATCGTCGAGTGGAGCTTCGACGGCTACCGCGTGGTCAACGAGGCTGGCTACGACTCGTTCGAGATCTACAGCGCCTGGGTCGCGGGCGACTTCGCGCGCCTGCTCCCGTGAGCTCCGCTCAGTGGGGGCCGTAGGGCCCGATCAGGTAGGGGTCCTCGGTCGACTTCGCGGCCTGGATCAGCTCCGCCGCTCCGCGGTCGAGCTGCATCTCGGCGAGCTCCACGCCCATGCGCGCCGCCTGCTGGAGCCGCGCCGCGTGATCGGGCGCGTCCACGTAGCCGTCGGTCGAGGCGTTGAGCAGCGTCTCGCCGTCCACCGAGCCGACCATCCCGTCGATGCGCATGCGCGTCTCGCCGTCGTCGTCGAAGCGCGCGAAGGCCGCGATGGGGGTCGTGCAGCTGCCCTGCAGGCGGCTCAGGTAGGCCCGCTCCGCCTCCACCGCGAGCCGCGTCGCCGGGTGCTCGAGGTCGACCAGCAGATCGCGCAGCCCCGCGTCGTCGACCTTGCCCTCGATGCCGAGCGCGCCCTGCCCGACGGCGGGCACCGACGTGTCCTCGGGGAGCGCCCAGAGCTCGCGCTCCTGGTCGAGGCCGAGCCGCAGCATGCCGGCGTAGGCGAGCACGATCGCGTCGTACTGCCCCTCGTCCAGCTTGCGCAGGCGCGTGCCGACGTTGCCGCGCAGCACCTTGAAGCGGAGATCCGGCCGCGCCGCGCGCAGCTGACACGAGCGCCGCAGGGACGAGGTGCCGATGATCGCGCCCTGATGCAGCTCGCTCAGCTCCTTGCCGCCGACCGAGACGAGCACGTCGCGCGGGTCCTCGCGCTCGGGCACGCAGAGGATGTCGAAGCCCTCCACCAGCTCGTCCGGCACGTCCTTCATCGAGTGCACGGCGAGGTCCGCGCGCCCGTCGACCAGGGTCGCCTCCACCTCGCTGATGAAGAGCCCCTTGCCGCCGATCTTCGCCAGCGGCTGGTCGATGATCTGGTCGCCCTTGGTGACGATGTGCACCTCCTCCACCGTCACGTCGGGCGCGCGGCGGCGGATGCGCTCGGCGACCCAGCGGGTCTGCGCGAGGGCGAGCGGGCTCTTGCGGGTGGCGATGCGGATCACGCGGCTCATGACTTCCCCTTCGCGGGCGCGAGCTTCTTCTGGACGCCGTCGCTCGTCGGCTCGGGCTGGGGCGCGCTCTTCGCGTCCTCGAGCTCGTAGAGGAGCCGCGCGTGCCGGAGCAGCGCCTCGCCCTCCGGGGTGTCCGCGTGGGACTTCAGCTCGCTGATGGTGCGGTGGAGCAGCTTGTTCGTCATCGCGTCGATCATCTTGTCCAGCGAGCGCCTCTCGCGCTCCGTGACGCCGCTCAGGCGCGGCAGGGTTCGTTCGAGCTCGGCCTCGAGGGTGCCACGCACCTTCTGCCGAAGCGCGACGATGGTGGGCTTCAGCACGCCCGAGCGCCGCCACCGCTCGAAGGCGGCGACCTCCATCGTCACGATCCGCTCCGCGGCGTCGGCCTCGCGCCGGCGCGCGTTCAGGTTCTCCTGCGCGACCTGCTCGAGGTCGTCGACGTCGTAGAGGAAGACGTTGTCCATCTCGCCGACGCGAGGGTCGACGTCGCGCGGGACCGCGATGTCGATCAGGAACAGCGGGCGGTGGCGCCGCGCCTTGATCACCGGCTTCATCAGCTCGGGGGTGATCACGAAGCGCGTGCTCGAGGTCGAGGCGATCGCGACGTCGGCCTGCGCCAGCTCCGTCGAGAGCGCCTCGAGACCCCGCGCGTGCCCGTCGAGCTCGCGCGCGAGCGCCTCCGCCTTCTCGGGGCTGCGGTTGACGATGAAGAGGGACGCGCCCGCCTTGCGGAGATGCTTGCCGGCCGCCTCGCCCATCTCGCCCGCCCCGACGAGCAGCACGCGCCGCCCCTCGAGGGTGCCGAAGATCTTCTTCGCGAGGTCGCCCGCGATCGAGCTGACGCTCACCGAGCCCTCGGCGATGGTCGTCTCGTTGCGCACCTTCTTCGCCACCGCGAAGGCGTGCGAGAAGCAGCGGTCGAGGAGCGTGCCGAGGCTGCCCGTGGTCTTCGAGGCCGAGTACGCCTCCTTGACCTGCCCGAGGATCTGCGGCTCGCCCACCACCATCGAGTCGAGGCTCGACGCCACCCGGAACACGTGCCGCACCGCCTCCTCGCCGTGGTGCACGTAGAGGTAGTCGCTCACCCGCTCGCCCGCGCGCTGCTCGAGCCACTGCGTCACCGCGCTCGCCGTGCGCTCGCGGTCCTCGCCGCCGACGTACACCTCGACCCGGTTGCACGTGCTCAGGAGCAGCACCTCGGGCAGCAGCGCCGCGTCGTGGATCTCGCGCACGCTCGCCTCGAGGGCCGGGCCGTCGACCGCGAGCCGCTCGCGCAACGCCACCGGAGAGGTCCGGTGGCTCATCCCCACGACCAGGAGATCGTTCGAGGACATCAGCCGAAGCCCTCCGAGCCCCTGAGCATGTATCCGACCAGCACGACCATCGTGGAGAGGAAGCCGAGCATGGTGCCGATCGCCGCTTTGCGGCCGCGCCAGCCCGCCGCGACGCGGAGCAGGAGCACCCCCGCGAACAGCAGCCAGGAGAGCAACCCGAAGCCCTGCGCGGCGGAGAGCCCGAAGCCCCCTTGATGGAGCTGGACCGCCCAGATCGTCCCGGTGACGACGCCGACGGTCAGCAGCGGGAAGCCGACGAGCACCGAGCGGAGGCCGAAGGTGTCGAGCACGTCGAGCGCGGGCAGCCGCTGCATGAGCCCGCCGAGGCGCTTCTGCCGGAGCTGTCGCTCCTGGAGGAGGTAGGCGACGGCGGCCGCGGCGGCGAGCGCGAAGGCGGCGAGCCCGAGCACGTTGACGCCCACGTGGACCGGGAGGAGCGCCGACTTGACCCCCTCGGGCACGGGCCCGACCCCGCGGCGGAACGCGGCCCCGAGGAAGAGCAGCAGGGTGACCGGCGTGATGAACGCGCCGAGCACGTGCAGCCGATCTCGTTTGCGCGCCGTCACCAGGAAGACGAGCACCAGCACGAGCGACATCACGGCCAGCGCCTGGTGGATGTCGGCCGTGGGCACGGTGCCGAGCACGGCCCAGTTCGACACGAGGAAGGCGAGGTGAGACGCCACGGCGCCGCCGAGCACCCGCGCCGCCCAGGTCGCGCCCCCCTCCGTGCCGCGCGAAAGGAAGAGCACGTAGAGGCCGGCGGCGATCGCGTAGAGCGCGGCGGTCAGGCCGAAGAGGAGGGTCACCCACATGGCGTCGTCTCCCACGCCTCAATGTCCTCCGCGGAAGTCCCGAGCCCGTGGGTCGGCCCCTCCTCGGAATACGTAGAGTATCCCTCGTCGTCGCGCCTCGATTCGCACGCCGATGTCTCGTCCCACAGGCTCACGACTTCCGCTACGGCCATTAGCGGCTCTGTAGGAACCGGGCCAGGAGATCGATCTCCCCGGAGCCCGCCCGCTCTCCGGTGAGCGCGCGCGCCGCGGCGGACATGCTGTCTCCGATCACCGCGTCGTCGTCTTCGACCACCGGCGTGCCCGCGAAGCCCTCGACGACCTGATAGGCGTTGTCTCCGAGGATCACGGAGTCGGCATAGTGCTCGGCGCCGATCTCCGCCAACTGCTCCAGATCCTTCACCTTCCCCAGGATGTCGTGGGCATCGGGGGTGCCGGTCACCTCCTCCTTGAAGAGGACCGCCGTGGTCAGCTCGAGCCGCTGCCCCTCGGGGCGGGTGATCATCACTTCGCCTTCGACCTCCACCCGCTCCTCCGAGAGCCAGAGGTCGAGCATCGCTTGCGGGACGAAGAGGCGGTTGGCGCGCACGCCGGAATCCTACCTCCCCGGGGCGTCGACGTCATGGATCGCGCTCGTGGGTCCTGATTGACATGGGGGGCCGTGGTTCCTATCACTTGCGGGTCGATCGCCCGTTGGGGCGGTCAGGAATGGAGCAGCAGCATGGCAGGCAAGAACGTCGTGTCCGTGAACGACCTCAACTTCGAGGACGAGGTGGTCAAGTCCGACCAGCCCGTGCTCGTCGACTTCACCGCGACGTGGTGCGGCCCGTGCCGCCAGATCGCACCCCTCGTCGACCAGCTCGCCGACGAGTACGACGGCAAGGCGAAGGTGGCCAAGCTCGACATCGACGAGAGCCCCGAGACCGCGCGGCGCTTTCAGATCCGGGGCGTGCCCACCATCCTGATCTTCAAGGGCGGTGAGGTCGTCGACCAGCAGGTCGGCCTCGCTCCCAAGACCATCCTCGCGTCCAAGCTCGACGGCGCCATGTGATCGCTCCCCGGCCTCGCGCCGGGGTGTGAGTCGATTCGCCCTGCCGGCATCACGCCGCGCGGGGCGTTGGCGTTTCTCCTCGGTTCGAGATCACTCCTGAGGGATCCGGAGCTGCTCGAGCCGCTCCTCGATCTGGCGCTGTCGGGTGGCCTCGTCGCGTCGGTGGTTCGCGATCAAGAAGCCCAGCCCGACGATCGCGATCGCGAGGAAGAGCGCCCCCGCGACGATCAGCAGGCCCGCCATCGACTTCTTCTTCGAGGGCGCGCCGCGCACCTCGCTGCGCGACACCACCGCGGTGCCGCTCGGACGCGGGGTGTCGTGCTGCGCG
>SHBB01000076.1 GCA_004213565.1 Sandaracinaceae bacterium
CACGCCACCGTCGCCGTCGGGGTGGCCCACCTCGGCCATGGTCACGTAGACCAGCGCCGTCCGCTCACCCTCACTCGAGAACGTCAGCAGGTAGTCGTCCGGAGCGTGGATGTGCACGCGGTGCTCGTCCACCACCACCGCGGGGCACACCGCGGACTGCGTCGCGCCGGGGAGCCCGACCGAGAGGTTGTGCAGGATGCCGGCGGGCGCGGCGCCGATGGCCATCGTCGCGTGCATCGTGTCCGTGCGGAGCATCGCGTAGCTCTCGGCGCCCGCGGGCAAGGTCACGCGGTAGAGGCCCTCGCGCTCGATGACGACGCTCGCGGCGTCGTCCTCGCTCAGGGCGGCGGTGAGCTCCATGGGCGTCTCCGCGAATCCCTCGCAGAGCGTCATCGCGGCCGCGTCATCCGGGCCGAGGGGGCGCGGATCGGCCTCGTCACATCCGCTCAGCAGCGCCAAACCGACCAGAAGGCATCCCAAGTCACGCATGTGTTCCTCCAGACGCGGGGAGCATGGCAGCTTCCGCGCGACAGGACATGCGGTGAATGGTCGCAGGGGCGCGGTCGATCTCGACCCGGTCACCCCATCGGCCGGGCCCACGCCGGCAGGCTCTCCGAGAGCGGCCCGAGGTCCGGCAGCGCGTCGGACCCGCCGCCCTCCATCGCCGTCCAGAGCAGCTCGGCGAGCGACGTGCCGACCACGCGCAGCTCGTCCATTCGCTGGGTCGTCCGGCGGTGCCCGCGCGGATCCGTCGGCTCGAGCGCCTCGGCTCGGCCGCGGACGAGGAGCGGGCGGGCGCCGGGGCTCGACCAGACGGCGACGTAGGTGCCGTCGTCGAGATCGAGCACGCGGTCGAGCACCAGGCTCGGCCCCGCCCCCTGCCGCAAATGGATGAGCTCGTTCCGACCACGACCGAGCAGGCGCCAGAAGCGGTCGAGCAACCCCGGGTCGTCTCGTTTCGCGGCGAGGTCGATGGACTCCCCCCCGGTCCGTCCCCGGAGGCGCCAGCGGCCGTCGAAGAGGCGCGCCTCCCCCAGCTCGGTGCGCAGCGCGACCAGCTCCGCGTTCCCGAAGAGCGC
Source organism: Sandaracinaceae bacterium (assembly GCA_004213565.1). Taxonomy (GTDB): domain Bacteria; phylum Myxococcota_A; class Polyangia; order Polyangiales; family Sandaracinaceae; genus JAVJQK01. The sequence goes on from SHBB01000076.1 coordinate 1,080, forward strand.
GCTGGTGGCGTCCTCGGGCGTGAGCTCGATCGCGACGTGCTCCTCCCGGATGCGCGCGATGACGTCCAGCATCGAGAGGGCCGGATCCGCGCGCAGGACCCAGGCGCAGAGCGGCGCCAGCGCGCCGTCCTCCTCCAGCCCGACGGCCATGACGCCCGCCTCGAGGGAGACGTCTCGCACCTCGCCGCGGGGGTGGTCGACGACCCGGATGCGCGCGCGTGACGCCTCGGCCGGGATGTCGTGCGGGCGCACGCCGGGCCCCGAGTACCACCCGTCCGAATGCCCGGAGGGCTCGTCGATGGGGAGCGCGAGCAGGGGGTTCGGACGGCTCGCCGCGCCCTCGGCGATGACGTACGGATAGAGCCTGGCGATCCACCCCGTCACGACGTCGCCGCCGTACGCGTCCACCGGCTTGTAGAGGCGGCGCCAGAACGAGAGCGTCGGCGCGCCCTCGGCGACCTTCACCAGCTCATCGCAGATGGGGCGGAGCGAGCCGGCCCAGGTCTCGAGGTCCAGCTCCGCCAGCACGTCGACGCGCTCGCGGATCCGGCGCCAGTCCTCGACCGTCCCCTCGAGCCGGACCCACGGGATGCCGCAGATGCACTCCAGCTGGTAGTCGTAGAACGGCGTGTAGGCGTCCATCAGCACGACGCGTCCTGCCAGGCGCTCGACCTCGGTCGAGGTGCTGAAGTCGCACTCGAAGAGCCGGGCCGGGCCGTCCCCGATCCGGTCCGCGAGCGCGTCCCGGAACGCCTCGACGACCTCGCCCCAGTCGGCCCCGGAGTCTGGCAGCTCCGACACCTCGAGCGTGATCCGCTCTCTCCCGTCGTGTCGCACCAGGCGGCGTCGCAGCGTCTCCGCGTTCAGATGCACGTGGCGCGCGACCCCGTGCGCGATCGTCAGCCAGACGACGTCGGGGGTGAGCACGAGCGGGCGGTGCTCCGCGAACGCGCGGTGCACGGCGCCGAGGAGCGGGTGCGTCGCGCCGTGATCGACGACCGGGCGCTCGGGATCGCCGCCGAGGAGAAGCGATGAGTCCAGCTGCTCGGAGAGCGGCCGGGTGATGGGCCGGTCCGTGGCGGGCTGCACACGGTCGACGAGGAATCGGCTGGGCATGGCGACAGCATGAACGACCTCCATCGAACGGGCACTCGGGTCGCGTGGCACGCCGGATGCGATGGCCGGCTCACCTCTTTCAGGAGAACACTCTCATGTGCCGTCATGTGCCAAGCTTTCTTCCGGTTCTCGGTGCTCTCGTGCTCCTCGCCGCGTGCGGCGGATCGCCCTCGCAGACGGGCGATTCCGGGACCGACGCGGCCCCGCCCCGGGGTGACGCCTCCGAAGGTCGCGCCTTCGAGGAGCTCTGCTTCCAGCCCGACCTGTACTGTGAACGGCTGTACGCATGTGCGACCCCGGAGCGGCTCGCGCAGGACCAGACCTTCTTCGGTCACGACGACCAGGCGTCTTGTGTGACGCAGCAGGACATGTTCGTCGGCGCGATCTGCCGGCAGCTCGGCCGCAGCATCGACGCGGGGCGCCTCGCGGTCGACCTCGAGAGCGCCACCGCGTGCGCCGACTACATGGAGGCGCTGCCCTGCGAGCGCTTCGTGCACGACCCGCCGAGCGCCCACCCCCTCTGCGAGGCGAGCCCCTTCGTCACCCCGCTCGTCGCGCCCGGCGGCGCGTGTGAGGCGGACATCGAGTGCCAGGTGCCGGACAGCGTCTGCACGGCGACCCCCGGTTCAGAGGGCGGCTCCGAGGGCGTCTGTCGCGAGGCGCCGGGGGAGGGCGAGGCCTGCGTGAACGAGCGCTGCGCGTCGGGGCTCGAGTGCGTCGAGGACGTCTGCGCCCCGGTCCACGCGGGCGGCTGCCACTACGACCACGACTGCGACGACGGCATGTGGTGCGACCAGCCGGGGGTCGACTTCCGCGTCGAGTTCGAGCGCCCGGAGCTCCGCGGCGCGTGCGTCCTCCAGCTCCCGCTCGACGCGGAGTGCGAGGACCTGCAAGCGTGCGACGAGGGCCTCTACTGCGACGACGTCAACGGCCAGGACGCCGACGGCTTCCGCCTCCCCGGCGCGTGCGCCGCGCCCCGCCCTTCCGGCGCGGCCTGCAACGAGCCGGCGGACTGCCTCTCGTTCGAGTGCAGCCTCTCCAGCTCCACCTGTAGCTGAGGCCTCGCGGCCGAGGCGACGCGCTACCCGCTCGACCGCCTCCGGGCCGAGCGTGTAGCGTGCCGCTCGATGCTCCTCGAGACCCGCATCCCCCTTCGGTACGTGTTGAAGAAGGTCCGCCGCGACCTCGTCTTCGTGCTGCTCATCTGCACCCTCGTCGAGCTCGCGATCCACTATCAGCGCGCGATCCTGCCGACCATCCCGACGGCGATCCCCGCCTTCCTCGGCACCGCCATCTCGCTCCTCTTGTCGTTCAAGCTCAACCAGAGCTACGACCGCTGGTGGGAGGCCCGGAAGGTCTGGGGCGCCATCGTCAACGACTCACGCACCTTCGTGCGCCAGCTGCTGAGCTTCGGCGGCCAGCACCCGGACACGGTGCGCACCCTCGGCCGCCGCCAGATCGCGTGGTGCTACGCGCTCGGCCAGAGCCTGCGCGGGCTCGACTGGAAGGTCGGCGCGGCCGAGCTGCTCGACGAGGACGAGATCCAACAGACCTCGGGCCACGCCAACAAACCGCTCTTCCTCCTGCAGCTGCACGCGCGCGACGTCACGGCGCTCGCCGACGCCGGGCAGCTCACCGACTACCAGCGCATCGCGCTCGACGACACGCTGACCCGGCTGACGGACTCGATGGGCAAGGCGGAGCGCATCCGCGGCACGGTCTTCCCGAGGACGTACCGCGCGTTCCTGCACGCCTTCATCTACCTCTTCATCACCGCGCTCTCGATCGCGCTCGCCGAGGTCGAGGGCTTCTGGCAGATCGCGATCACGACCTCGATCTCGGTCCCGTTCTTCCTCCTGGAGAAGACCGCGAGCCACATGCAGGACCCGTTCGCCAACCGCCCGACCGACACCTCGGTCACCGCGATCGCGCGCACCATCCACATCAACCTCGCGCAGCTCCTCGGCGAAGAGGACGTGCCCGCGCCGCTCGCGAGCCAGGGCTTCTACATCATGTGAGGGTCACGGCTCGAGGCACTCTTCGCGCTCGGGCAGCCGCTCGCACACCGTGCGCAGGCACTCCCCGTAGGCCGCGCGCTCGGAGGCGCACGTGGCTCCGCTCGGGCTGCACGCCGCGACGCTGGCCTCGCACGCGTAGCTCGCGTCGAACTCCACCTCGCACTCGATCTCCAGGGCCGCGTCTCGGCTCCTGTCGTACTCGCCTTGCGCGTCCGCGCAGATCGCGGCGCAGTCCTCTTCGCCGCGGAAGCCCATGCAGCGGCTCGTGCGACGCGTCTCGCAGCGACTCGTGCAGTCCCCCATCGGGTCGATGGCGCACCCGGAGGCGAGGAAGAGACCGACGCCCAGGAGGGCGGTGAAGCGAGTCGGCATGCGGGCCGTCTATCAGGCTTCGTCGAAGCGCGCGAGCTCCCGGTCGAGGGCTCGCTCCAGCTCCCCGTCGCTCGCGTCATCCGTGGCCTCGTCGTCGCTCGCCGTGGCCTCGTCTCGGGGCGCTCGCCGCATCCGCCAGCCGAGCAGGAGCAGCGCTCCGAAGGTGAACGCGGCCACCAACGCACCGATCGGGCCCGCGCCGGTCGCGCCCTCCAGGTCGAAGTCCGGTCGTCGCGCCTGGAGACGCGCGCGGACCTCGGTCGCGCTCGCGCCTTCGCGCACCCAGCGCTGGATGTCCGCCCGCCACTCCGCTGCCGCGGGGCTGGGGCAGTCATAGAGCGTCTTGCCGGGGCAGAAGGGGCTGAGCGTGGACTTCTCGATCTGGCGCGCACGCGTCGCTGCTCCCCAGTCCGTCGAGGGAGCCCCCTGCTGCGCGGCCGCGGTCACGGCGATCAGGCTGACCAGCAGCGCGGGGACGAGGGCCGTGAGAGGTGTTCGCACCCGGCTCATCTGGGCACGGCGACCCGCCGCGTCCATGCGTCAGATCGTCGCGCCCCCCTAGCGGACCAGCGGCCGGTCGAGGAGGGAGGGCCCGTCCGTGAGCCCGCGCTCGTCGGCGACGCGATAGAGGACGGCGTCTTCCCGGGCCGCGTGCGCGCGGAGCGCCTCACAGAGCGCGTCGACGCTCTCCTTCCGGATCGCGTGGACCTCCACCTGCAAGCCGAGCTCGTCGAGCTGCTCTCGGAAGCGCTCGTGGTCGCGCTCGAGCGCGGTTCTCTCGGCTCGGTCCGGAAGCAGCGGAAAGAGCTCCGCCTCTTCCACCTCGAGGTGCGCGCGCAGGCCCGCCTCGAACTCACGCCAGACGCGGACGAGCTCCGAGGCGTCGGCGCCCTCGCTCGCGTTGCCGAGCGCGTCGAGTGACCGTTGGAGGGCGACGTGGTCGGCGCCGAACCGTTCGCGTATCGATGTCATCTCGCTGCGCCCACAGATACGCGCGCGCCTCCAGGGCGCAATCCATTCGCGTCACTCGTCCCAGAGGCTCGAGAGCGAGTAGGGGCCGCCCTCCTTCGCCCAGAACGAGCCGTCGACGTAGCGGCGGTGTCGATCGAGCTCCGCGATGCGCGCGAGGTCCTCCTCGTCGAGGGCGACCTCGGTCGCGGCGAGGTTCTGCCGGATGCGACCCGGGTTGACGGACTTGGGGATCACCGCGGTGCCGCGCGCGAGCGCCCAGGCGATGAGCACCTGCGCGGGGGTGACGCCGTGCTTGCTGGCCACCGCGCCGACGGTCTCGTCCTCGAGCAGGACGGGCTCGTCCTCCGCCTTCATCGAGTCCGCGCGATCCATCGAGCCCAGCGGTGAGTAGGCCGTCAGCGCCACGTCGGCCTCGCGCGCGAAGGCGAGCAGGTCGTCCTGCTGCAGATAGGGGTGCAGCTCGACCTGGTTCACCGCGGGCGGGATGCGCGCGTCGTCCGCCGTCGCGCGGAGCTTCTCCACGCTGAAGTTCGACACGCCGATCGATCGCGTCAGCCCCGCGTCCACGAGCCCCTCCATCGCGCCCCACGTCTCGGAGAGCGGCACCTCGTCGAGGCCGCGCAGATCGCTCGCCTCCTTCGGGAAGACCACGCCGTGCTTCAACACCACGGGCCAGTGGATGAGGTAGAGGTCGAGGCGCTCGAGCTTCAGGTTGGCGAGCGTCTCGCGGAGCGCGCCCTCCACGTGCTCGGCGCGGTGCCGGTCGTTCCAGAGCTTCGAGGTGATCCAGAGCTCCTCGCGCGTGACCACGCCCTCGTCGAAGAGCGTCACGAGCGCGTCGCCCACCTCGCTCTCGTTGCCGTAGATCCAGGCGCAGTCGATGTGGCGGTAGCCGGCCTTCACCGCCTCCACCACCGCGTCGCGCACCTCGCCAGGCTTCGACTTCCAGGTCCCGAGCCCGAAGGCCGGCATCGCGTTTCCATCGTTCAGCGTGATCGTCTTCATCGCGCCGAGCTTCTAAGGACACCGACGTCGGGCGCAAGGGGCGAGAGCCCTCGCCAGACGCGGGTCCGTGGATAGATGCTCGCGTGATGATCCGTCCGTGCCCTGGTTGCGGCGCCAAGAACCGCCTCCCCGAAGCGCGCCTCGACGGCGCCGCGCGTTGCCCGAAGTGCAAGACCGCGCTCTTGCCGCTCGCGGCGCCCGTGGCGCTGTCGTCCGGCGCAGACTTCGACGCGCTGATCCGCGACTCGCCGCTGCCCGTGCTCGTCGACTTCTGGGCCGCCTGGTGTGGACCGTGCCGCGCCGTGGCCCCCGAGCTGGAGCGGCTCGCGAGCGAGCGCGCCGGACGCGTCGTCGTGGCCAAGGTCGACACCGAGGCGCTGCCAGACGTCGCCGGCCGCTTCGGCATCCGCGGCATCCCGACCATGGTGCTCTTCCGCGGCGGGTCGGAGGCTGCGCGCGTCAGCGGCGCGATGCCGGCCGACGCCATCGCTGCGCAGCTCGGCCTTGCGTAGCCTCAGGGGATCGCGACGAGCTGCGGGTCGGCGTGGCCTTCGGCCGCGTGGGCGGCCACGTGCGTGAGGTGCCGCGAGAGCCGCGAGAGGACCTCGAGCCGACCCAGGAGCATGATCCGCTCGAGCGGCTCCGAGACCGGCTTCATCGCGTCCTCGATATGAGCGGCTCGCGCGACCGTCTCGTGCAGCAAGCGGTAGAGGTGCTTCGGCGTGAGGTCGCCTTCGTCGCCCTGGGGCGTCCACAGCAGCTCGAGCACTCGGCGGCGCTCGAGCTCCACCCCGCTCGACCACACGTCCTGAGCCTCGGCGTACGCCATCCCCTCCGCGTACCGCGCGGGCACGGGGACGTTCCAGGGCTCGTCATAGACGAGCGCGAGGGTGATCAGCTCACCCACCAGGGAGGGCTCGGACACGCGCTTCCCAGGATAGCAACCCTCCCCAGTTCGGGAAGGCCTCCATGGGGAAAACCTTACGCGTTTCAGTGACTCGTAGCTGCGTGACGCTCCGCGGCCGTGGTCAGCTCGTCCACGGAGTGCGTGCCCAGCATCCAGGGCGGCGGAGAGCCCTCGGTGGCGCGCACGAGGATCTGTCCGTCCGGGAGCAGCTCGTGCTCGGAGGCGTACGCGTCCGTCACGTCGTCGTCCTCGCGCTCCCTGTGGACGAGGGGCAGCTCGAAGAGCGGCTCGAGCGCGCGTCCGCCGTAGCGGTACACGCGGAGCGCCTCGTCGGAGGATGACGTGCACGTGTCCTCGTCGCCGTCCTCCTCGCCGTACTCGCAGCGCTGATACGAGTTGACGACGTGCACCGCGACGGTGGGGGAGGGCGCGCCCTCGATCCACGCCATCGACCGGACCGTGAACGACCCGTCGTCGTAGCCGTCGGACTCCGTCGCCCCGCACGCGTCGCCCAGCTCCACCGGGGTGACCCAGCCGGCCTCCACCCGGGCCGTCAGCCGCCAGTAGCGACAGCGCCACGCGCCGCCGTCGCCGTACGAGACGGTCGCCACCTCGAGCACGGGCGCGCGCGCCGGGAGCTCCGCCGTGACCGACTCGAGATCCTGGATGTAGTAGGCCTCGAGATCGCGCGGGTCGACGCCGTCGAGCCCCTCGCTCGTCTCGATCGCGTCTTCGACCGTGCCGTACAGAGGTCGCTCGGCGGAGGCCTCCACCTCGAGCGCGTCGAGGCGCTGCTGCACGACCCGGTTGGGCCGCGCGCGCAGCGAGCTGCCGTAGAGGCGCGCCGCGGCGTCGGCCTGCCCCGCGTCTTCGGCCATGCGGCCCAGGTTGTAGAGGCACGCTCCGTAGGCGCGGGTCTGATCGCTCCGTGACGCGAGCAGCCGGGTCCCGTGCTGGAGCAGCCGGCGCGCCTTGTCGTCGTCGCCCGCATGGTGGAAGGCCCAGCCCGTCTCGCACGAGAGCGCTCCGTCGCCGGGGTTGCGGGCCAGCGCGCGGTCGAACTCCGCCGCCGCCTCCGCGAAGCGCCGCTCCCGGAAGTGCACCCGGCCGCGCCGCACGAGCGCGCCGATCGCCGGCGCCGACGCGCCTTCGGCGGCTGGGGTCGTTTCCGGCGCCTCCGTTCCCTGCGCGGCCGTTCCCTGCTCGGCCGTTCCCTGCGCGGCCGTCTGGGCGGCCGTCTGGGCGGCTGGCTCGACGGATGGCTCGGCGGGCGGCGGTGTGGGCGGCGCGTCCGACTCGTTCGAGCCGCAGGCGACGGCGAAGATCGACAGGCAGACGAGGAGGCGCGACATCATGAGCCGAAGGGTACCGCGTCCAGAACGACGAAAGGGCGGCGCCGAAGCGTCCGCCCTTCCGTGGGGTGGTGGAGAGATGGAACCGAAGCTCAGGCGGCGCGCGCGGGCGCCATCGGCGCGACGGCCGGGCTCTGCGTCAGGACCGCGATGCCGCCGCCGACCTGGTCTTCGACCACCGCCGCGAGCGCCTGCATCGCGTGACGGCCGCGGCCTGCGCGACCGCCGCCATCCAGGAACAGGCGTCCCTGACCGGTGGGCACCATCTGGGACACGATGGCGCGGATCATCAAGGAGCGGGCACTGAGCGTGTCAGGATCCCAACGATCTCCGCCCACGAGCGCCGCGGCCACGAGCTCGCCCTCGAGCTGCAGCTCCGCCACGCGCTCTCGCACGCGGGTGGCCAGCTCCGAGGGGCTCTCGCCCTGGCGCTGCAGGACGATCGCGATATCGTCCACGTCGTCACGGAGCGGCTCGACCCACTCGCTCCACTCGCCGCCGCGCTCGGCGACCAACACTGCGGTCTTCTTGGTTCTGGACATCAGGATCTCCACCGCCCTCGTGCTCTGCAATCGGGGTGCCACATCGAGTAGTGGCCGCGACCCCCAAATCCGTTGCACCGGTGTTGAGGGCGAATGCCTCGCTTCGTGGTTTTGCCCCACGACGTCGTGGCACGCAGCACCCATGATTCGTGCGGTTATTGACGCGCCGCGTCTAAAGAAGTTCTCGAGTGCGTCGTAAACCGTTTCAGCGCCCCCGCTGGGTCGTCGCCGTTTGGTGACGTGACGACGGTGGCACACTTCCGCGGACGGGGTGGCTGCTCCACTGGCCACCGTGACGTCGGTGCCCGGGTGTGTACCGTCGGTTACGGTCTCGGCGTGACGCGCCGCGTCTCCCGCGCCAACCGCGTCTTGACGCCTGCGGGGCCCGTTGCTAAACGGCCGAATCTCTTTTCGAGAGGGGCCGTTAGCTCAGTTGGCAGAGCAGTGGGCTTTTAACCCATCGGTCGCAGGTTCGAGCCCTGCACGGCCCACTGGCCCCCTGATATTCTCTCTTCAGTCCCCATCATCTAGAGGCCCAGGATACCGGCCTTTCACGCCGGCGACGCGGGTTCGAATCCCGCTGGGGACGCTACCTGTTCTGCACCGAGCGCCCCTGGCAGGCCCTGCCAGGGGCGCTCGCATTTCTGCCTCCCCTCCCCCACGTAGAGGGCGAGCAGCGACCTGAAATCGCCTACAGGAGCTCGAAGCCGAGGTCCCCCAGGAGTCGGACGAAGCCTCCCTCCGTGCGCGCGGCGCCGGTCAGGAACGGCTGTCCGTCGAGGGCGGTGATGAGCGCCCCCGGCTTCCAGTAGATCGTCAGGTCCTGGTGGCGCACGACCTCCTCCCATTCGGACTCGATTCGCGACATCACGAGATCGGGATCCTGGAGATCGCCGGCGTGTTCGAATCCTCCCCACGCGGTCTGGAGGTACAGCTGGATCGCCAGGAACCGGCTGAGAGGCGCCTGCTCGGAGTGCCACTCGAGCGTGTCGTCGCGGAGTACGTTCCCGACCTCCGCGAGCGGATCCTCATCGCCAGGCGAGCAGCCCCAGACACAGACACCCTGGTTCTCCTCGCAGAAGATGATGCGACCGTCTGACCGTTCGAGCGCGCGTGGGCTGAAGAACCGATTGTGAGATGCCAGCACGCACGGCTCGCGGCCGCACGCCAGATGGAGCTCGCGGAGCGGCGGGGGAACCGCGACCCCCAGCCGCGCTTCCGCCTCGGCCAGCTCGGGCTCCGCGACGCCGACCGGATGACGCTCGTAGAGCCGCTCGAAGAGGCCGACGAAGCTCACTGCGTCTTCTCCCAGCCGGGGCCAGGCGGCGGCACGGCGTTGCTCAGATGTGATCGCGTGAGCCGCTCCACGTCTTCGAGGCTCGTCACCTTGCGCGTCCAGTGCGGCCCACCGTGCAGCGTGATCCTCATCTCCCAGCCGCTGTCGCTCGGGTAGATGAAGACGACCGCCTCGGCGATGTCGTCACCGGCGGGGCTCGAGACCCCGATGCCCGTCGTCGCGAAGAAGGAAGCATCACGAACCGCGAGCCCCGCGTCGCGGAACCGCTCCGCCAGGGTCTCCAGGGCTGGCGGCCACTTGCTCATCGAGCGGGCCGTACCAGACGCAACGCCCCAAGGCTACGCCGCTACCTCCAGGAGGAGATTCATTGGGACCGCCGTATCCAGTCGGTGGTCAACTTGCGTTCACGAGCCCTTCGCGCGGTCAGCCACGTTGCGTTATCCATGTTCGTTCGTCGAGCTTTCACATCTGAGGCTCGGTGTCCGCGGACGAGGCGAGCGCTTCGAAGAGCTCGCTCCAGCTTTGGTGCGGGCGTCCGGCGGCGGCCTCGTAGTCGCTGTCGCCGTCTAGCGCGCCCAGCTGGATGCCCTCGTAGATGCCGGCGATGATGCCGCCGATGAAGGGGCCGAGCTCGTCCGTTCGTTCTTCACGGTATTCGTCGACCGACATGGCGCGATAGGTGAGGGCGGTGCCGAACGCCCCGTTCAGGTAGTCGGCCAGCTGCGCCTGCGTGATCGGCTCGCCGTGCAGGTCGTAGGTGCGGCCGTCGTGCTCCGGTCCGGTCAGGACGCGGGCGTAGGCGTACGCCAGCTCCTTGCGCGTCGTGTACCCGCACTTCCCGTCCCCTGCGCAGTTCGCGATCTCACCGCGCTCCTCGTAGCGCGCGAGGTACTCGAGGTCCGGCTCGATGTAGATCCCGTTGCGTCCGATGACCCAGTCGAGGCCACTCGCGCGGATGTCGGCCTCGGTCTGACGGTTGCTCTGCACCACGTCGGAGAACCCCGTGTCTCGCTCGAGGCCTTGGATGCTCGTGTACACGACCTTTCGGACGCCGGCCGCCCGCGCGGCGTCGATGACGTTCCTGTGCTGCTGGACCCGCTTGTCAGGCGCGTCCATGCCGGAGAGGAGAACGAGGGAGTCCACGCCGGACAAAGACGACGCGAGCTGATCGGGCTGGTCGTAGTCGCCTGGCCGCACCTCGATGCCCAACCTCTCGGCGTTCTTCGGGGTTCGTGCGAGCCCGACGACGGATTCGTCGCCGTACATCGTCACGAGGGCCTGGGCGATCTCCCCTCCGAGCTTTCCGGAGGCGGCGGTCACTGCGAGCAACATGGCGATTCGCTTTCTGACGCCTCAGCGCCGGCTACGGAGGATGGTCACCATCATCTCGACGATGTACGTGCCGCGTCGGTCGGGCCAACCGCTGAGGAACGCGTCTCGGAACGCGTCGGGTTCGAGGTCCGCTTCATGGATTCGCGCCGCGCCCTCGAGGTATCCGATCATCTCGGGGATCACCTCGGGACCGCCGGGCGGTCCGTGGCCGGCCAGCACGTGCTCGATGTCGGGGTAGGTCTCCTGCGCCGCACGAAGCACCTCGATCCAGTGGGGGATCATCCCGGTCGCGCTGTACGGGTGCACCCCGTTCGCGACGAGGTCCTGCAGGATGAGGGCGCGCGCGGCGGGCACGTGCACGATGAGCTGGTCGTTGTCCTCCGCATCGCGGGCGCGCGAGAAGCTCAGCGTGACCCCGTCGAGCTCGTAGTCGCCCTCCTCGAGCACGTTCGTCGGGATCACGGCCCGCTCCGCGACCGCGTCGCACTCTCGCTCCGTCTCACGGTGCATGCGAATGTGGAAGCGCTGGCGCTGCTGGATGTCGACGCGCGTCTCCTCGAACGCCCAGCTCGGGACGTCCGCGAAGTGCTCGAGCCCGAGGTAGTGGTCCGGGTGTCCGTGCGTGATCACGACTCGGTCGATGGGCTTGCCGAGTCCATCGACGTACTCACGAAGCTGACGCGCGTACCCGCGGAACAGCTGCGTATCGAAGACGACCAGGTGACCCTCGGTCTCGACCACGTGGGAGGTGACGGCGGCGCTCGAGTCGGGGGCGACCAAGGTGTGCACCACCACGCCGTCGCCCTCGATGCGCGAGACCGCGAGCGGAACGCTGGTGTCGACGGCGACGCACTCGGCGGCCGGCTCTGGATGCGCCGCGGCGGGCGCCCCTCCGCCGCACGCGCCGAGGAGCGAAGCCTGAACGAGAAGAATGGTCGCGCGGTTCATCGATAGCCTCCGTGCGCTGACAGTGGCCCCGACGAGTCATGTCTTCCATGTTGGGTTTCGCATGGATTCATTCCGTGTATGAATGAGACGGTGTCGACCTCGCGACCCCTCGATGGCATCGATCTGAACCTGCTCGTCACGCTTCGCGCGCTCGTGGAGGCGAGCAGCGTCACCGTGGCGGCGAACGAGCTGGGCACGACGCAGCCGACCGTGAGTCGCGCGCTCGGCACGCTGCGGCATGTCTTCGGCGATCCGCTGTTGGTTCGCTCGGGCCGCGGCATGGCGCTGACCCCGTTCGCCAAGGCGCTGCGCGAGCCACTGGAACGCACGCTGGGCGCCGTCGACCGCCTCCGCACGGTCGGGGCGTTCGATCCGCAGCGGGATGAGCGGCACTTTCGGCTCTTGATCCCCGACGTGATCGGCTCGTCGCTGGTCCCGACCCTCCTCACCGCGCTCGAAGGCGCGCCCGCGGTCACGTTCGAGGTGCACGGCTCCGAGCGGGAGGCGCTCGACGGGCTGCTCCGAGGCGAGGTGGATCTCATGGTGGGCGTCCCGGCCCTCGACCACCCCGAGCTGATGGTGCGCCGCTTCGCGCACGGGATGTCGTGGAGCGCGATGTTCGGTCGCCGCCATCCAGCGTGGCGGGACGGGCTCACGAGGCAGTCGTGGCTCTCGTCCGCGCACCTGCAGCTCATCCCCGGTGGCCGAGCCGAGGCTCCGGGACATCTCGACACCCTCCTCACGGAGCGCGGCGATTCGCGCCGCGTCGTGGCGCGGGTCGCGTACCTCGCAGCGGTGGGCCCGATGCTCGAACGAAGCCGCCTCGTGACGTCGCTGCCGACCCCCGCGTGTCACTGGATCGCGCGCGGCCATCGGCTCCGAGTCGTGCCACATCCCCTCGTTGACGAGCTCGGAGAGCTAGACCTCCGCAGCACCTGGCACACCGCCCATCAAGCCGACGCGGGCCACCGCTGGCTTCGCGCGACCGTCCATCGGTGCATGGAGGCGTTCTTGGAGGGCTGAGCTCCGCGACTTCATGGACGCGCGGCACCCGTGATCGGGGCGTCGGGGACTTGTATGAGGGAGAGCTGATCATGACTCACGCCGTGGACGACGTTGTCGCCATCGATCGTATGCTCGGCCCGTGTCAGCGCGCGTGCCTTCCAACTTCCTGCTCGTCCCCGGGCCGTGGCGCCGCCCCGGAGAGGTCGTCGAAGCCCTGAAGGCGCGGGGCGTCGACGCCCACGCTGCCTGGGACGAGCCCATCGCGGCGGGGCAGGTCCGCGTGGACGTGATCGAGGACGAACGCCTCGGCTCCGGTTTCGCCCGCGGACGGAGCGGTCCGCTGCCGAGCGAGCTCGTCGAGCGAGTCGCCGCGTGCCGGCGCGCGGCGCTGGTCGAGATCGGCCAGACCCTCGACGCCGATCCGACGAGCGTGGCCGAGGTCGGTCGAGCACTGCGGGACGCCGGTGGACTCGCGGTCCGACTGGAAGCCTCCGGCGTGGCCTCACCGTGGAAGCCGTGGCTCGAGCTTCTCTCCTCCGGGGGCGCTTCAGAGCTCTGCGAGCTCTCGGTGTGCTTCGTGCGCGACGAGGACGACGCGTTCTTCACCTGCGGCATGCACGGCTTCGACCTGCCGGACGCGGAGATCATCGCCGCGGACGCGGAGATCGCGATCGACTGGCTCGACGCGCTCTCTGTCTATCAGCTCGCCGAGCAGCCCGCGTTGGCGTCGGGTCACACGTTCCGTCCGTACGCCGAGGCAGCTCCGCGTGTGCTCGAGCGCTGGCCGGACCACCGCCACCACCCCGAAGATGGCCGCTACAACCCTTTCGGCGTCTGGCGGTTGCTGCCCGAGGGCGTCTCGCGGCTCGAGGCGCGCGCCCACGTCCCGACGATCGTGCCGCCGCTCGTGGCGATGCTGACGGCCGCCGAACGATCCGCGAAGCGAGCGCTCACCCGAGAAGAGGTCGCCGCCCTCGTCAGTGAGGCCTCCGCGATCGCGCTGGAGCCTCGCCATATCCGGGAGATGGAGCGCAGCCGCGGCTACGCGGACATCGAGCCGGAGCTCGCGTGGGAGCAGTGGCAGGTCGTCCGAGAGACCCTCTGAGCGTCGGACGCCACGCCCCTCGTGGACCAGGCTGACCAAGCGAGCCCAGCACGGTCACGCTCCGTGAAGCGCGTTCCGGACCACCTGCTCGACGCCGCCGCTCTGGTCGTCAGTAGACGGCGCGGAAGCTCGCCACCAGACTCAGTATCCGAGATCGTGGTCCTGGGACGCAGCGGCCAGCTCCTCGAACGCCTCACGGCTCTCTTCGCGCCGCAGCTCGCGGTAGGCGCACAAGTCCTTGGCGAACACGCGTCGGTGGCGGCCCGTGCGTGGCTCGTCGGAGCGCACGTGGACCACACGCCGCGATCGCAGCGGCGCCCACTCGCGAAGCGCGTCACGCGCCCGGTCACGTTCTTCCTGCCGGGGCAGGTCCATCGCTGAGCTTCCACACCCGAAGCTCGGCGTCCGTGGACGGCTTGCCCGAGTGCACCGTGAGGTAGCGGTCTCCCCACTCCAGGACTCGGTTCACGTTGGTCTGCTCGCGTGTGACGACGCCCTCGAAACCCGTGGTCACGTCGCTCATGCGCATCGTCGCTCGTTCGACCTCAACGCCGGGAAGGGCCAGGCGGTCGAAGCGCAGGCGTCCGTCGACGACGCGCAGCTCCCCGAGGTGTCCGAGGGTGGTGTAGAGCAGGAGTCTTCCTGCGGGGCCCTGCAAGAGACACGCGGGATCGTCTCGACTTCCGCCGCTCTCGTCGGTACCGAAGGTCTCCGCTCGCGCGCTCCTGGCGACGACGTCGAGGGTCAGCGCGTCCGCGAGGATCACGTCGTCGTACGTCCGCGCGAGGAGCTTGCCGTGCGCGCTCCCGACGACCGCTTCGAGCTCCGGTGGGCTTGCGGTCACCTCCGACAACGCGAGGGCTGCACCGTCCAGATGGGCGCAGAGCGTCCCGAGGTAGTCAGGCGCTCGAAACAGGTCCACGCCGACACGACCCTGCCCGAGGTCGAACAGGCCGAATTGGTGCGCTCCGAGGTGGGACAGATCCGCCTGGTGCGTGAGGGTGAGGTCGTTCGCGCTGAGACGGGCCAGCACCCAGCGGAGCTGGGCGTCTCCCGGCTCCTGGGGGAAGTGGACCGACCAGATCGCGCCCGAGATGGAGGCCACCGAGCCTCGCAGGCCGCCGCCCCACGGCTGGAGCGGAAGGCGCGCCTTCTCCTTCCCGCCGAACGACCAGAGGCGCAGGGCGTCCTCGGTCCCGAGCAGGACGGCGCCGTCGAGGGCGATGACTGTGAGATCGTGGCCGAGCGCTCCGACCTCGAAGGCCGCCGTCTGCTCCAGCTCGTCGTCGAGCACAGTGCAGGACGTCCCCTCGAGGAGAATGAGCTCCCCTGTCGGTGACGGGACCACGGTCACGCGATGGGTGCCCCGAAAACGAATCCTGGTCAGCTCTTCGGCCTGCATGCTCCGCATGGTCCGGCTTGGACATATACGTCGCAAGAGTCGGGGAGCGTTCGTGGCCGACCAGGGCGCCACGGTCGCGGCAAGGGGTCACGCTCTCCGCGGATGAGCTGCCCGCGTGAGCGGGTACGCGAGGTGCAGACGGCCCCCGCATGGACTGGATGTCGTTCGAGATCGCGGACAACGAGGCGTGGCGCTGGCTCGCGGCGCTGGGGGTCGCCGTGGGCACGGTGGTGCTCGTGCGGGCGCTGCTCGCGGTGGTGCGGAACCGGCTCGCGAAGGTCGCGGAGCACACCGAGACGCGCGCCGATGACGTGGCCATCGAGATCCTCGAGAGCACGCGCTGGTTCTTCTACGTGGGGCTCGGCGTCTTCCTCGGCTCTCGGCTGCTGAAGCTCGAAGAGTCGGTGCGAGACGTCATCCTCCTCGTCGAGACGATGGTGCTGCTGCTCCAGGTCGGCGTCTGGGGAACCCGCGCGATCCGCGCGACTGTGGAGGCGTGGCAGAGTCGGCACGGGCCCGACGGCGCCCACGGCCGGTCGACGATGGCGGCGGGCATCGCGTTCGTCGGCCAGCTCGTGCTCTGGACGGTCGTGCTCCTGATGGCGCTGTCCAACCTCGGGGTCGAGATCACGACGCTCATCGCGGGGTTGGGCATGGGCGGCATCGCCGCCGCGCTCGCGGTGCAGAACATCCTCGGGGATCTCTTCGCGTCGCTGTCGATCTACTTCGACCGCCCCTTCGACCTCGGCGACTTCATCATCGTCGGTGACGAGATGGGCACCGTCGACAAGATCGGGCTGCGCTCCACGCGGGTCCGGGCGCTCGGCGGCGAGCAGCTGATCTTCGCCAACAAGGATCTGATCGAGAGCCGCATCCGGAACTACAAGCGCATGCGAGAGCGCCGCGTGGTGGTGGAGATCGGTGTGCAGTACGACACCGCCGCCGACACGCTCGAGCAGGCGCCTCGCCTGATGCGCGAGGCGGTCGAGAGCGCCGAGAACGCGCGCTTCGATCGCGCCCACTTCAAGGGCTTCGGCGACTCCGCGCTGATGCTCGAGCTCGTCTACTGGGTGCTCGGCCCGGACTACGACACGTACATGGACGTGCAGCAGACGATCAGCTTCGGGCTCCTGCGTCGCTTCGAGGACGCGGGCCTGCGCTTCGCGTTCCCCACCCGCACGATCCACCTCGAGCCCAAGGACGCCGCTGCGTCAGCGCGAGCGAAGCCGGGCGACAACGGGGCGGCCGCGCGCTCGTCTCGGGGCGAGGCCTCCTCTCCACAGCTTCAATAGGAGGAGTCGCGGGGAGTGGTCAGTACGAGTAGGTCGTGCGCGCGGTGCTGGTGTTGATGACCTCGACCTCGCTCCGACCCTCGGGCGCGCGCAGGTCGGCGCGGAAGCGCACCTCGAGGGCGCTCTCGGTCCGGAGCGCCGGCCGGGCGAGCTCGACCGGGAGCCACCGCCGCTCACGCACGGTCGCGGTCGCCGCCTGGACGTGCATGCGGGGCGGCAGCGCTCCGAGCCGCACGTCGCCCACCTCGATCTCGGTCGCGAGCTCCAGGCACGGCGTCCCCTCGACGTCCGTGACGGCGACGAGCGTGCTCCGACCCCGCACCTGATCCACGGGGACCCGGATCATGCGGATCTTGTTCAGGTCACGCGCGGTGAGCGACGCGTCGATGGGCCAGGAGCCGCCGACAGGCTGCCGCGCGCGTGTGCCGACCATCTCGTCGACCCGCGACGAGGGCATCCGCATGGTGACGATCCCGCGCAGCCAGTCGGACTGCGCCTCGGTCAGCTCGCCGCCCACCCACTCGATGCGTCCGTCATCGTCATGCTGCGTGCCGCGGGTCACGCGCAGCACCGCGCCCGTCGGGAAGACCGTCTCCTCGACGCCGCCCGCGGTGCGGGTGGCGTGCTTCACCGTCAGCTCGCTCCGGAGCACCTGGCCGTGCGCGTCGACGTCGAGCACCAGCACCGAGGCCCGGAGCCGGGAGATCGTGTCCTCGGTCTGCTCCTCCGCCGGCTGGCCCGGGGCCCTCACGACGGATCGCTGGATCTCGTGCAGCTCGGTGCTCTCGGTGAACCGAGTCCCGGGGCGCAGCGGCCGCTCGAACAAGACGAGGTACGTCTCGTCCTGCGTCGGCTGGGCAGCGGGCGGCGTCGCGGCGCCGCCACACGCCGTGAGCACGAGCAGCAGGGGCAAGAGGGTGCGCATCCTCCATCGATAGCACCCTCGCCGGGAGCGTGGGAGGCGTCGCGCTCAGTGGGCGCGGCCGCTCGGCGCATCGGGCCGTGGGGCCAGGTGCTCGGTCACGCCCGACGAGTCCATGAAGACGGCGTCGCCGCTGGTGGCGCGCAGGCGCTGCTCCCTGAGCGCGCCGTACTCGGGCGAGTCGTACCAGGCGCGCGCCGACGCCATCGACGGGAAGCGGATGAGCACGGGGTAGTCCGGGCGCCACTCCCCCTCGACCGGCTCGAGCGGTCCCCCGACGACGAGGTATTCGCCGCCGAACTGCGCGACGGTGGGCGGCACCTTGGCGACGTAGTCGGCCATCGCTGCGGGGTCGTGCACCGCGCGGACGTTCCAGAGACAGTAGGCAGTCATGGTTCTCGCTCCTCCTCGACCGACGTGATGGCGGTCGCTTCGATGAAGGGGACTGTGTGGTCTCCGCGGCCGGGACATAATGGGTCGGCTCGTGACTGCACCTCTCACGGACGGTGAATGATCGATGGACCGCCTCCTGACCCTGAGGATCTTCCGGCGCGTGGCCGAGCTGCAGAGCTTCAGCGCGGCGGCGCGCGAGCTCCGCTTGTCGAACGCCGCGGTGAGCAAGCACGTCAGCCACCTCGAGGAGGAGCTCGGCGCGCGGCTCCTGCACCGCACCACGCGCAAGGTGTCTCCGACCGCCATCGGCGAGGCGTACCTCGAGCGGAGCGCGCGGCTGCTCGACGAGCTGGACGAGCTGGACCGGTCGGTCACCCGGTCCACGACCGAGGTCCGCGGCACGCTCCGCGTCAACGTCCCCAACGCGTTCGGTGCGCTCTACATCTCTCCGATGATCCCCGCGCTGCTCGCGCGCTGGCCCGAGCTGTCGGTGGACATGTCGATGACCGATCGCTTCGTCGACCTCGTGGACGAGGGCGTCGACGTCGCGATCCGGATCGCGTCGGCGCTCCCCGACTCGACGACGCTCGTGGCCCGACGGCTCGCGGGCGCCGACCAGCTCACCTGCGCGACCCCGCGTTACCTCGCCGAACACGGGACCCCGCGCGCGCCGGCTGACCTCGCCGCGCACCGCTGCCTGACCCACGGCCGCACGCGTGAGCCGTGGGTCTACGCGCGTGACGGCGAGACGTTCGCCGTGCGCCCCGAGCCCCGGCTGTCCGCCGACAACAGCCTCGCGCTGCGCGACGCGCTGCTCGCGGACGCGGGGATCATGTCGACGCCCGCGTTCTACGTGCACGAGCACGTCGAGTCCGGGCGGCTCCAGGTCCTGCTCGAGGGCTACGCGTCGCCGCCCGTGTGGATCCACGCCGTGTACCCGAGCCGGCGCCACCTCTCGTCGAAGGTGCAGACGTTCGTCGAGCACGTGAGCGAGCAGATCAGCCGAGCCCCCTGGGCGCTCGGACCCGACGGGCGGCCGGCTCGGGCACGGGTGTGAGACCCTCAGGTCATGCGCACCGTCCTGATCCTCGTGCCCCTGTGTGTCGCCGTCGCATGCGACGACGGCTCCACGGAGACCGAACCGTCCGAGTCCGTCACGATCGCCGAGACGGCCGAGGTCGAGCCCGCGGCCGACGAGTCGCCGACGACCCCTGCGGTGGCGACGACCACGGGCTTCATCGAGGCGAGCGTCGGCGGCGAGCTGAAACGCTTCGAGTACCTCGAGGCGGCTCACAACACCGCGGCCGCGAACGGCACGTTCCTGGAGGCGAGGCCCAGCGCGGAGAGCGAAGAGAGCTTCAAGTTCGCGCTCGTCAACCTCGACGTCCGCGAGATGGACTTCCCGACCTCCATCCGCAGCAACGTCCGCCGGATGCAGATGGCGGGGATGAACTACTGGGACGCCGAAGGCGACGGCCACCCCGTGGTGTTCAACGACGACTCGCTCACGTGCCAGAGCCTCGAGAGCCTGCTCCTCCGCTGCACGTTCTCCGGGACCGCCCATCCCGACGACGGCGGGCCCGTGGCGATCACCGACGGACGCCTGGAGGTCCAGCTCACGACCGACGCGCTCCGTGACCGCTTCATCGAGGGCACGTCCGGAGCCGTGCGCCGCCCGGGAAGGCGGTGAGGGCTCAGTAGGACCACCGAGCACGACGCCACCGCGCCAACGTCGAGCCCAAGACGCCCACCTCCGCGCGAGCGGCGGTCACGGGGTCGCGTCCGTCATGGAGACCCACGCGCAGCGTCCCGGCGCGAGCGGCGGAAAGCGAACCGACGCGACCACGTCGTTCAGGCAGGCTGACGCGACGGCGAGCTCCTGCACGCAGCCCCTGCCGAGATCTGTGCGATCGACGTAGCCGTTGCCTCCGACGCGTATCCTCTGTCCCACCCAGACGTCGGGGCTCTCGCACTCGGGGCGGGCGGCGGTCCGCCGGAGCGCTGGCCCCAGGACGTCGCGGACCACGGAGGCCGGATAGGAGTCCGTGCAAGCGAGCTCGGCGGGCTCGACAGGCTGCGCGCCGCCGCAGCCGATGGCGGCGAGCACGAAGAGTGAGCACGCGGAGGACCGCATGGGCTCAGGGTAGCGCAGTGCCGCGCGGGAAGACGGATCGAAACATCCGCCGATCGAATCGGAAACGCGGCACTACCCGCTCGCGACGCGCCGCCACACGATGCACGCATGAAGCAAACGACCTTCGATGCCGTGCTCGTCGGCGGCGGTCCCGCGAACCTCTCCGCCGCGCTCGCGCTCGGGAGGGCGCGCCGGCGGGTGCTCCTCGCGGACGCGGGGCCGCGGCGCAACGCGGCGGCGATACACGTGAACAACTTCCTGACGCGCGACGGCACGCCGCCGGACGAGATGCGGCGGCTCGGCCGCGAGCAGCTCCAGCGCTACGGCTCGGTCGAGGTCCGCGACGAGGCGGTGCGCGCCATCGGCGGCGAGCGCGGCGCGTTCGAGGTGGAGCTGGCCGGCGGGTCGGTGACGGCGCGGCGGGTCCTGCTCGGCACGGGGATGATCGACGAGCTGCTCCCCATCGAGGGCTTCGAGGAGCGCTGGGGGCACGCGATCTACCAGTGCCCGTACTGTCACGGGTGGGAGGTCCGGGACCGGCCGTGGGGCTTCCTGGTGAGCGCGACGAACGCGAGCCACGTGGTGCCGTTCGCCCTCAAGGCGCTCCAGTGGACCGACTCGGTCACGGTGTTCACGCACGGGGCGGTGGAGATCTCCGACGAGGACGCGGGCCGGCTCCGTGGCCGGGGGATCCGGGTGGAGACGTCCCCGGTGCGTCGGCTCGCGGGACCGGGGCGCTCGCTCGCGCGGGTGGAGCTCGAGGATGGAACCGAGCTCGCGTGCGAGGCGCTCTTCGCGCACCCCCCGCAGCGCCAGGTGCCGCTGGTGGTCGGGCTCGGCCTCGAGCTCGACGAGCACGGCTACGTGCGCGTGGACGAGATGCGGTGCGAGACCTCGACGCCCGGCATCTTCGCGGCCGGAGACCTCACGACGCGCATGCAGGGGGCCATCCTCGCAGCCGCCCACGGCACCCGCGCCGCGGCGATGATCAACGTGGATCTTGCGATGGAGCCAGGCTGATGGGCTGGAGCGAACATGGTTGACGGACCGACCTACGATCAGACCTTCTGGGAGGCGCTCTGGGCCAAGACGGTGCGCGAGCACGCGGGCGTGCTGGCCGAGCGCCCGCCGACTCCCCACCTCCTGAAGGAGGTCGCGGGGCTGGCCCCCGGGCGCGCCGTGGACGCCGGCTGCGGCCACGGGACCGACGCGCTCTGGCTCGCGGCGCA
>SHBB01000077.1 GCA_004213565.1 Sandaracinaceae bacterium
CCACGCGGAGGGCTTCGCGGAGGCGTCGCGGTGGTTCGGCTGGGTCCGGAGGGCTTCGCGATGGGTCGGTCGGTTCGTTGTCGCTTCAGCTCCGGGGGGGGCGTGTGGGTCCGCTGGGCTCCGCCGAGGCCGTCGCGCTGTTCGAGTCGGCGCGCTGTTCGAGTCGGCGCCTTCGCGGAGGGCGCCTCGAGCGGTTCGATGTCGCGGCGGTCGCGCCCCCAGCGCGCCCACGGACGCTCGACGCCAGGGGCCCGGATCGGGCACCTGGAGTGGTGTGCTTATCTTGCTGACACTCCTCTTGCCCTCTGATACTACCCTCCACATGAGGGCTGCAACGACTCTGTATGTACTCGGATCGACCCTGCTCATGGCGTGCGCCGGGGCGGGCGTCGTCCCCGCTCAGACCACCACGCCCACGGTCTCCCGTGTGCTCCCGGGGACTCTCGTCGCCGGACGCCTGGGTCGTCCGCCGCGTGTCACCGCTCGATCGGTCGGCATGCCGCAGATCGCCCTCCTCGCGGTTCAATCGGGCGACGCGCGCCTCGACCGAGCGGAGCGGCACCTGGTTCGACTCCTCGGCGAGGGCGGCGCGGCGCAAAGTGTCGTGATGGAGGCGGACCTGGGCCCCTCGGGCGCGCCGCAGCCCGCGTTCCTCGTGACCTTCCGGGTTCTGAACGCTCAGTCGACGTTTCACGGGCCCGACGGACGCTGGTACCTGGGCTTGGTGCTCGGCTCCCTCACGGCCGGCCTCGGGTGGCTCGCGGCCATCGAGAGCCACATGAACTTCACCCACAGCTTCGAGTTCGAGGTGCGGGTTCACGACGTGCGCGGCGCGCCGATGGTCCGCGCGACCGACGACGACGGCACGATCATCAATCGCTACGACACCAGCGTGGCCGCGCCGCTGATGCGCCGGATCTACGAGAACGAGATGTACACGTGGATCGGCAGCGGCACGTCCGGGCCGTCTGGCGCTGCGCTGCGGGCGCACCTCGATGAGCAGGGGGCCGTCCTCGCGCAGATCATGTACGACATGAGCATCGAAGACGTCCTCGGCGCCATTCGCCGCGGATTGGCGCAAGCGCCACCGACCACGATGGCGAACCCACAACCCTCCGCGGACACGGCTCCGGACGAGGGCGCGCCGCCCGACTACCACTTCGAGCAGTAGCGGGTGTGCACCCGAAGGCGGGCGCGCTCAGGCGACCGCGGGCGGGGAGGCGATGATCGCGTCGAGCGCGGAGCGGAGCTCGTCGAGCTCGAACGGTTTGTGTAGACAGACGCAGTCGGTGACCTCGAGGAACTCGCGCGCCTCGGCGGTGTAGGCGCCTCCCGTCATCATGATCAGACGGTCGCGCAGCGGGTCGGACCCGAGCCCCGCGTAGACGGTCATCCCCGTCCCGTCGTCCATCATCAGGTCGCAGACGATGGCGTCGAAGCGCGGATCCGAGCGCAGCCGCTCCAGCGCCTCGTGGCCCGAGCGCGCCGTCTCGACGGTGTGGTGCCGCCGCAGCGCCGTCGCGAGCGTGGTGCGGAGCTTCTCCTCGTCCTCCACCAGCAGGATGCGCCCCGCGCGGCTGAAGGTCGGCCTGGGCGAGGGATCGGCTTCCGCTGACGGGGTCGGAGCGAGGGGCAAGGTGAGCGTGAAGCAGCTCCCCTCTCCCGGCGTCGAGCGGGCGTCGAGGCTGCCTCCGAGCGCGCGCGCGATCTGACGGGAGATGGCGAGGCCCAGCCCCGTTCCGCGCGCGGCCGGCTTGGTGGTGAAGAACGGGTCGAACGCCCGCGCCAGCACTTCGGGGGACATTCCCAGCCCGCCATCGTGGATCTCGATGACGGCGTGGTCGGCGCGCCGGCTGCACACGACCCGGATCTCGCCGCCGCCCTCTCGCGCCGCGGTGGCGTCGGCCGCGTTGGTCAACAGGTTCAACAATACTTGCCACAGGCGGGCGTCGCTCCCGACGACGCTCATCCCCGCGCAGCTCCCCTCCCGCGAGATGCGGCTCTCCGGCCCGAGGCGCCCTCGGACCATCCTGATGCTGCTGTCGAGCACGTCCCCGACGCGCGCCGCGGTGTTGCCTTCTTCGGGGCGGTCGGTGCGAGAGAAGGTGCGGAGGTCCTCCGCCAGCGTGCGCACGCGGGTCATGCCCTCGAGGACCGCCCCGAGCACTTCGCCCCGCCGACGCTGGGACGGGGCGTCGCCGTCCGTGGCGAGCTCGGCCTGCAGCACCTCGAGGTTCATCAGCGAGTACGTCAGGGGGTTGTTCAGCTCGTGGGCCACGCCCGCGGCCAGCGTACCGAGCGACGCCATGCGATCCGCCTGCGCGAGCTGCGTGCGCAGCTGCGACGCCTCGGTGACGTCGCGGACCGTCAACACCTCCGCGGGCTCGCCGTCGAAGGGGACCTTCGCCTGCTCCGTCAGCTCGAGGAGCACGGCGCTCTCGTCGGCGCGTCGGTGCTCCACGGTGCACGGGAAGGTCGTTCCGTCGAGCGGCGCCAGCGCGGGGAGCACGACGTCGAGTCGCTCTCCGCGCACGAGGGACCTCGGGCCGGTGGCGCTCAGGAAGGCGTCGTTGGTCCACAGCACGACGCCCCCGCGGTGCACCACCACACCCTCGCCGAAGCCGCGGAGCAATCGATAGAAGTCGTCGTGGGCGCGGATGAGTGATTGGTAGTTGTCGTGGGTGGCCTGCGCTTCGCGCGCCAGCACCTCGCCGAGCCGCGGCGCCGAGGTCAGGACCCTGGCCGCCTGTCGGGCGCGGCGCAGCCACGAGCGCTGGCGGGGGACCCGGATGCCGTAGCGGCCCCGGTGCGACGTCACCTCCATCTCCAGGCGCGCGTGGGGCAGCCCGAGGAGCCGCGGCAGCGCGCGGAGCACCCCTCCGCAGAGCCGGAAGAAGGGCGCGCAGGGAGCCAGGTCGTCGTCGATCCAGAGCGAGACCTCCAGCCCGCCATCGGAGCGGTCGCGGGCGCGCGTTCGAGCGACCGGGAAGAGCTGTGGGCTGAAGCTCCAGAGCGCCGCCCGGTAGAGCTGTCGACAGCTGAACAGGTGCCCGGCGATCTCCATCGCGAAGTTGTGACGGGGGGTGAGGATGATCTGCTCGCCCACCCGCTCCATGAACGCGTCGTCCGAGCTGGAGAGCGCGTGGATGGCCTGCGCGATCCGCGCGAACTCCCGCCACTCGAGGCCCATGCGCGGGTCGTGCAGGTGCGCCTCGTCCAGCTCGAGCCCGTCCAGGACGTCGGCCGCCGACAGACCGAGGGCCTCGACCGTGTCCAGCAGAACGGCCGTCGCTTTGCAGGAGACCTCGCGCACGCGATCGAGAGTACGCGCTCCGGCGCGGGACCGGAACACAATCGGACCTGCCCGTGTAGGCTCGGGCAGACATGCGGACCCGGATCAAGGTGTGCTGTATCTCGTCGATCGAGGAGATGGAGCTGGCCGTCGCCGCCGGGGCCGACGCGCTCGGGCTCGTGGGCGAGATGCCGACCGGGCCGGGCGTGATCGACGACGCGCTCGCGCGTCAGATCGCGGCGCGGACGCCACCGCCGGTCGCGACGTTCTTGCTGACCTCGCGCGCTGCCCCCGAGGCGGTCGTGGCGCACGTGGCGGAGGTGTCGCCCACGGCCGTGCAGGTGGTGCGGCACGTGGACCCCTCGGTGCACGAGGCGCTGAAGCGACGCACGCCGCACGTGAAGCGTGTGCAGGTGATCCACGTGGAGGGGCCCTCCGCGCTGGAGCTCGCGCGCGAGTACGCGCCGTGGGTCGACGCCTTCCTGCTCGACAGCGGCTCACCCGGCGCGGATGTGCTCGGCGGGACGGGCCAGGCGCACGACTGGGCGCTCAGCGCGCAGCTCGTCGCGAGGGTGGAGCGCCCGGTGTTCCTCGCGGGCGGGCTGGGCGCGCACAACGCGCGGGACGCGATCGCGCGGGTCGGCCCCTTCGGCCTCGACGTCTGCTCCGGAGTGCGAACCGACGGCGCGCTGGACCCGGAGAAGCTCCAGGCCTTCGTCCAGGCGGCGCAGGCGAGCACCGAGTCACTGCGGCGCTGACTCGGGTACCCTCGGCTCGCGCACGGACGCGGGAGGGCTGATGAGCGGGTCGAGGTGGATCGGGATCGCGGCGCTGCTCGCGCTCGGGTGTGGATCGTCCGAGGACGCATCGACGGAGACGCCCCCCGAGTCGAGCTCCGAGGCGACGCCCGCGCCCGCGGAGCCGATCGCCGAGCCCGTCGAGGCCACGCCCCCGCCCGAGAGCCCGCCGGTCGACTTGCTCTCTGCGGTGGCGACGCAGGTCGCGGTGTCGTCGGCGTATCGCGACCGCGAGGGCGAGGTCGCGAAGCTCTTCGACGGAGATCTCGAGACGGCGTGGAACTCGCGGAGCGGGGACCTGGCCGGGGCGTGGATCGAGGTGCGGGTGCCCGAAGGCGCGACGGTCACCGCGATCGAGATGACGGCGGGGTTCACCAAGCGCACGGACGCGCGCGATCTGTTCACCGGCAATCACCGCGTGGCGCGGGTGCGGATCCTGCGCGACGGGAGCGAGGTGACGACGCACGCGCTCGACACCGACTCCCGCGCGCTGCAGCGCATCCCCGCGCAGGGGCCGGGCGGGGTGTGGCGGGTCGAGATCGTCGAGACGCTCCCCGGAGCGCGCGAGGACTGGCGCGAGGTCTGCGTGTCGGAGCTGCGCGTCATGGGCCGCGCGCCGGACGCGGGAGAGGGGCGCTTCCCGACCTACGCGGTGGGCGCGCTGCCGGAGGACGAGCCCGCGGCGGCGCCCGAGGGCGACTTCGCGCAGACGCTCCGGGTGCGCACGCATCAGATCACCGACGCGTGGATCGAGTGGGAGCGCGACCAGATGAGCAGCCACTACAGCTTCGGCGACCCCGGCATGCTGGCCGACGAGGTCAGGGACTACCGGCAGCGTCGGCGCTCGCTCCTGCGGCAGCTCCGCGACCTGGTGGCGCCGATCGATCCCGCGATGGGGGATCGGATCCGGCGCGCGATGATGACCGACGCCCAGGCCCGCATCGATGGCTCGGTCTGGCCCGCGCACGCGAACGACCTGACCCTGCTGCACGAGGCGATGACGGTCGCGGTCGAGCATCAGGGAGACGACGAGGCGCGCTGCCGCTGGGCGCAGGCCCACGCGCGGATCCGCCTTCACCGGGCGGCGCGGCTGGTCGCGGTGGAGCGAGAGCGCGACGACATGGACGCGTTCTATGACGAGGAGGGCGGCGGAGATCTCGGAGACGACCTGTCGGAGCTCGAGATGGATCTCCGCGGGCTCGCGCTCGACTTCTCGAGCGATCCGCGCACGCACACGCGCCAGCTCCTTGCGATGGAGGAGCCGGACGCGCAGGGGGTGCACGACGAGTGGGCGGCGATGCGCGCGCAGCTCGAGGCGGCGCAGCGCAGGTGTGGTCCGGACTGAACATGCCGAGACCGCTCGTCGCCTCCGCGCTGACCGCCGCCGCGCTCCTCGCCTTCGCCGCGAACTCGGTGCTCTGCCGCCTCGCGCTCGCGGATTCTTCCATCGACGCGTGGGCCTTCACGGGGCTGCGCATCGGGGCGGGCGCGCTGACGCTGCTGCTCCTGGCCATGCGGCGCGAGGGGCCGCGGGGAGGCGCGGGCGACTGGAGGCGCGCGGGGCTGCTGCTCCTCTACGCGCTGCCGTTCTCGGTGGCCTACCTCGAGCTCGACACCGGCACCGGGGCGCTGCTCCTCTTCGGAGCCGTGCAAGTGACGATGCTGCTCCTCGGCATGCGCGCCGGCGAGCGGCCCGGAGCCGTCGAGTGGGTGGGGCTGCTCGGCGCGTTCGGCGGCCTGGTCTACCTGGTGTCGCCCGGCCTCAGCGCGCCCGCGCCCGGCGCCGCGGCGATGATGGTTGCGGCCGGCGTGGGCTGGGGCGCCTACTCGGTGGCCGGCAAGGGCGCTGGCGACCCGCTGCGCGTCACCTCGGGCGCCTTCGCGCGGGCCGCGCTGCTCCTCGCGCCCGTCCTCGTGGTCATCCACCTGCGCACGCACGGAGGGCTGCACGCGGACTCCCGCGGCGCGGCGCTCGCGCTCGTCTCCGGGGCGCTGACCTCGGGCGTCGGGTACGCCATCTGGTACGCGGCGCTGCGCCACCTCACGTCGACCCGGGCCGCGCTCGTGCAGCTCTCGGTCCCGGTCCTCGCGGCTGCGGGAGGGGTCACGCTCCTCGCAGAGGCGATCACGCCGAGGCTCGCCATCGCGGGCGCGGTGATCCTCGGGAGCATCGCCGTCGGCGTGCTCGGCCGAGCGCGCGCCTGATCACAGGGCGTCGGCGGACTCGAGCACGCGCCAGAGATCCCGCTGCGCGTCGTACGCGTACGCGATCGTTCGCTGCTGTACATCGCAATCGACCTGGCCCCATGGCGGCGAGCGATCCGGGCACGCCCCGAGCCAGTCGATGACGTCGAGGGCCAGCCCCTCGTCGGTGCGGCGCAGCTGGGTGACCAGGTTGCGCTCGTCTTCGAAGCGGTGCTGATAGGCGCGCGTCTCGAGCCGCACCTGCCGGGTCATGTCGGCGCGGTAGACCTCTCGCGCAGAGCCCTCGCGCTCGCGGGTCAGGTCGTTGGGCTGGTAGCGCAGATCGGCCCACGCGTAGCTCAGCACGATCTCGGGCTGGCCGTCGCCGTCCTCGTCGCTCGTGCTCAGGCCCTCGACCTCGAACACGCAGATCTCCCCGTCGCCGAGGAGCTGCAGGCCGACGAGGTCGACCGCGCCCTCCCGCTCGCCTCGAGGGGGCCCGATGTCGACGCGCGCGATCCCGCCGAAGACGCACGGCCCGCGATCCCTCGCGAGGCTGCCCTCGCCCTGCGCCAGGGTGCACTCGTCGCGCGGGGTCCCGCGCGTGACGCAGCGCTCCACGTAGCTCGCGGTGAAGGTGACCAGCGTGGTCGTGCTCCGATCCTCGCGGCGGTGGTGCAGGGCGGTCACGAGGGTGGGCCGCGCGCCGACGCGTCGACGGATCGCGCTCCGGCTCCGGCTGCGGCTCCGATCGTCGAGCAAGACCCGATCTCCGAGTGGGCCCGCGCGCAGCGCCGGGCGGCCGGTCTCCTGGGCCGCCTCCGCCTCCGTGAGCGTCGGCGCTGGCGCAGCCGCCTCGGTCTCCGTGGGCGGTGCGTCGTCGGTGACCACGGTCTCCGCGGGCGGGGACTCCGCGGCTTCAGGTGCGTCTTCGACCTCGGGACCACACCCGAGCAGCACCATGAACAGACCCGCGCGCCACCGCCTCATCGCGGGGGAGCGTAGCAGGCGCACGCCGCCGGTCAGCCCCGTCATTCTCCTCACGGCCGCGTCTGAACGTCTTCGGCGCGCGACGCATTAAGAGCGTCCGATTAATTCGCCCCTCGCGCGCCGCCGGCGCATCTCCTCGTCGCCGCGAGTGAGCGGCTGGGAGGGAACGATGATCAAGCGAGCGATCGGGACGATGGCGATGATGGCGGTCTTGGGGGTGTCGAGCGCGGCCGCCCAGGAGCGCGAGGCGACCGTGGATGCGGAGGTTCGAGGCGAGCCCGCGGAGGCCCCGGCGCGCACGGTCGCTCCGGTGTCCACGACCGTGGTCGTACAGGCGCCCGCGCGTCCCGAGGACGCGCCGCCGGCGGCCGCGCCGGAGGATCATGCCCGCGTCCGCTTTCACGCCGCGCTCGCCGGGGGTGGCTTCTTCGGTGACGTGGTCGGCGGCATGGGCGGGCTCAGCGTCGGGCTCGGCGTGCAGTTCAACCAGTGGGTCGGCCTCTACTACCAGGCGCACGGCATGCTCGCGGCGCTCATCGAGGGCGGGCAGGACGCCGTGCTCGCCGCGATCATGTACAACTCCGTGATCGTCGACGTGACCCTCGGGCACGTGTTCCAGATCGGCGCCGGTCCGTCGCTCGACTTCCTGGCCGGCTGCGCCGCGGGCGGCTCGGGCGCGGGCTGCGGCGACGCCGGCCCCTTCTTCGGGATCGACGCGCGCGTCGCGCTCGCGCTGGGCGGTCACGACGTGGGCACGCGAGGCGGCTTCCTGATCTCCGCCGACCTCCACCCGACGTTCTATCCGAACGGGGTCTCGCTCGCGCTCGTGCTCGGCGTGGGCGGCCAGGTCTACTGATGAACATACGGAGCCTCTGGGCGCTGGGCTTCGTCACGCTCCTGCGCGTGTGACTCAGCGCTCGGCGGGCAGCGGCACGGGCAGCTCGGTGGCGGTGACGTTCTGCGCGTTGCCGTGGAAGCGCACCGTCGCGAGCTGGTCGTAGTCGAAGGCGGGGGACTGCACGTTGAGCCCGATGGGGTTGTCGACGATCTCGCCGTCGCGCAGCGCGACGCTGCCCGGGACGGGCGATGTGACGCCGTCCACCGCCCCGAAGGCGACCTGGACGCCGACGCTCTCGTGGCGCGCGATCGAGAAGCGCTCGAGCTCCACGCGCCCGCCGGCGTAGGCGCCCACGCCCACGCCGCCGACCACCGCGCGGCAGTCCTCGTCCACGCAGCCCGCGGGCTCCGTTCGTTCGATGCGCGCGTCGCTCATGCGCACGAGCGTGCCCGGGTCGAAGACCTGGAGCGCCTGGTCCACGTTCTGATGCAGCCAGACCCGCTCGAGCTCGAGCTGCGCGCCACCGCCGCCCACCACGCCGATGCCCGCGCGGCTCTCGTCGTCGGTCCGGCGCGTTCGATCGACCTCGAGATCGGTCAGGGTCACGCGCACGTCCTCACCGTCGGCGTAGAGCCCGGCGCGTCGATTCAGCGAGAGGACCAGCCGCGCGCCGCCCAGCCAGCCGCCCTCGGCGACCACCACGCCGAAGCCGACGTCGCCGAGCGTCGCGGCGACGCGGACGTCTTCGAGGCGCAGGCCGCCGCCGAGGGTGGTCACGCCGACGTGCTCGGCGGACAGGAGGATCGCGCGGCGCATGGTGATCACGCCGCCGTCGATGGCCAGCGCGCCATAGGCCAGCGAGTCCTCGACCGCGAAGACGGCGTCCACCGCGCAGTCTTCGACCAGCAGCGACGACCCCTCGCCGCTCGCGTAGAGCGCCTTGGTGTCGACGTCGACGAGGCTGGCGAGCCGGAGCTCGACGTGCGCGCCGCCGAAGGCGAACGCCCCGGCGTCCGGCTCGCCGGGCAACGCGCGGATCGCCTCGATCCACACCTGGTCGAAGCTCGCGCGGGTGCCGAACCCGTCCGCGCCGATCGCGTAGCCGCGCACGCGGTCGAAGACGACCCGGGCGCCGCTCGAGCTCGCGCCCTCTCCGACGTACGCGCCGCTGCCTCCCGCCGGGGGGTCCGCGCCGTCGTGGAGCGCCCCGACCACGCTGTCGGTCACCGTCATCGTGGTGCCGGAACCGAAGGCGAAGAGCCCACGCCCCGCTCCGCGGATCTCGGTGTCCGCGATCTCCACCGCCGCGCCGTCGATCGCGGCGACGGCCCAGATCTCCGGCCCGGGCGTCGAGCGGACGAGCACGCGCGAGAGGACGAGCTCGGTGCCGGAGCCGCTGGCCCGGACTCCGTCCCCGGCGCCCCGGACGATCACCGACTCCAGCCGCAGCCCTCCGCCGTCTCTGACGCTCGCCCGCACCGAGCCCTCGCCGTCGAGGGTGAGGTTCGACAGCCTCGCCGCGTCGGCTACCGAGGAGAGGGTGTGACCGGGCCCGCCCCAGCGGATCACCGTGCCGACGGCGCACGCGCCGATCAGGTCCACGTCGTGGGTCAACGTGACCTCCTCCACGTGCTCGCCCACGCCGAGGAGCAGCACGTCGCCCGGCTCGCTCGCCTCGAGCGCCTCCGCGATGCTCCCGTGCGGCGAGGCGGCGGTGCCGTCTCCGGGCGGACCCCCCGCCGCGACGTAGCGCGCCACGCGACCCTCCGGAGCGGGCGCGAAGCCCGACGACGGGCACGCGGCGCCGACGAGCTCGCACTCGTCGCGGCCGGGCAGGTGCGTCCATCCGTCCGGGCACACCATCGGCCCCGCCTCGGGCCAGGGGTCGCAGCCGATGTCGGGGAGATCGAGCGTGGCCGACGAGACGGGATCCCAGCCCGCGGGGCAGTCGAAGCGAGGCGGCTCTGGCGGGATCGGCGGCGCCGGGGTGGACACGTCGAGCGCACCGTCGGGGGCCGGCGCGTCCCCGGCTGCTCCGTCTCCCGCGTCACACCCCAGCGACAGGAGCGCGAGCAGGAGCGCGCGCGTCCTCACGCGGCGCCCTCGGGCGCGTCGGCCCAGACCGAGAGCGGCGTGCCCGCGTCGAGGAGGTATCCGTCCGGGTCCGTGACGATGACGTTCGCGAGGCCGAGCTTGCGGAGGGTGGCGATGCCCACTCGCAATCGGTTTTGCGCTGCCTTCTTCAGGATCCGCTCGCCCGGCCAGGCCGCCGCGATGAGCGCCTCCCGCGAGATCGCGCGCCCCGGATGGTCGAGGCGGGCGCGGCTCAGGGTGTCGAGCAGGCGCCGCAGCGCGTCCCGCCGTCCGAGCTCCACCCGGGCGCCGCCGGGCGGGCACATCCACGTCGCCTCGGGGTGCACGACGAGCGTGTCGCGCGGCCAGCGGCCCGGGGTGGAGGGCCGGTCTTCACCGAGCGCGGCGCGCGCGCGCCGGAACGCGAACAGCACGTCCGCGCTCTGGCTCACGGGCGAGGGCCCATCGGCGGACGACTCGGCGCGCGCGAGCACGTCGGCGATGCGCGCCTCGTCCTCGGGCGTGCCGGTCGCGCGCCACGAGGGCACGTGCAGCAGCTCGACCGCGAGCCGCAGGAACGGGTCGCCGCTCGCTTCGATCTTGTCCCGCGCCGCGTCGAGCTCGCGCTCGGCCGCCGCGGCGTCTCCCTCCGCCAGCAGCACGGTCGCGAGGTGGGCCCGGAAGAACGCCTCGAAGCGATCGTCGCCCGCCGCCGCGAGCAGCTCGCACGCGCGCTCGTGCCCGCGCCTCGCCCCCTCGCGATCCCCCGACTCCATTCGCGCGAGCGCGCGGTAGCCGGTGAAGGCGCCCGCGTAGCGACGCGCGCCGAGGGCCTCGAAGATCCGCAGCGCCTCGTCGTAGCGCCCGATCGCCGACTCCCAGGCGTCCTGGCGATGGTCCACGATCGCGAGGTTGGCCTCGGTGAAGGCCTGGCCGAAGCGGTCTCCGAGCTGGTCGTGGATCGCCGCCGCGTCGGCGAAGTAGAGGCGCGCCTCGTCGAGCCGGCCGTGATCGATCGCGATGTTGCCCAGGAACGCGCTCGTCATCCCGACGTCGCGCAGGTTGCCCACCTCGTGGTGCAGGGCGAGCGCCCGCTCCTCCACCTCGCGCGCGCCCTCGAGATCGCCCCCACCCGCCAGCGCCGCGCCGTAGGCGCTGAGCGTCATGGCCTCGTGCACGCGATCGGCCGCGGCGCGGTGCAGCGTCAGGGCGCGCTCGTAGCCGGCGCGGGCGTCCTCGAGGTTCCCCTGGACCAGGTCCACGGTGGCCATGCCGGCGAGCGCGCGCGCGCTCAGGTCGTCTCGTCCGTTTGCGTCCGCGCAGGCCCGCGCCGCCTCGAGGTCGGTCCGGGCTGCGTCCGTGCGGCCGGCCTGCCGATGCACGTTCCCGCGCGCGAGCAGCGCCTCGGCCCGCAGCACCTCCGGCGCCCCGTCTCGCGCCAGCGCGCGGTCGAGCAGCGCCGTAAGCTCCTCGAACGGGCCCTGCGCGCTGAGGAGCGGCTCCAGGGAGAGCGCCGCGCGCAGGGCGTCGGCGGGATCGGGCGCGCCGTCGACCACCGCGGCCAGGTTCTCGCGCTCACGGAGCAGCCAGCGGCGCGCCTCGAGCGCGTCCTCCCCCAGGGCGGGCAGGCGCTTCGCGGCCTCGTCCACGTACCAGCGGGCGTGGCGGGCGCGGACGTGCTCGTCGTCCGGGCGCTCGCCCTCGGCGAAGTCACGGATGGAGAGGTAGAGCCCGAAGCGGCCCGGCTCCGCGCGCAGCAGCGACTTGTCGTAGAGAGACTCGAGGCGCTCGAGCACCGACGTGTCTCGGTCGCTGGGCTTCGAGGCGTCGAGCACCGCCTCGGCCGCGTCGAGGTCGAAGCCGCCGCGGAAGATCGACGCCTGCGTCAGCGCGCGTCGCTCGGCCTCGTCGAGGAGCTGCCAGGACCAGTCGATCGTCGCGCGCAGAGTGCGGCTCTTGTCCGCGCCGTCCCTCGCGCCCGTGCCCAGCACCCGGAAGCGCTCCGAGAGGCGCTCCGACAGCGTGCGCGCCCCCAGCATCGGGAGGCGGGCCGCGGCCAGCTCGATCGCGAGCGGGATTCCGTCGAGCTTCGCGACGAGCTCACCCAGGATCGGCGCCTCCGCCGGCGTGGGAGACCAGCCCGCGCGGTGACGCGACGCGCGCTCCAGGAGGAGCCTGACGCTGGCGGCGTCCTCGGCTCGCTTGCCCGGCGCGGGGAGCTCGAGCGGGCCGAGCTCGAACACGACCTCCTCCGCGAGCCGGAGCCGCTCGCGCGAGGTGACGAGGATCCGCAGCTCCGGCGCCGCGCGCAGCCACCCGGAGACGAGCCCACCGCCGACCCGGACGAGCTGCTCGAAGTTGTCGAGCACGAGCAGCGCGGGCCCCCGCGCCGACAGCGCGTGGCCGAGCTTCTCGGGCAGCGACTCACCCCGCCCGGTGGGCACCTCGAGCGCGTGCGCGACCGTCGCGGTGAGCTCGTCCGCGGCGCGCGCCTCGGTGAGATCGCAGAACCAGCGCGCGGGCAGCGAGAGCGCCCCGTCCGCCAGCCCCGCGGCGAGCTCCGAAGCCAGGCGCGTCTTGCCCATCCCGCCCGGGCCGGTCACCGTCAGCAGCCGCTCCCCCGCGGCCAGCCGTTCGCGGAGCTGCTCCAGCTCGCGCTCGCGCCCCACGAACGCCCCCGGGGTCGGGTTCTCGAAGTGTTGGGGCACGATCAGAGATCCGACCGTTGCCCCGGACGGATTAATTTGCAAGCCGGAGCCGCGCGCCATCGCCCCGGAATTGCTGGGGGAAGGGCCCCGTGCAGGAGGGGCGCGTTAAAGCGCGCCTCGCTGCGTGGACGCCCCACCGCGGGTTGGCTACGTGAGGTTCCATGCTTCGCCACCTCTCGTCGTGTCTCGTCCCCGTCCTGCTCCTGCTCGGGTGTCAGGCCGAGCTCTGCGACGCGTCGTCGCTCCAGGCCGCGCTCGACGCGGCGGGCGAAGGGGGGCGGGTCCGCGCGGGCGACTGTCGGATCGAGGGCGGGCTGCGGCTCCCCCCCGGGGTCACGCTCGAGGGGGCCGAGGAGACCGTCCTCGCGCCGGGGGCCGACGCCTCGATCGTGCTCCAGGCGGGCTCCACCGAGACCACGCTGCGCGGCCTCCGGGTCGAAGCGCTGGGCGGCGTCGGCGTCCAGCTCGGCGGGGAGGGCGCGGCGGCGGTCGAGGACGTGATCATCACCGTCGACCGCGGCGTCGGGCTCGTCGCCGAGGGAGTCGCGCGCCTGCGGGTCACGCGCGTCTCGGTCGAGGGAGCCGTCGACGCGGCGGCCGCGATGACCTTGCCCGACACCGCCACGCCCGAGCGCGGCGGCAGCTACGGGCTCTGGCTGGTGGACGTGGGCACCGAAGCCGCGCCGGCCGAGCTGACCGACGTGGACCTGCGGGACGTGGGCCCGTGGGGAGGCGTGCTCGCGAGCTCGCAGGTTCGCTGGACGGGGGGAGAGGTCGAGGGGGTGACCGGCACCGGGGTCCTGGTCCAGGGCGGCGCGGTGTCGCTCGACGGAGTCCGGGTGGCCACCTTGCGCCAGGGGATCCAGCTCGCGCCGGCCTATGGGCTCGCCAGCGTCGACGGCGCCGCGCTCGAGACGCGCGGGTTGGTGGTGACGGACGGGGAAGGCGTCGGCGTCATCCACGCCGGCGGCGAAGCGACGCACGCGGCGCTGTCGGTCGTCGGGCAGCGACGGGGCGGCGTGCGCGCCCAGGCCGACGCCTTCCTCCGCCTCGGCGAGGGCTCGGTGCTCTCGGCCAACGGGCTCGCGGGGGTCCTCGCGGTCGGCGGCTCGATCGACGTGGACGGGCTGGAGATCACGGGCACCGTCCTGACGAGCGCCCTCGTCGGTGAGACGATCCGCGCAGACGTCGGGGACGGGCTCCAGCTGACGGGGGTGCGCGGGAGCCTCGCGTCGGTGATCGTGCGCGACAACGCGCGGATCGGGCTGCTCATCGACGTCGGCGCCATCGGCATCGGCGCGCTGAGCCTGACGGACGTCACGGCCGGGGCCGAGGGCTCGGCGCTCGGGGCCGTGGCGCAGGACGACGCGGGCCCGCTGTCGGGCTGGGACGGGGCCATCACGCGCGAGGGCGCCAGCGTGGCCAACGACGCGGCGCACGCCGGCCTGCTCGACACCGTCTCGCCCGCGGACGCGACGCCGCCGAGCGCGCCGGCGCTCCGACCCTGAGCGTCGTACGCTCTCGTCGTGACCCACGTCGCGCTGCTGAGAGGCGTCAACGTCGGCGGCAAGAACAAGCTGCCGATGAAGGCGCTCGTCGCCCTCTTCGAGGACCTCGGCTGCGAGGCCGTGCGCACGTACATCCAGAGCGGCAACGTGATCTTCGAGGCGAAGAGCACCGAAGGGCTCGCGGACCGGATCGCCGCGCGCATCGAGGCCGATCACGGGCTGCGGGTGCCCGTGGTGCTGCGAACGGCCGAATCGCTGGCGCGGATCCGGGACGACAACCCGTTCCCCGACGCCGACCCGAAGGCGCTCCACGTGATGTTCCTGCGCGACGCGCCGGCGCCGGCGAAGGTCGGGGCGCTCGACCCCGACCGCTCGCCCGGCGACGCGTTCGTGGTGAGGGGGGCGAACGTCTACGTGTGTTGCCCGAATGGGGTCGCGCGGACCAAGCTGACCAACGCGTGGTTCGACGCGCAGCTCGGCACGGTCAGCACCGGGCGCAACTGGCGCACCCTGGGCAAGCTGATCGAGCTGTCGTCGTAGATCCGGGTCGCGGTCGCGCACAGGCACGCGGTGGGAGCCGAGCGCCCACCGCGTGCCGCGCGCTGGTGCCGCGCTCAGAAGTCCATGTCGCCGCCGCCGAAGTCGGGCGCGGGCGCGCCGCGCTCCTTCTTCGGCAGCTCCGCCACGAGCGCGTCCGTGGTCAGCAGGAGCCCCGCGACCGAGGCGGCGTTCTGGAGCGCGGTGCGCACGACCTTGGTGGGGTCGATCACGCCGCGCTGCACCAGGTCGCCGTACTCCTCCGCGCCTGCGTCGAAGCCGAACGCGCCCTCGCCCTCGCGGACGCGCTCGAGCACGATCGAGCCCTCGAGCCCGGCGTTCTGGGCGATGGTGCGGAGCGGGGCCTCCATCGCGCGGCGCACGATGCCCACGCCGACCCGCTCGTCGTCCGAGGCGGTGAGCGCGTCGAGGCCCGACTGCGCGCGCACGAGCGCGACGCCCCCGCCGGGCACGATGCCCTCCTCGACCGCGGCGCGTGTCGCGTGCAGCGCGTCGTCCACCCGATCCTTCTTCTCCTTCAGCTCGACCTCGGTCGCCGCGCCGACCTTCACCACCGCGACGCCGCCCGCGAGCTTGGCCAGCCGCTCCTGCAGCTTCTCGCGGTCGTAGTCGCTGGTGGTCTCCTCGATCTGACGACGGATCGTCTGCATGCGACCTTCGATCGCCTTCGCGTCCCCTGCGCCGTCGATGACCGTGGTGTGGTCCTTGGTGATCACCACGCGCTTCGCGCGCCCGAGCTGATCGAGGCCGACGCTCTCGAGCTCCATGCCGAGCTCCTCGCTGACGACCTGGCCGCCCGTGAGGGTCGCCATGTCGCGCAGCATCTCCTTGCGTCGATCGCCGAAGCCGGGCGCCTTCACCGCCGCGCACTGGAAGGTGCCGCGCAGCCGGTTGAGCACCAGCGTCGCGAGCGCCTCCCCTTCGACGTCCTCGGCCACGATGAGGAGCGGCCTGCCGCTGCGCGACACCGCCTCGAGCAGCGGGACCAGGTCACGCATGTTCGAGATCTTCTTCTCGTGGAAGAGCACGTAGGCGTCCTCGAGGACGGCCTCCATGCGCTCGGAGTCGGTCACGAAGTACGGTGAGAGGTAGCCGCGGTCGATCTGCATGCCCTCGACCACCTCCAGCGTGGTCTCCATGCCCTTGTTCTCCTCGACCGTGATCACCCCGTCCTTGCCGACCTCCTGCATCGCCTCCGCGAGCATCGCGCCCACGGTGGCGTCGCCGTTGGCGCTGAGCGTGCCGACCTGGCGGATCTCGTCGGAGGTGTCGATGGGGCGGCTGATGCGCGACAGCTCGGCGAGCGCGGCGTCGACCGCGCGGTCGATGCCCCGCTTCAGCGCCATTCGATCGTGCCCGGCCGCGACCATGCGCGCGCCCTCGCGATAGATGGCCTGCGCGAGCACGGTCGCGCTCGTCGTGCCGTCGCCGGCCACGTCGTTCGTCTTGGACGCGACCTCGCGCACCATCTGCGCGCCCATGTTCTCGAACTTGTCGGCGAGCTCGATCTCCTTGGCCACGGTCACGCCGTCCTTGGTGATCTTGGGCGCGCCCCAGCTCTTCTCGATGACCACGTTCCGGCCCTTGGGCCCGAGGGTGACCTTCACCGCGTCGGCCAGGGCGTCCACGCCACGGAGGATCCGCTCCTGCGCCGAGCGGCCTCCCAGGATTGCTTTCGCTGCCATGACATTCCCTCCTATTCGATGACTCCGAGGACGTCGCTCTCTCGGAGGATCAAGTGTTCCTCGCCGTCGACGGTGACCTCCGTCCCGCTGTACTTGGCGAACAGGATCTTGTTGCCTGGCTCGACCTGCAGCGGACGGACCGAGCCGTCTTCCAGCACCTTGCCGTTGCCAACCGCGATGACCTCGCCCTCCATGGGCTTCTCCTTCGCGGTGTCGGGGATCACGATCCCGCCCTTCGTCATCGTCTCCTCCGGGAGACGCGAGACGAGGAGTCGGTCGTGAAGCGGTCGTACACGCATCACTTCCCTCCAGTCGAGATCCGGTCCGGGTCCCCCCGGATCCGGCTGTCTCCTCCGATAATCACGCCCGTCGGGCGGTCGAGAGGCTCAGGCGGAGTTTTCTCACCGATCGGGCGGCGCCATCAGCGCGGCCTTCACCGCCTTCAGGAGCTGGCTCGGCGTGAAGGGCTTGTGCAGGCAGCTGTAGCTCGCGGCCTGGGTCCCCTTTCGAAGCACCTCGTCGTCGGCGTAGCCGCTGATGTAGAGGACCGCGAGGTCCGGGCGGCGCCGGAGGACCTCCTCGGCGAGCGCGCGCCCGTTCATCTCGGGCATCACGACGTCGGTCAGGAGCAGATCGAGGTCGTCGAGGATGTCGTCGAGCAGGGCGAGCGCCTCGAGGGGCCCGCTCGCGGACCACACGGTGTGACCCCCGCTCTCGAGCATCTCGCAGACGATGCGGCGGAGCGACGTGTCGTCCTCGACCACGAGGATGTTCCCCGCCCGGTGCGGCGTGGGCGGCGCCTGGAGGTGGTGCGGCTGGGTCACCTCGTCGTCGTCGAACTCCGGCAACAGCACCTCGAAGCGGGTGCCCTCGCCGGGCACGCTGGCGACCCGGATGTCTCCGCCGTACTGGTGCACGATCCCGTGCGCCGTGCTCAGCCCCAGCCCCGAGCCGCGCTCCTTGGTCGTGAAGAACGGGTCGAAGATGCGCTCCGCGACGTCTCGCTCCATGCCGTGCCCGGTGTCCGCGACCGTCAGCACGCCATAGTGCTCGCCGTCCTCCTCGGTGGTCCCCACCGTCAGGCTGAGCGTCCCGCCTTCGGGCATCGCGTCGCGCGCGTTGACGGCGAGGTTGAGCAGGACCTGCTGGATCCCCGCCGCGCTCGCGTGCACCGGGGGCGCGCTCTGCACGTCGGTGCGGAGCGTGATGTGCTCGCCGATGAGCCGTGTCAGGAGCTGGTCACTCTCGCGGACGACGGAGGCGAGGTCGACCGGCTCGGCCCGCGCGATCTGCGAGCGGCTGAAGGCGAGCAGCTGCCTCGTCAGCTCGGCCGCGCGCTCCGACGCCTGGCGGATCACCTGCACGCTCTGCTCCTCTGGCATGCGCTGCTCCAGCATGCTCGAGCAGCCCAGGATCACGCCGAGGAGGTTGTTGAAGTCGTGCGCGATCCCGCCCGCGAGCCGACCGATGGCCTCCATCTTCTGCGCCTGTCGCAGCTCGCGCTCGACGCGCTCCCGGCGCGTCATCTCCTCGCGGAGCGCCGCGTTCGCCTCCTCGAGCTCGCGTGTCCGCTCTGCGACGCGCCGCTCGAGGTCGCGCTGCGCGGCCCGCAGCTTGTCTTCCGTGGCTTTTCGCGCGAACAGATCGGGGATCTGGTACGGCCCCCACGTGATGGGGCCGGGCTGCTCGTCGAGGTAGCGCGCGACGTGTGCCTCGACGCGCTCGGGAGGCGCCATGACGAAGCGGCAGAACGCGTCACCGCGCGCGCGGCAGCAGATCTCGGTCGAGACCAACCGGAGGCCGAACGACTCCTCGCACCAGCCCGCGGAGTAGCCCGCGTTCATGATGCAGACGGGAAAATCGCTGTGCACCCCCTCGCGGACCCAGGCGTCGCTCTCGAAGCTGTAGGGGTGGTCGTAGAGGAGGAAGTAGTCGTCGTCGGGCGAGGGGGTGCTGGACGCGTCGATGTCGACCTTGGCCCAGCCGGTGAACGCGAAGTGGACCGGGCCGGCGCTGAGCTTGCCGACGGGGTCCACGGTGCCGCTGCGCTTGGCGAAGTCCGCCGCGTCGCTCCGCCCGACGCCGTGGGCGAGGTCGAAGAGGATGTTCCGGCTGAGCTCGTCGGCGTCGGCCTCGCGACCGTCGCCGTAGATCTCGCGCACGATCTGGAAGAACCGGACGGAGAGCGACGCGGCGCGCAGCAGCACGTAGCGCTCGCCAGCGATGTCGATCGTGCCCTCCTCCGGGCGCTCGCGTTTCTGCCGGAAGTAGCTCTCGACGAGCTCTTCGGCTTCGGCGAACAGAGCTCGCAACGGCTCGGGGACGTCGACGGTCCGGGGCTTCACGGTTGGATTCGACCCTAACCCCATGGCCGCACGAATCCATGTCCGCGATCGTGGAGCCGAGCCGCTTCGGGCTCATCCGCGCGCGAGCTTCTCGAGCTGCAGGAGCAGGGCGCGTCCTCGGGCGCCCTTCTGCTCGAGTCGGTCGCGCACGGCGTCGACGTACCGCATCGCGGGCGCGCGGTCCGGCAGCCCGCCCTGGTCCGCGAGCTGCTCGAGCTGCGTGAGCACGTCGATCCCCATCTCGAGCCGCCCGTCGGTGTGCAGGTCCAGCACCCGCTCCACCCAGCGCGGGCCCGACAGCGAGGCGAGCGCCAGCCCGTGCCCCAGCGCCTGACGCACGACGGGGTCGTCCTTCGCGAGGCCCTGCCGCAGCGCGCCGCCGAGGGTGTCGAAGAGGAGCTCGGTCGTGACCTCGAGCTTGGCCAGGTCGCCCGCCTCCGCGGCCGCGTTCGCCTCCCGCAGGAAGGTCTCGTAGGGCAACGCCATGCCGGTCGAGCCCTCGAACCCGGCGCCCCTTCCGACCGTGTGCGCCTCGATGGTGCTCATCGCGCCCCGCGCGCGGGTCCGCATGACGATGAGCTTCGTCCGGCCGAGCACCAGCTCGCTGCCGTGGTGCAGGGGGCGCTGCTCGCCTTCGTTCAGCCGGCGGTTCCCCAGCACGACGCCGTTGCGGCTGTGTCGGTCGCGGATCTGGATCGACTCACCGCTCACCTCGA
Organism: Sandaracinaceae bacterium; assembly: GCA_004213565.1. Lineage (GTDB taxonomy): Bacteria > Myxococcota_A > Polyangia > Polyangiales > Sandaracinaceae > JAVJQK01. The sequence goes on from SHBB01000077.1 coordinate 19,695, forward strand.
TCTCCGCGTGCTGGCGAGAGACCAGATGATCGTCGAGCCGCACGTCGCAGCCGACCTCGCGGCCGACCACGTTTCGCCCTTCCGACAGCGGGAACTGTCGTTCACCCGCGCGCAGGATCCAGTTGCTCATGTCCGGTCGACCCGAACGTACCACGCAGCCCCCGACGCGACAGAGTCAGCTCCCGCGCCAGAGCGTCGCGGGCTGCCAACTTGCGTTCACGGCGCGCGGGTGGGCTCGCCCCTGTTTCTCCCCGTCCGCGCTTGGCAGGGCTCTTGCGCACGCAGCGCCCATGATGCGCCTCGCCACGCCCTTCGCCGCGCTGCTCGTCTCGTTGCTCGTCCCGCTGCTCGGAATGGGATGCGGTAGCATCGAGTACGGTCCCTCGGAGCCTCGACAGCGCGAAGCGCCGCGGGTCGCGCGGGTCGACGTGCCGGTCACGCGCGTCGAGGGCGCGGTCTCCTGCGGCGGCCAGCAGCGCCTCCGCATCGACGACCAGGTGCTGGACGGAAGCGACGGCCCGGCCGTGCAGGCGAGCGGGCAGTGCGTGGTGGAGATCTCCGAGTCCATCGTGCGCGGGCAGCCCGCGGTCGTGGTGAGCGGGCAGGCGCAGGTCGTGCTCGTGGAGTGTCGCATCGAGGGCGACCTCGTCTCGCAGGGCCAGGGTCAGATCCGCACCCACGGCAGCCGGCACCGCGGTCAGGTGCTCCGGGCCGCCTACTGAGGCAGCTACCAGGTGCGGCCGCGCGCCTCGGGGAAGCGGCGCGCCCGGATCGCGCGGTGCAGCGGTGAGGACTCGAAGCCCTCGCGCAGCGCGCCCTCGAGCGCCTCCGCCCGGCGCGCGAGCAGCTCCTCGGCGCGTCGCGCGGCCCGCTCGAACCGCTTGCCGTGGCCTCGCCGGCCCGAGAGGATCGCGACCATCCAGCGGGCCTCGATCGGAGAGCCGAACGCGTCCTCGTACGAGGTGTCCGACTTGCTCAGCCGCGCGGCCGCCCGCGCGTCGGCCAGCGCGCCCCGTTCGTCCCGCTGCGCGTCCCGGAGCATGGCCCGAGCGCTGAGGAAGCGGCGCTGCTCTTCGTGCGCCGTGGCGTCCCCGACCACGCGCTCGAGGTCCACCAGGGCCCGGGCCGCGGCCGCGAGCTCACCGCGCACGAGGCGGGCCCGAACGAGCCCCTGGAGCGCGTGACTGCGGAGCTGGTGCAGCCCCATCTCGGCGTACCCCGCGTCGCTGCTCGCGTACGCCTCGCACGCGCGCTCGAGGTTCCCCTCCACCATCTCCAGGTCCCCGCGGTTGCTCCACGCGAGCATCACCGCCGTCTGGGCGCCCTCACGCTGCGCGTCGAACACGCGCTGCTGCTCCGCCCGCGCTTCGGCGCGGCGGCCCACGATGGTCAGCACGCCGCTCATGCTCGCGCGGCTCAGGAGCGCCGAGGCCGTCGCGCCCACGCGCTCCTTCAGCTCGACGGCGCGGACCCACGCGGCCAGCGCCTCCGCGACCCGACCGAGCGAGTGGGCGCAGGTCGCCACGTTGTTCAGCGCCTTCGCCTCGCTCTCGGTCCCGCCGCTCTCTCTCGCCACCTTGACGGCGCGCTTGTAGCTTCGCAAGGCGAGTTTTCGTTGGCTGCCGACGAACCGCGCGTTCCCGAGGGCGCGCAGGGCCTCGGAGCGGAGCACGGGGTCCTTCGCGTCGTTCGCCGCGCTGACGGCGCGCGCCGCCGCGCTCGTGGCCTTCTCGAGGTGGTTGAGCCGCACGTGCACCAGGGCGCGACCGAGCTCGGCCTCCGCCTCGACGTCCCTGCGCCGCGCGACGCGCGCCCACTCCGCGGCCTCGCGGTAGCGCATCAGCGCCCGGTCCAGCGTGCCGGCGGCGTGCTCCACCTCGCCCGCGGTGGCGGCCAGCTCGCAGGCCAGCGCGTCGAGACCCAGCGCCAGCGCCCGCTCGAGCGCGCCGTCGCAGAGCGACTTCGCCTCCGCCACCGCGCCGTCGCGCAGCGCCTGGCGCGCGCCTCGGAGGGCCACCGCGAGGTGGAGCCGCTCGTCGTCCCGGCCGTGGGCTCGCTCCGCGAGCTCCATCAGGGCGTTGCCCGTCAGCTCGTTCTGACCGCAGCGCACCGCGAGGTCGTAGGCGGTGAGGAGGAGCGAGTCTCGCGCCTCGTCCTCGCCGCGCAGGGCGAGCTCGCGCTCGAGGATCGTCGCCGCTTGCTCGGGTCGGCCCGCCTTCACCGCGAGCTCGCGCGCCTTGCCCAGCACCCGGACCGCGCGCTCGGTGTCGCCGGCCGCCGCGAGCTCGAACGCGGCGCGCGAGAGGCCGCGGAAGTCGTTGGCGCTCTGCCGCGCGAGCAGGTTGCCGGCCCGACGACGCGCCGCGCGGATGCGCCGCTCCGGCATCGCCGCGAGGACCGCGTCTGCGTACCGGTCGTGCATCGCGTGCAGCACCCGCCCCCGCGAGAGCGCGAGGCGCTCCAGGATCCCCCGCCGCGTCAGCTCGGCCAGCGCGGGCGAGGCGCGCTTCGGCTTCATGCCCGCGACCTTCGCCAGATCCGCCGCCGTGGCGTCGCGCGCGAGCACCGCGCTCGCGAGGGCCACGCTCCTCGCGTCGCGAGAGAGGTTCGAGACCCTCGCCGCGAGCACGTCCCCGAGCGGCGCGTCGTCCACCTCGCCCCCGCGCGAGAAGCTCCCCGAGGCGCGCACG
>SHBB01000078.1 GCA_004213565.1 Sandaracinaceae bacterium
AGGTGGCCGCGCGCGCCGAGCCCGCGCACCAGCTCCGGGTCCAGCCCCTCCTCGACGAGCACGTCGTCGGGGTCGCCCTGGTGGTGGACGCGGCGGCTCGCGACGGCGTCGGCGGGTGAGCGCCCGAGGACGAGCGCGAGGAGCGCCGCCTGCTCGGTGGCGGTGATGATGCGGCTGCCGCCCGAGCCGCCCGCGCACAGCACGGGGACCCCGTCGCGCAGCACGATCAGCGGGGTGGCGGAGGACACGGGGCGGCGGCCCGGCCCTGGAAGGTTGGGCGCGCCGCCGCGCAGGCCGAACGCGTTCGGCTCGCCGCCGGGTCGCGCGAAGTCGTCGAGCTGGTCGTTGAGCGCGTAGCCGGCCGCGCTGAAGCGCGCGCCGAAGCCGAGGTTGATCGACGTGGTCACCGACGCGACGTTGCCCTCCGCGTCCACCACGCAGACGTGGGAGGTGCCGCCCTCCGCGCCGGGAACCGATGCGGCGGTCGCCTCGAGCGGCAGCGCCCACGCCTCGGTCGGCTGCGCGCGCGCGGGGTCGAAGCGGGCCGCGCGGGCGTCGAGGCGCGCCGGCGCCCTCAGCCGCGCCAGGGGCACGTCCACGTGGTCCGGATCCCCGAGCGCCTCGCGCCGGTCCCGGTAGGGACCCTTCCACGACTCGATCAGCGCGTGCCGTAGCGCGGCGTCGTCGGTCGGGGTCGGCAGCCAGCGCTCGAGGAGCGCGAGGCTGGTCAGAAGCGTGTGTCCCCCCGCGCTCGGCGGGCCGGGCGCCACCCACGTGAAGCCGTAGGCGTCGGCGCGGAGCGGCTCGCGGGCGCGCACCTCGTACGCCGCGAGGTCGTCCATCGTCAGCAGCCCGCGCCGCGCCGTCACCTCCGTCACCAGGGTCCGGGCGATGGCGCCACGCATGAAAGGCGCGGCGCCCTCCTCGGCGAACGCCCGGAGGCTCCGCGCGAGCGCGGGATTGGTCAGACGCGCGCCCTCCGGGATGCGCGCCTCGCCGTCCGGGAACCAGGCGCCGAAGACCGCGTCGGTCCGGAGCGCGTCGGCGAAGATCGACGCGTAGTGCGCGGTGAGCGCGCTGGCCTCCCAGCCTCCCTCGGCGATGCGGATGGCGGGGGCGGCGACGGCGCGGCGGTCCACGCGACCCGAGCCGAAGCGCTCGAGCAGGGCCTCGATGCCCGCCGGCTCTCCCGGCACGCCCACCGACAGGCCCCCCGCGCGCGAGGCCTCGGGGTCCTCGCCGAACATGTCGGCGTGCGCCGCGGCGGGCGCCTCCTCGCGGAAGTCGAGGTGGGTGAGGCTGCGGTCGGACGCGCGGTAGTAGAGGGCGAAGCCGCCACCGCCGAGCCCGCTGGAGCCGGGGCGGAGGACGCCGAGCGCGAGCAGGGTCGCGGCGGCCGCGTCGGCCGCGTTGCCCCCCGCGGCCAGGATCTCGGCGCCCGCCGCCGCCGCGCGAGGATGCTCGGTCGCCACCGCGTACTCGGCGTAGATGGCCTCGGCCTCGGCCTCGGTTGGCTCCGGCGCGCGGTCCGACGCCGCGGGCTCGCAGGAGCCGCAGCCTCCGAGGAGGGCACAGAGGAGCAGCCAGGCGCCTCTCATTCGATGTAGCCGAGCGCGCGGAGCCCCTCGAGCGTCTCCTCGGAGAGCTGCTCGGCGGCCGCGGGGTCGAGGTGCCGCGGCGGGTTGTCGCGAATCCACGCGGCCAGGATCGGGCGGAGCCGCGCCACGACGGCCTCGTTCGCGTCCGCGACGTCGGTCAGCTCGCCCGGGTCGGCCTGGAGGTCGTAGAGGCGGCAGCCCTCGAGCGCCGCGTCGCAGATCAGCTTGTGCGGAGGCTCTCGGATCGCGATCTCGTTGCCGCCGAGCGTGTAGGAGATGCCGAAGGCCGGCCGGGTCGCGCACTCGCCTCCGCGGAGGCAAGGTGTCTGGTCGGTGCCGACCCAGCGCTCGGGGGCCTCGAGCCCGAGCAGCCCGAAGGTGGTCGGCGCGATGTCGACGGCCATGACCTGCGCTTCGACGCGTCGATCGGCCTGGACCACGGGCGGGTACCTCACCACCCAGGGGATCTGCATGATCGTGTCGTAGACCTGCTCGGCGTGGGACAGGTACAGGTCGTGCTCGATGAGCGAGTGGCCGTGGTCGGCGAAGAGCATGAAGACCGTCTCGTCCAACACGCCCGCCTCTCGGTAGCCGTCGACGAGCCGCCCGACCTCGCGGTCCGCGTAGGCGATCTCTCCGTCGTAGCGCGCGATGTACCAGTCGAGATCGGTCCGACCGTCGACCACCGCGCGCTGCGGCAGGCCCCCACGGCCCACCCAGATCCGCTCGCCCGGCCCGGCCGAGAGGCCGGTCACGACGAGCCCGTCGCCCACGAACTGACTGTCGAAGGGGGGCGGCGCCTCGTAGGGGAAGTGCGGGTCGAGGTAGTACGCCCAGAGGAAGAGCGGCCGCTCGCCCCGGTGCGCGCGGAAGACCTCGAGCGCGCGGCGCGTGACCTCCTCGGCGGGCCAGTCGCCGATCTGGCACTCGTCGAACCGCTCGCAGAGCCCGAGCACGCCGTCGAGCACGCCGTGGCCGGTGACGAGGACCGTGCGGTAGCCCTCCTGGCGCAGCCGCTCCGGGATCCAGTCGGCGTCCGGCGGGGGATGGGAGACGGGGCGCTCGCCTTCCCAGTGCAGGACATATTGCTGCGCCCATTCGCTGGTCATGATCGAGGGCACGCTCTGGAAGGTCCACATGCCCTGAACGGACGCGTTCTCGAAGAGCGCGCCCTCCGCCGCGAGGCCGGTGAGGCGAGGCGAGGTCTCCCGGGCGTAGCCGTAGGCGCTGAGGTGGTCGGCGCGCAGGGTGTCGATGGTCACCCAGAGGAGCCCGGGCGGCGCGCTCTCCTCGGCCGGACGCTCCTCCTCGGCCGCGGGCTCTCCGACCTCGGGCTCCTCGGAGCAGTTGCAGCCAGGCACGAGGAGACACGCCGAGAGGGCGAACGCGTGGAGGCGGAGCATCGCGGCCGAACCATAGACGCTCGACGCGCGGCCTTCGAGGGCCCAGCGTTGGGCGGATGGACACGGTCACCGAGCGAATCCGGCAGCAGGGCTTCGCCTTCACGCGGGGCGAGACGATGCGGCGTCGGCTCGAGGAGACGGGCTCCCTCGCGGACTGGGAGCGCTTCGCCGAGAGCTGGGATGCCCTCGAGCCCGACCCCTACCTGGCCGTGGTGGGGCGCGAGCGCCGTCGGCGTCACGGCGTCTTCGACGTACGGCTCGGCGCGGCGGCGCAGGCGGCGGATCGTCCCCACTTCCAGACCCTCGAGCACAACCCCCTCCAGGGCGGCATCGAGCGGCGCTTCGCCCCCCTCGAGCCCGAGGTGGCGAACAGCGAGAGCCTCCAGACGATCTTGCGCGAGGGGGCGCGCACCTTCGCGCCGCTCTCTCCCCCCGAGCCTCGGTGGGAGGTCGAGGTGCATCAGTTCCGGATCGAGGCGCGGCGTGGACAGACCGGCGCGCCGACCCCCGAGGGCGTGCATCGCGACGGCGTCGATCACGTGCTCGTGCTGATGATCCGACGCGTGAACATCCGGAAGGGCACGACCTCCATTCACGACGCCGGCGACCGGCGGCGGCTCGGCGCCTTCACGCTCGCGCAGCCCTTCGACGCGGCGCTCGTCGATGACCGCCGCGCGCTCCACGCGGTGACCGCGGTCGAAGCGGTCGAGGCCGATCGGCCCGCCTACCGCGACGTGCTCGTCGTGACCTACGCGCTCCGCTGACAGGCTGTCGTTCGCCGCGACTCGCCTTCGCCGAGATGTCTCGCGCGAGGCCTCCTGGGCGCCGCGTCGACGCCGATCCGCGCTCGGCACGCGGGTTGCGGTGCGAGGACGCAGGAGGACTCATGTCGCTCGAACCCGTCCGCACCGATGCACCCCTCGTCAACGCCCCCTTCAACCCCCGCATCGACCTCGGCCCCGCCAGCGCCTGGGCCGGAGACCTCGCCCTCGTCGGCGCGATCACCACGGTGGCGCTGGGGCTCGTCACGCCGATCGGCGTGAAGGTCGCCCTGGTCACGGCCGCGCTCGCCGCGCTCGGGGGCGGCCTGCTCGGCGCGGTCGTGCCCTGGCTGCTGAGCTTCCGTGTTCGCCGCAAGCCGTGGCTGGTGCTCGCGCTCGCGGCGGCCGGGCTCGGCGCGTGCTGGGGCGGCGCCGCGGGCCTCCTCGCGTCGGAGCTCACCGGCCATCACGGCTTCCGTGCGAGCGCCAGCGCCGCCACCGCGCTCGCGCTCCAGCTCGGCTGGCTCTGGCTCCCCCTCACCGTCGGTCGGGCGCGCGGCGGCGACGTGCACGGCTGGGTGGCGTTCGCCGGCGTGCTCGCCCCGCTCGTCGCGTGGGTCGCCTACCAGCACGTGACCTGGTGAGCGGGTCGGTCAGCTCGCCTCGCGCAGACGCTCGAGGATGGCGAAGAGCCCCTGCGTGGGCTCGCGATCCGACCAGCGGAGCGTGCCGAGACCGCCCTCGAGCTCGATGGCGCCCGGCTCGTGCGCTTCGAGCTCGTTCTCTTCCAGCACCACCAGCTTCGAGCGCCACCGCTCGTCGACGCGGATGGCGGTCTTCATGATGATGTCGCAGCGGAGGTCGGCCAGCGACGTCCCGATGAGCGCGGCGCGCGGCGGGTCGGGAGAGCAGATCAGGCGGAGCGCCTCGGTGCCGCTGTCGGTCACGTGGCAGGTCAGGCTGCGCTCCAGGTCACCGAGCCGCTCGCGGGTCCGCGGGTCGCACGCGATCAGCACGTAGCCGCCCATCTTCTTGAGGCGGGTGCCCGACGGTGTGCGCCGCTTGGGCGGCGCCGACTCCGACTTGCTCGCGCGCGGGAGGAAGCGCCGCACCGCGGCGAAGAGCGCGTCCCCGCCGCCCGAGACGTGCCCGTCCGCGCCGCACGACTCGGCCTGCGCTTCGAGCTCTTCGCCGCCCTCCGGACCGTAGAGGAGGACCTTGGCCCCGCGGCCGGCCCAGCTCCGCTTGACCGCCTCGACGACGTCGCGACCGGGCACGAGCGGCATGCCCGCGTGCACGATGGTCACCGCGGGACGCTCGCGCACCACGGCCGCCGCGGCGCCGATGCCGACGGTGCGCTCGATGACGCCGTGGCCGCTCTCCTCGAGCCGCGCGCCGAGCTCCACGAGCTCCATGCACTCGGGATGAACGATGAGGATCTTGTCGTCTGCCATCGTCTATCCCGTGGCCATGCCGGCGGCCGAGAGCTGCGACCGGACGCTGTTGGGGTCGAGCCCGATGTCGCCCGCCGCGAGCGAGAGCACCTCGTCGAGCGACTTGACCACCTTGACCTTGTTGCGGAGCTTGCTCACCAGGAGCATCCCGGCGAGCGCCGAGCGGTGCACGCTCCCCATGAAGCCTCCCGTGTCGATGACGACGTAGAGCTTGGCGAGCACGGGCATCAGCGACTCGGCGGAGCGGACCATGGCCTTGCGCACGTCGTCGTCTGGCGGCTTGCTGCCATCCTCGGTGATCGAGACGTAGACGACCGGTTTCCCGAGCTCCCGGTGGAACTGGTTGACCTCGTCGCGCACGGCGGTGATGTCGCCGAGCGTCATGTCCTGCCAGCGCACCACGAGCATGCTGCCGACCTTGTTGACCCTGTAGCCCATCGAATCGTCTCTCCTCATCCGAGTCCAACCTCTGCCGCGGCCTCGCGGAGCAGACTCGCCCGATAGGAGTCGTCTGCCTGTACGTACATGCACGTCGTGCGCGGCCGTGAGCCCCAGCGGCGCTTCTCCAGGTCCGCGTCCATGCCCAGGTGCACTCGCTCCATGCCGAGCGCGCGGGCGCGTCGAAGCACCTGGAAGAGCAGCTGCTTGTAGCTGCCGTGGGAGCCGACGTAGCGATAGTCCAGCCCGCCGAAGAGGGGCGCGTAGTGTCCACCCGAGCGGTGCGCGGCCCAGAACGCGACGGGGCTGCCGTCCGACGGACCGCCCTCCGCCGCGTCGAGGTGAAGGGTCATCACCTCCCACGCCTCCGAGTGCACGAGCTGCTTCACGAGATCGGGGGGAAGGTAGAAGGTGTTGAGCCGCACCTTGCGCTCCGCGATCTCCAGGTAGAGCCGGTGGAGCCGCGCGCACGCGAAGTCGAGCCCGGGCGCCTCGGGGGTCAGCTCTCGCACTTCGTACATGGCCTTGCGCTGCAGGCTCTGCTTGGACGCGCGCCGGTAGCGGCTGGCGGGGAGGCGCCGCACGAGGTCGTCGTCGTCCGCCCAGTCCACGTCGACCACGTGGCTGTCGAGGCCCGGCACCATCGCGAAGCCCTCGCGCAGCATCGCCTCCTCGAGCTCGGGGTCCTCGCCGATCAGATCGCGGATCACGAGCGCCGTCGCGTTCGCGTCTCTCTGCACGCGCGCGCCCTCGGCGAGGAGGACGCGGAGCGCCTCCTTCCACCGCGGCGACGCGCGGTCGAGGTAGAGGTGATCGCCCTCGCTCAGCCCCGTGCCGGTCATGGTGATCAACGACGTGAGGTAGTACGGGTCGGCCTCGCGCCGGGCCTCGAGCCGCTCCGAGACGGCGGCCCGCATGTACATGTCGTCCTTCTGCAGGAGGGTGGTGAACACCGTCGCGGCGAGCGGCTTGCCGCCGACGTCGCGCACCACCACGTAGTCGAAGCGCCAGCGGTGCTCGGGCTCGCGGTCGGCGCGGAAGACGGCCTCCACGTCCCGGAGCGACGCGGCCGACGTGCACCCCGCGCGGCCGAGCATCTCGTCCCACTCCTCGGCGTCGAGCGACTCGATGGTCGAGGCCCGCTGCACCTCGAGATCGAGCTTGAGGCGTTGCCCCGAGGCGGGCGTGCGCCGGGCTCGCGGCGGGCGCGACGGGCGGCCCTTGCCGAGGTCGGCCACGACGCTCTTCTCGAAGAGCCGGTCCAGCTCCTCCGCGTCGATGCCCTCCTGGTCGAGGACCTCGTGGAAGCAGCCGGCGAGCGCGTCGACGGCCCGGTCGACGTCCGCGCGGGTGTGCGCCGCCGTGAGGCTGACGCGGATCCCGCTCCGGCGCATCGGCACCGAGGGGTACATCGAGACGTTGACGTAGACGCCCGCGGCCGCGACCCGCTGCGCGACCTCGTTCGAGACGCGCGGCAGCCCGCAGCGGATGAACTTGATCGGGGTCTCGTTGGCCGTGAGCAGCGGCAGCCCCGCCTCGAGGAGGCGCGCGTTGGCGTGCGCGATGATGGAGGCGAGCTTGTCCTGCCGGTCCGTGATCTCGCGGCTCAGGTGCACGTCCGCGCTCGCCACCGCGGCGCCGAGCATCGGGGGCTGCACCGGGCCGCTGAAGGTCATCGGGCCGCCGCACATCCGGACCCGCTCGCGCTCCTCGCGCTGCGGGAACACGAGCGCGCCGCCGCCCGCGCTGAACGCCTTGTTGAGCGAGGTCGCGATGACCATGCGGGGGTCCAGCGCCATGCGCGAGAGGAAGCTCCCGCGCCCGTGCTCGCCGGCCCAGCTCATGCCGTGCGCGTCGTCGATGTAGAGTCGGACGTTGTCGCCGAGATCGAGCAGCTCCTGCAGGAGCGCGATGGGCGCGACGTCGCCGTACATGCTGGTCACGCCGTCGGTGGCGAACCAGACCGTCCGCCGCTCGCGCCGGAGCTTCTGCACGACCTCGACCACGCGGCCCAGGTCCTCGTGGTGCACCATCTCGACCTTGGTGCCCGAGGCGCGCGCCAGCGTGGCGGCGCGGTGCACGCTCGCGTGGACCTGATGGTCGAGCACGATCGCGTCCTTCTCCGTCATCAGCGCGTCGAACGCGGCCTGGTGGCCGAGCGTGGTGCTCGAGGTGACGAGCGCGTGGGCGCCGAAGATCTCACCCAGCTTCTCCTCGAGCGTCGCGTAGAGCGGGATCGAGAGGTAGCCGCGCGAGACGGAGAACTGGGTGCCGTAGCGCCGTACGGCGTCGATCGCGGCGCCGACCAGGGCCGGGTGCGTCTCCAGGCCGAGGTAGCTGCAGGAGGCGAAGCTGATGAGCGGCGCCCCGTTGATGTGCAGGTGGCGGCCGCGGACCGATTCGTCCTCACAATACTGGAAGAAGAGCCCGCGGCGGCGGGCGTCGGCGTGCAGGGCTTCGACGGAGGCGATGAACTGCGAGACTTCCAACGAGTTCTCCCGGGGTCAGCGACGGTGAAAAGGGATGACCTTCGCGACGACGAAGGGCAGGCGGAATTGGTCTTCGGTGAGCGCGGCGTTGATGCCGGTCCAGCGATGCTCCTGGTCGCTCACCACGACGAGGGGGCTGAGGCCGAACACGGGCGGCAGCTGCGTGGCGCAGACCGGGAAGTCGAAGAGCACCGCGTCGGGGCCGATGAGCCGCTCGCGCGCGCCCGTGACGAGATCGATGCGCAACACCTCGAGCGCGATCGCGTCCATGGCGTAGAGCGTGTCGGGCTCGCCGTAGCGGTCGACGACCAGGCCCTTGAGCACGTCCGTGACGCTGCCCGGCGGAGGAGGGGAGAGCAGCTCGATGTCGGCGCCGCGCAGGTGGGGCGCGCGCCCATCGGAGAGGGCGGCGATCGGGAGCCGCCGCAGCCCGCCCGCGCACGTGTTGCCGAAGTAGAGGTAGGTGTCGTCGGCGGCGAGGAAGCCGACGCCGGGCGCGAACATGCCGGCCGGCTCGAAGGGGATGCCGTCGACGCTCACCCCGGCCGGGAACCCGCAGGGGGCGAGCCCGGGGATCGCGTCGCTCGGGGCGAAGCCGGCCGGGACGACGCCGGGGCGGACGGTGCCGTCCGGCTCGACGATCCAGAGCGCGCCGAGGATGGACTCGCTCACCACGTAGGAGCCGTCGGGGAGGACCTCGAAGTCCTCGACGAAGAGGGTGATCGCGCCCGTCATCGGCAGGCTGCGCACGTGGTCCGCCTCGAAGCGCCGCGCGCGGCGGTCCCAGCGATACTCGTACTCGTGAATGGACGCGGTGGGCGGAGGGGCGGTCGGGTCCGGGAAGCCGCCGGGATCGAGCACCGCGAGCGTGCCGACGCCGGTGCTCCGCAGCGCGAACGGGAGCACGAAGCCGCCAGGCGGCGCGGGCAGCTCACCCAGCTCGCGCCCGGTGTAGCGGCTGAGCGCCACGACGCGCCCCGTCAGCGGCTCGGTCAGGAAGACGAAGCGCTCGTCCCCCGCGACGCCGTGCGGCATCGCGTCCCGCGTCGTCCAGTCGTAGGCGATCGCGCGCCGCTCGACCCGGACGCGCAGCGCCTCCGACGACGCCGAGACCTCGTCGGTCGCGTCCGCCGGCACGTCTGCGCAGCCGGCGAGCGAGGAGATCCATAGAGCGCACCCCATCAGGGCGCGCAGCCCAGTGCACCGCTTTCCCACGGGGTTCGACAGAGCAAGAGCCGGGCCGGAGCGTGCTCCGTCGGGATTATCCCCTACAAACTAACCTGCGTGTACGAGAAGTGCGCAGTTTGCCGGTTGGGCGATCCGGATGATGGAGCGCGGGTGTTCGCGACGTCGAACGCCGGGTGTTCGCTCCGCGCGACGATCGTTCGGTGCGTCGAACACCCGTGGGGGAAATCCCGTGGGGGAAGTCCACCTCACGCAACGCTCTCACCCGAGGGGGTTCGCGGACAGGAACTGGCGGACGCGCGGGAGGATCTCGTCCGACGCGTCCTCGAGCACGTAGTGCCCACAGTCGGGAAAGCGAACGACCTCGGCCTGCGGCAGGAAGCGCTCCCATTCGCGGAGGAACGGCGCGTCGAAGACGAAGTCCTTCTCGCCCCAGAAGATGAGGGCCGGCTTGTCCTGGAACAGGTGCAGGCGATCGGCCGTCTCGCGCACGATCGCGTGGCCGGGGTCACGGGGCGAGAGCGGGATGTCCTGCACGAAGCGCAGCGTCGCGATGCGGTTGGCCGGCGTGTCGTAGGGCGCGGTGTACGCCTTGCGCACGTCGCGCGGCATCGGCTTGCGGGTGACGCAGGTCCGCGCCGCGACCTCGCTGAACGCGTTGAGCCGCTCCACGAGCAGCCCACCGATCGGCGTGCGGGTGAGCTTCAGCGGCCAGTGAAAGGGGCGCTCGGTGGGCAGCGGGAACGCCGCCGTGTTGAGGATCACCAGGCGCGCGACGCGCTCGGGGTGCCGCGCCGCCCAGGCCATGCCGATCATGCCGCCCCAGTCGTGCACGACGAGGGTGACGTTCTGATTCACCTCGAGGTGCTCGAGCAGGTCCTCGAGGTCGTCGACCCGCTGGGCGAGCGTGTAGTCGTAGTGGGCGTCCGCGGGCTTGTCGCTCTTGCCCATCCCGATGTGGTCGGGGACGACGCAGCGGTGGTCGCCCTTCAGCGCGTCGACGAGGTTGCGGTAGTAGAAGGACCACGTGGGGTTGCCGTGCACCATCACCACGGGGTCGCCTTCGCCCTCGTCGAGGTAGTGCATGCGGTGGCGTCCGAGCTGGTGCCAGTGCGGCTCGAAGGGGAACAGAGATCGCGGGACGGCCCTCACCAGATCACCTCTTTCAGCGGGTCTCGTGTCACCAGATGACCTCTCACCAGATGACCTCGGCCATCGCGCAGTTCAGCCCGCTGCCGATGCCCATCAGGGCCACGCGGTCGCCCCGCTTCACGCGTCCCTCGGCCGCCGCCTTGGCGAGCGTCATCGGCACCGACGCCGGCCCGACGTTCCCGTGCTCCGGGTAGATCACCGGCACCCGCCCGAGATCCAGCCCCAGCGCGCGCGCGAGGTGCTCGGTGTGCGGCTTGCTCACCTGGTGCAGCACCGCGTGGTCGAGCGCGTCGGCCGACCAGTCCAGCTCGTCCGCGGCGCGCGCCCAGGTCTGCGTCGCGAGCTCGAGCCCCGCCGCGAGCAGCCCCGTCGTGTCCGTCTTCATCCAGTCCACCTGCCCGCGGCAGAGGTGGTTGTGCTGGCTGGCCGCGAGGCTGACGAGCCCCGTGAAGCGATGTCCGTCGGGGGCGAGGGCGCTCCGGGTCAGGACGGCCGCGGCGCCGCCGCTCCCGAGCGTGAGCGTGGCGATGTTGTCGCGAAAGGTCTGCGGGCTCGCGTCGGGCGCCTGGAGCCGCTCCAGGGTCTTCTCGACCACGAAGCGCGAGCTCTCCCCGTCGACGACCAGCCCGTAGTCCACCTGGCCGCGCTCGATCATCTGCGCGACGAGGTCCATCCCGTTGAGGAAGCCGAGGCAGGCGTTGGAGAGATCGAAGTTCAGACAGGTCGCGGGCAGACCGAGGTTGCCGTGCACGAGGCACGCGGTGGAGGGCTCGATGTAGTCGCGGCACACGCTCGTGTTGATCAGCACGCCGATCCGGCCGCGGTCCACGCCCGCGTCGGCCAAAGCGCCCTCCGCCGCGCGCGTCGCCGCGTCGCTCGGCGCGAAGTCCGCGTCCCAGAAGCGTCGCGCGACGATCCCACTCAGCGCCTCGAGCGTCCCGGGCAGCAGACCCAGCCTCGGCAGGTGCGCGGACAGCTGCGCCTCCAGATCCGCGGTGCGGACCCGGTGCGTCGCCTCCACCGCGTGCAGGGAGGCCAGGACGACGTCGTCATAGCGCATGAGCCCCGAAAGGGAGCGCAGCGGGGACCCACCGTCAAGCCGCACCGTACGGGCGCCCGAAGCGCTCCCCTCGTGTGAGACAACCCCTTTGACGAACGCGGGGAATCGCTCGCGCTCGCCGGAGCTTCAGTCTCGACCGAGGCGCCGCCGCAGCAGCGCCTCGACCGCGGGCGTGGGTGCGGCCTCGAGCGCGTGAGCCCGATGCCGCGCCGCCTCCTCGACCCGTCCGGCGCGTCGGTGCAGGTCGGCGTGCACCGCGGCCCACTGGTAGGACGCCGCGAGCGCGGGGGAGGGCGCGAGGGCATCCAGGACCCGCAACCCCGCCGCCGGGCTCTTCCACTCCGCCACCGCAACCGCTCGGTTCAGCTCGTGCACTTCGGACGGCGCGATGCGGCGCAGGAGCCCGTAGAGCTCGACCACACGATCCCAGCGCGTCTCGGCGAACGAGGGCGCGAGGCAGTGCTCCGCCGCGATTCCGGCCTCGACGTGGTAGCGCGACAAGACGTCGCCGTCGGAGGATGCGGCCAGCCAGGACAGGCCCTCGCTCACCTGCGCGGCGTCCCACCGGGATCGATCCTGCTCCTCCAGGAGCAGCAGGCTGCCGGCGGCGTCGACGCGCGCGTCCATTCGTGCCCCGTGCAGGTGCATCAACGCGACGAGCGCGAAGGTCTCCGGCCTCCGACCGACCGGGTGCGCCGCGAGCAGGGTGGCCAGGCGGATGGCCTCGTCCGAGAGCTCCCGGCGGATCGCGTGCTCGGCGTGATGCGAGAGGTAGCCCTCCGTGAACAGCAGGTGGAGGATGGCGAGCACCGCCGGCAGGCGGGCGGCGTGCTGCGCGGAGTCGAGGGCGTCGAGCTCGAGGGGCCGGCTGCGCAGCCGGGCGCGGGCCCGGGTCAGGCGCTTGTAGACGTTGGCCTCGCTCGTGAAGAGCCGGAGCGCGATCTCGCGCACGTCGAAGCCGGAGAGGACCTTCAGAGCCAGCACGAGCTGCGATCGCTGCGGGATCGCGTCATCGCAGCACACGAAGAGCATGCGGAGAAGATCGTCCTGCATCTCCCCGGAGAGGGTCGGGATCGGCTCTGGATCCGTGGGTGAGGTGGGGCCGAGCCGCTCCAGGATGCGCCGTCGGCGCGCGCCCTTGCGTAGCCCTCCCAGCAGCTCGTTGATCGCCGCACGAAAGAGCCACGCCGACGGGTTCGCCGGCAGCTCGGACTTCGTCCAGGTCTCGAGCGCGGCCATCAGCGCCGACTGCGCGGCGTCCTCGACCGCCTCGAGGTGCTCCACTCCCACCCGGCGCGAGAGGGTCGAGACGAGGCGACCGTACTCGTGCCGGAAGAAGTGATCGATCAGCGCGCGGGAGCTCACCCTCCCGGCGTGTGGATCGCGACGACCTCGACGCCGGAGCCGGGGCGCACGAGACCGGGGCACGCGCGCGCCACCTCGATGGCGGCGGCGAGGCTCTCCGCCTGGACGATCATGTAGCCGCCGATCAGCTCCTTCACTTCGACGTAGGGGCCGTCGGTCGGGGGCTCCGCGCTGACCAGCTCACCCTCGCCGAGCTTGCCGCCGAGGTCGACGAGGTTGTCCGCGAACTGCGTCCGCCAGGCGTCGAACTTGGCGTACATCTCCTGCATCTGGGCGGGGGAGGGCTTCTCCTGGCTCTGGGTGGGGAGGCTGCGCTGCATACAGAGAAACTTGGGCATCTCGGCTCCTTCAGGTTCGGTGGTCGAAGCGACCGACCCCATGACGCGTGAGCCGCCCCGGGTTGGACACCCCCTGCACGAATTCGGACGTGGTCAGCAGTCGTCGTCCCAAACTTCTCAGCACGTGACCGAGTAAGCAACGCAGCCCAGGAATCGCGGGGGACGGCAGGCGACGGGAGGTAAGTGGATCAACTCTCTAGCTCGATCCCGGCCTGCATCCGCGTGCAGGCGCTCAGGATCTGCGCGTACACGGCCGGGTGGTTCTGGAGCTGGTGATGCATCACGCCGCGCCAGCCTCGGAGGTCTCTCTTGCCGATCTTGCCCATGGCTCGCGCTTCGAGCCTACAGCTCCTGGGTCGCCCGAAGTACCTCCTGACGCTCAGGGCGCGAGGCGCTCGGGCGGGCCGGCGCCGTCGGGGACGTAGGCGTCGTCGAGGGTGAGGATCACCTTGTCGAGCTCGAAGCCGTCTTCGCGCATCGAGAGCTGGACGAGGTGCTCGCCGGCGCTCGGGACGTCGATGAAGATGGTGTGCTCGACGCCGCAGGCGCTGCCCCCGGAGTCGCGCTGCGCGCTCGACCAGGTCCAGCGGTTCTTGCCCGAGCACCACTGGATGCGCCGGCCGCTCGCGGGCCAGGTGTCGTCGACGCCGACGTGCACGCCGTTGTCCTCCGTGCCGGTGCTGTAGGCGCGGGCGTGCACGTAGTAGCGGCCCGGCGTGGAGAACACGACGCGGTAGGTGAGCATCGGCCCGTCGCCGCCGTCGTCGAAGAAGCTGTCGCCGTTGCGGATGGGATCGTCGTGCGTGACCCGGGTGTCCGGGAGGCCCTCGAGGTAGGCGCCGCCGCTCGCGCTCTCGTGGTGCGGCTCGTCCGGGTCCGGCGTGACGCCGGGGATCGTGCCCTCGGCCGTCAGGTACCAGGCGCGCGGCGTGCCCTGGTCGTCATTGGTGGAGAAGTGCTCGGCCTCGAACGCGACCAGCCCATCGACCTCCTCGAACACCCACGCCGGCGGGCCGGCGTCGACATCGGCCGGGCCGGCGTCGTCGATCAGGGGCCCGCCGTCAGCGGGTCGCGACCCGGAGTCTCGATCTGCGCCGGCGTCGTCGTCCCCCGCGATGGAGGAATCGACGCGCGCCATCGCGCCGTCCGGTTCACCCACGCCGCCGTCGCACGCGCACGCCAGGACCATCGCGCCGACCACCCACCACGCCTGTCGTCTCATGAGGGCATCGTAGACGACGGCCGCCCGCGCCCTCCGTTACGACGGTGTCGCCGATCGGCCCGCAGACACGCGAGGGTGGCGGGCGGCGCCCACACGCCCCACGATCACGGTGATGCGAGACGCCCACTGCATGCGCTGCGGCACGAAGCTCGAGACGCGCGACATCGACGACGAAGGCACCCCGCGCGCGCGGCAGGTCTGCGCCGACTGCGGCTGGATCTTCTACGACAACCCGACGCCGGTCGTCGCCGCCATCGTCGAGCACCGCAGCGACGTCATCCTCGTCCGCCAGCCCGGCTGGCCGGCGAAGTTCTTCGGGCTCGTCACGGGCTTCCTCGAGAAGGACGAGGATCCGTCCGAGGCCGTCGTGCGCGAGGTGAAGGAGGAGCTCGGGCTCGACGCCGTCGTGCAGTCGTTCGTCGGGCACTACCCGTTCTCGATGCGGAACGAGCTGCTCATCGCGTACCACGTGCGCGCCGAGGGAGAGATCACGCTCGGCGCGGAGCTCGAGGCCTTCAAGCGCATCCTGCCCGAGAAGCTGCGCCCCTGGCCGATGGGCACCGGGCACGCGGTGCGCGACTGGCTCGCCTCGCGCGCGGCTTCGATTCAGGGCTGAACGATCGCCGTGAGCGCGGACGGCGGGAGCCGCACGAGCTTCTTGTCCGCGTCGACGCAGACGAGGTGGATCTTCGCGTCCACGAGCAGCTCCTCGCCTCGCAGCGCGCGCTGGTGGAAGATCGCGCGGTAGGCGCTCTCCATCTCCACCTCGGTGCGGATGGTGACCTCGTCGCCGAAGACCGCGCCCTGCCGGTAGGTCAGATCGGCCTTGTAGACGACGAAGCCCACGCCGTCCTCCTCGAGCAGCCGCCTCAGCTCCCGGACGCCGATGAGGTGCTCACGCGCGCGCTCGAAGTACTTCAGGTAGTTCGCGTGGTAGACGACGCCGGAGTGGTCGGTGTCCTCGTAGTAGATGTGAACCCGATGCTCGTGCACGGGCGGGGGACTGGAGCACATCTCAAAACTCTCCCGTCGCCTGGCCGGCGGGACGGGCCCCAGCCGCGGCCGTTCGCTCCTCGAAAATACCCGGCATTTCCTCGTCGCGCCCAGCCACGGCTGGGACCCGTCGCGCTCGGCCATGCTCGGTCCGAGATTTTGAGGTGTGCTCTACTCCTCGGTGGCTTCGAAGTCGAGCGAGGCGCTGTTGATGCAGTAGCGCAGCCCCGTCGGGGCCGGGCCGTCGCGGAAGACGTGCCCGAGGTGGCCGCCGCAGCGCGCGCACTCGACCTCGGTCCGCGCCATGCCGAGCGAGCGGTCGGTGACCTCGCGGACGCGCCGTCGGTCGACGGGGCGCGTGTAGCTCGGCCACCCGGTGCCGCTGTCGAACTTGTCGCCGCTGCGGAAGAGCGGGGCCCCGCAGCCCGCGCAGCGGTAGACGCCGTGCTCGTGGTGATCGTGGAACCGGCCGGTGAAGGCGCGCTCGGTGCCCTCCTCGCGGAGGACGTGGAACTCCTCCGGCGTGAGCCGCTCGCGCCACTCGGCCTCGCTCAGCGAGAGCCGCTCGCCGATCGGCGGGTCGCTGAACCGAGCCGGTCGCTCGCGGTCCTGTCGCGCGCCGTCCTGCGCCGAAGCGCTCGGGCCGCCGGTGCAGCCGGCGAGGAGGCCGGCCAGCAAGAGGGGGATGAATCGCCGCATGCCTCACGTATGTAGGGCCGCCTCGTGCGTTACGCTCGAGGTGATGGATCCGGTGACCTTGATCGCGGTCCCCGCCGCGCTCGCCGTCGCGGGCGGGGTCGCCTGGTACGGCCATCGGCAGAAGAAGGCGCGCGAGGCGACCTGGCGCGCGCTCGCCGCCGAGCGGGGCGGCACGTACCACCCGGCCAAGACGAGCCTGTTCAAGCAGCAGCACGCCGCGGTCGAGGTGCAGGTGGGGCAGGCGCTGGTCTACCTCGACACCTACGTGGTCTCTTCCGGGAAGAGCTCGCAGACCTACACGCGCGCCCGAGCCCGCTTCTCGCTCCGCGACGCGCCCAGCTTCAAGGTCTCTCCCAAGGGCGTGCTCGCGACGGTCGGCGCGATGATCGGCTTCCAGGACGTGTCGCTCGGCCACGCCCGCTTCGACGACGACTTCGTCGTGAAGTGCGAGGACGCCGACGCGGTCCGCGAGGTCTTCTCCACCGAGACCATGGAGCGCCTGGTCGGGGGGCTGTGGCCGGCGCGCATCGAGTCCACGGGCGGACTCGTGACGCTGACCACGACCGGCGCGCTGCGCGATCACGCGAAGCTCGAGGTGATGCTGGACGTCACCGGCGCGCTCGCGAGCTACGGGCCGGCGACGCTCGCTCGCTACGCGGAGCACCCCGACGCGCGCTTCACGCCCGTCTCGGGTCGCTGGGAACGGCCCAGCCCGGCGCGTTTGTCGGTGGAGACGAAGGAGGGCCGGGTCGACGTGCGGGCCCGGCTGGCGACGGGCGGCGTCATCCTGCGCGCGGCGCGCAAGCTCGAGCGCGACGACGTGGAGCCCTTCGACGGCGCCCTCCCGAGCGGGGAGGGGATCCCACGCGGCCTCGTGCCCGAGCCGGCGCGTCGTCACCTGAGCGCGGTCGGTGAGTGTCTCCTCGAGGCCGACGAGCGCCGGCTGCTCCTCACCTGGGAGCTGCTGCCGACCCGAGAGGCGTTCGCGGCCGGCGTCGCGCTCCTGGACGCGTGCGCGACCCCGCCGCGCTCGCTCGGCGCGTTCCGGTAGGCGTCAGCCGATCGCGCCCGCCGAGCGGATCCACGCGCGGACGCGCCCGGCCTTGACGCCGAGCTGGGTGGCCGCGCGGTGCACGTCGTCGTCCTGCCACGAGGCGACCTGCGCGATCCGGGTCACCCCGATCGCGTACAGCGCCTTGGCGTACTTCGGACCGACGCCCTTGATGCGCGTGAGGTCGTCGCCGTCCGGCGGCGGCCCCGCGGCGGGCGGCGCGATGCTGTCTCGGATCTCGGTCAGCTGGCGCCCCTGCGCCTCGATCCGCTCCCGCAGCGCCTTCTCGTCGTCGCCCGTCTTGAGCACGAGCGCGCGCATGTCGTCGAGCTGGGCGCGCAGCTCGTCGACCAGGTCGCCGCTGCGGTCGTGACGGAGCTCCTCGGCGAGCTCCTCGAAGAGCGACTCCAGCCGCTCCACCCGCGCCGTCATCGAGCCGCGCTCGGCGAGGGCTTCGCGCAGCTCGCGCTGCTCGCCCGCCACCTGCTCGACCCGGCCCTCGATCGCGCCGAGCTGGTGGCCGACGCGCTCCAGGCGCATGCGCACCCGCGCGATCTCGCCGCCCTCCTCGAGGTGGTCGAGGCGGTCCTCGAGCGACGCGAAACGAGACGCCTGCTCCGCCTGGGTGAGGTCGGCCTCGGCGAAGCGGCGGCGCAGCTCCTCGGCCAGCGAGTCGCGGCGCTGCTCCATGTCGCGGAGCTGACCCTCGACGCCGTCGGGCGACGTGGCGCCCTTCTCGGCGAGCTCGGCGAGCAGGGCGTCGAGGCGCTCCTCCTTCGCCTCGAGCCGCGTGCGGAGCTCGTCCAGCTCGTGCCGCTGGCGGGCGACCGCGCTGCGGGCCTGGTCGAGCTGCGTGTCCATCTGCGCGAGGCGCTGGCGCTGCGGAGGCCGCGCGCTCGGGTCACGGCGCGGCGGAGGCGGGTCGCTCGGCTTGGGCATGCTCGCCGGGGGCACGCTGTTCGGCCGCGGCTGGCTGGGAGGCCGCGAAGGCGAGGGCGCCGACGACGACACTCGCGCCGACGCGGCCCGCGACACGGGGGGCGACGATCGGGGCGGCGCCGGCGGCGACGAGCGCGGAGGCGCCGGAGCGCGGGGCGGGATGCGCGAGCTCGGCGTGGACGGCGGCTTCGACGCGGGCCGGGGCCGAGGCTCGGGCAGGTCGAGCCCCGCCTTGCGCAGCTCGGGTAGGAGGACCTCCATCGTGCCCTCGATCGTCGGATCCTCGCCGTCGTCCGGGATCGCGACGTTCGGGTCGGTCTTCTCTTCCTCGCTGGGCCCGCTCATGCTCGGCGCGGGAGCATATCACCAGATGCGGTGGCTCCGGGCCCAGGAGACGAACCAGCGCACCGAGGGCGTCACGAGGTCGTCCGAGCCGACGAGCGCGTCGAACGCCTCGGGGGTGAACCGCGCGACCTCCGCGACCTCGCTGGGCTGCGCCACGAAGGGGCCGTCGCTCTGCCCCTGGTAGAGCACGAGGTGCTCGTAGTGCACGCCCGGCTCCGGCCCGAAGGCGCCGAGGCGCGTCAGCGGGCAGCGCACGCCCAGCTCCTCTTCGAGCTCGCGCGCCGCGACCGCGTCGTACACCGCGTCGAGCCCGGCGTCGGGGGCCTCCAGGTCTGGGTAATCCGGTGCCTCGACGTGTCCGGACGCCGAGATGTCCCAGTGGCCGGGGTAGGTGCGCTTGGCCGCGTGTCGGCGCTGCAGCACGAGCCGCCCCGCGGGATCGAAGAGCAGGACCTGTACGCTCCGATGCGGCAGGCGTCGGTCGTGCACCTCGGCGCGATCGGTCCAGCGAAGGAACCGGTTGTCCGCGTCGACGACGGCGACCTGCTCGGGCATGCTCGGCTTGATAGCATCGCGAGCGAGGGGATACAGACAGCTCATGGCCAAGCGAAAGCGTCGCTCCGCGCTCGGACGGACCCTGAAGGTGCTCCGCCGCAGCTATGCGAACGCGGCCGAGATCGTGCGCGTCGGTCGGCTGACCGCGCCTCACCGCACCGCCTACGACGTCGTGCACAGCGACCGCATGTACTCGCTGCGCCGCTACGAGGGCATCGAGCGCGACGAGGCCGTGGACCGGGTGCCGCTCCTCCTCGTGCCCCCGCTCATGGTCACGAGCGAGATCTACGACATGTCGCCCGACGTGAGCGCGGTCAGCTACCTGCTGGGGCAGGGCGTCGACGTGTGGCTGATCGACTTCGGCGCCCCCGAGCAGATCGAGGGCGGGATGAAGCGCACCCTCGACGACCACGTGCGCGCCTGCGACGACGCGATCCAGCGCGTGCGCGACGCGTGCGACCGCGACGTGCACCTCGCCGGCTACTCGCAGGGCGGCATGTTCTGCTACCAGGCCGCGGCCTATCGTCGGACGGAAGGCCTCGCGTCGATCATCACCTTCGGCAGCCCCGTCGACATCCGGAAGAACACGCCGGTGCCGATGAGCGATCAGGTGGCGGAGAAGCTCATCGGCGGCCTGCGCACCGTGATCGAGCGGCCGCTCAACGAGCTCGAGGGGCTCCCCGGGTTCCTGACCAGCATCGGCTTCAAGATGGTCAGCCCGAAGAAGGAGCTGCAGCAGGTGGTCGACTTCGTGGCCAAGCTCCACGACCGACAGGCGCTCGAGAAGCGCGAGACCCGGCGCCGCTTCCTGGGCGGCGAGGGCTTCGTCGCCTGGCCCGGGCCCGCGCTCCGCACCTTCATCGACGAGTTCATCGTCGCCAACCGCATGGCGTCGGGCGGCTTCGTCATCGACGGCCGCACCGTCACCCTCGCGGACCTGACCTGCCCGATCCTCTTCTTCGTCGGCCTCACCGACGACATCGCGAAGCCCGCCGCGGTGCGCGCCATCACCGGCGCGGCGCTCAACGCCGACGTTCGCGAGGTCGGCCTGCGCGCCGGTCACCTCGGCCTGGTGGTGGGCAGCAAGGCGCTCGCGCAGACGTGGCCCACCGTGTCGGGCTGGATGCGCTGGGTCGACGGCGGCGGAGAGCTGCCCGAGCTGCTCCGCGAGCAAGAGGCGCAGGCGCCCATCGACGACATCGACGACGTCGCGTTCGACGAGCTCGATCTGGACGTCGAGGACTTCTACGACTTCGCGACCGACGCGGTGGAGGAGGCGGTCAAGAGCCTCGGGCGGGTGAGCGAGGACGTCAGCTCCGCCATCGACACGCTGCGCTGGCAGCTCCCGCGGTTGAGCCGACTTCGCAAGATCCGGAGCGACACGCTCGTCAGCCTCGGTCGCGAGCTCGCGCAGAAGGCCGAAGAGATGCCCGACGCCACGTTCTTCCTCTGGAAGGGGCGCGCGTTCAGCTACGCGGACGCCGACCGGCGCGTGGACGCCATCGTGCGCGGGCTGTTCGAGATCGGCGTGAAGCCGGGGGATCGGGTCGGCGTGTTGATGCGCAGCCGCCCGACGTACCTGTCCATCGTCGCGGCGCTCAACCGCATGCGGGCCACGGCGGTGCTGCTCAGCCCCGAGATGAAGCGCGCCTCGCTCGAGCGCGCCCTGAGCGTCGGCCAGGTCAAGCACCTCATCGCCGACCCGGAGAACGTGCGCGCGGCCCGGGACGCGTTCGAGGGCCCCGTGTTCGCGCTCGGCGGGCCCTACGGCGCCGCGCGCGAGATCCCCGACGGCGTCGGCGACATGGAGAACATCGACCCCGCGAAGGTGCATCTGCCGCCGGACTACGAGCCCAACGCGGGCCGCGCGAGCGACGAGGCGATGATCTTGCTCACCGCGGGGCGCGCCGAGGAGCCGCGCGCGGCCCGCATCACGAACCGGCGCTGGGCGTTCAGCGCGCTCGGCGCGGCGGCCGGCGCGAGCCTGGATCCGAACGACACCGTGTATTGCGTCCTGCCGCTGCACCACGCGGCGGGCATCCTGGTCTCCGTCGGCGGCGCGCTCGTCGGCGGCTCGCGGCTGGCCCTCGGCGCGCGCTTCGCCCCCGAGCACTTCTGGAACGAGGCGCGCCGCTACGGTGCCACCGTGGTCTTCTACGCGGGCGAGATGTGCCGGGCGCTGGTGGACGCGCCGCCCGAGCTCAACGACGTCAAGAACCCGGTGCGCCTCTTCGCGGGCAGCGGCATGCGGCGCGACGTCTGGGAGCGCCTTCAGCAGCGCTTCAAGGTCGGCGTGATGGAGTTCTACGCCACGACCGAGGGCAACGCGGTCCTCGCCAACGCGAGCGGCAAGAAGGTCGCCGCGCTCGGCCGTCCGCTCCCCGGCGCGACGGACATGTCGGTGGCGCTCTACGCGTTCGAGACCGACGACTTCGTCCGCGACGAGCAAGGCTTCGTGCAGCGCGCGGGCGTGGATCAGCCCGGGATGCTCATCGCGCGCGTCGACCGCGGCCACCCCATGGCGGGCTTCGACGGCTACCTCGACGAGGCGACCACCCGAGCGCGGATCGCGCACGACGTCTTCGAGCGCGGGGACGCCTGGTTCAAGACGGGCGACCTCGTGCGTCAGGACGCGGACGGGGACTTCTGGTACGTCGACCGGGTGAGCGACACGGTCCGGACGTCCGGCGGCCCGGTCTACACGCGCGAGATCGAGGACCTGCTCTACCGCCGCGGCGACGTGGCGATGGTCGCGGTGTCGGGTCACCGCCTCCCGGGCGAGGACGGCGAGGTCGTCGTGGCCACCATCGTGCCGCGCGATGGCGAGCTGGACCTGCGCCGGCTCGAGCGCCTGGTGGACGAGAAGCTCCAACCTCACGAGCGGCCGCGGCTCGTCCGCCTCGTCGACGCCATCCCGATGACCGACGGCTATCGGCCGCTCAAGCGCGCGCTCCGCGGGCCGGCGGCCCAGCCGCGGGCCGTGTATGCGCGCACCGACGGCGCGTACAAAGAGGTCGCCGATCCGCCCCGGCCCGAGGCGCGGGCGAAATAGCCGAGGGCGCGCTTCAGCGGCCCTCGCCGCTGCCGTTCGGCTCCCGTATGGATGCCGCTCGCAACGATCAGAACTACGGGCGGGGCGTCGCCTCGGTCTCCCACGGGGGCTGGCTGAGCCCGGAGGAGGTGGGAGAAGACCTGCGGCGCGTGTTCGGCGCGCCCGACTACCACCCGCCGGTCCTCCCCGCGGTGGCGCTCGAGGTGCACGGCCTCGTCAAGCGCGCCGACGTCGGCATCCCCGAGG
>SHBB01000079.1 GCA_004213565.1 Sandaracinaceae bacterium
GGACGCGTATGCTCTACGACGTGCGCCGCCTGCCCCCGCTCCTCGTCCTCCTCGCCGTCGCATGCGCCGGCCCGCAGAGCGCGCTTCGGTCGGGCGGCCCGCTCACGAGCGAGCCCGAGATCCCTCCCGCCCAGCAGACCACGGCCCCGCCCGCGGAGCGCCTCGCCTCGAGCCATCGCATCGACGACGCCCGCACGTGGGCGCGGCTCGCCGCGCGGCCGGAGACGGAGACCTTCGCGCACACCGAGATCGTGAAGTTCCTGATCGACCTGCAGGACGAGCGGCGGATCTGGTTCACCGACACCGAGCGCTTCGAGATCCACTACCACTTCGCGCGGGACGTGCTGCACGTCTCGGAGAGCCACGGCGACTTCAACGTGCGCGAGTACCGTCGACCGGAGCGGCGCTTCGTGATGGGCACGCTCGTGCACTACCTCGATCCCGATCTCTGGGCGCTCGAGATGGTGGCGGGCGACAACCTGGACGGCCCGCGTGTGCTGGAGGCGTTCGAGCAGGTCCGCGGGGCCGTCTACTTCGGCGACCGGCTGCGCTACCGGGCGATCAGCCCGCTGCACGAGCGCCGAACGGCGGAGCTGGGCGAGCGGCTCCCGCGGGTCAGCGCGACCGAGGTCTTCCGCGGGGTGCGCTACCAGCCGCTGACGGAGGGCGTCGCCTTCGGCACGCTGCGCTTCATCCGGGGCCCGCTCGACACGGCGGCGGTCCTGCCCACCGACATCCTCGTGCTCGAGCAGCTGCCGGACGAGATCCCCGTCGTCAGCGCGGTGATCAGCCAGGAGCTGCAGGCGCCGCTCGGGCACCTCGCGATCCTCTGCGCCACGCGGGGCACCCCGAACATGGGGCTGCGTGAGGCGCTCTCGACGCCCGCCCTGAGCGCGCTCGAGGGCCAGCTCGTGCGGCTCGACGTGGCCGCGCAGGAGCACGCGATCCGCCCCGCGACCCGCGACGAGGCCGAGCGCTCGTGGGCGGCCCGGCGGCCGAGTCAGGCGCTGACCCCGCAGATCGATCGCGGCCACCGCGCGCTCCAGGACGTGTGCGACGCGCGCATCGGCGACGCCCCCCGCATCGGCGCGAAGGCGGCGCAGCTCGGCGAGGTCTGCGCGATGGGGCTGCCGACCCCCGGCGGGTTCGCGGTGCCGTTCTTTCACTACCTCCGGCACCTCTCGCGGCACCACCTGGCGGACGGGCTCGACGCGATGCTCGCCGACGACACCTTCCGCTCCGACCCGCGTGCCCGGGCGGAGAACCTGGCCCAGCTGCGCGCGGTGATCGAGCGCTCGGCCGTGGACCCGGCGCTGCTGCGGGACCTTCGTCGACGGATCGCGGCGTTCCCCGGAGAGCCGCGCGTGATCTTCCGCTCGAGCACCAACGCCGAGGACCTCCCGGGCTTCACGGGGGCGGGGCTCTACCGCTCCATCGTGGTCAGCGGCGGCGCGTCGGAGGCGGAGATCGCGGACGCGCTCCGGCGGGTGTGGGCGAGCGTCTGGCTCTCGGGCGCGTACGAGGAGCGCGACTGGTACCGGATCGATCACCGCGAGGTGGCCATGGGCGTGCTGATCCAGCCCTTCGTCGACGGCGCGGTGGCCAACGGCGTCGCGATCACCGCCAACCCCTTCTACGAGGCGCGCCCCGGCTACTTCATCAACGCCCAGGCGCTCGGCGGCAGCGTGACGGGCGCGGGCGGCGACGAGATCCCCGAGCAGCACCTCATCTACACCTACGCGGACGACGGCCCGGAGCTGGAGCTGGTCAGCCGCTCGACGCGCGGGGACGGGGCGCTGCTCCTGGGCGAGCCCGAGCTGATGCAGCTGCACGACGCGCTGCGCCGCCTCGACTTCGCATTGACGCCCTACTGGTCCGGCCGGGCCAACTCGGTGGACGTGGAGTTCCTGGTCGCGGGCGCCGATCGCCGCGTGGTGATCCTCCAGGCCCGGCCCTTCTGCGTCCGCTACACGGAGGGGCAGCGCGCGCGCCACCACGCCGAGCGCGGCGCCTGTCCTCCGCGCGCCTATCCGCCCGCCCGCCCCTGACGCCCCTCGCGACGAGTTCGTGGTAGAGGCAAGAGATGCGCGTGTGCGTCTTCTGCGGTTCGTCTCCCGGGTCCCGGCCCATCTACCTCGAGGGCGCGCGGGCGGTGGGACGCGCCCTCGCCGAGCGTGGGGTCGGCGTGGTCTACGGGGGCGCGTCGGTCGGCTGCATGGGCGCGGTGGCGGACGCCGCGCTCGAGGCCGGCGGCGAGGTGATCGGCGTGATCCCGCACTCGATGGTCGACCGCGAGCTGGCGCACCCCGGGCTGAGCGAGCTGCACGTCGTCGAGGGCATGCACGAGCGCAAGGCGCTGATGACGGCGCTCAGCGACGCGTTCCTCGCCCTGCCCGGCGGGCACGGGACGCTGGACGAGCTCTTCGAGGCGCTGACCTGGGCCCAGCTCGGCATCCACGCGCAGCCGATCGGGGTCTGGAACCTCGAGGGATACTGGGACCCGCTCTTCGCGATGCTCGACCGGGTCGTCGAGGAGGGGTTCTTGCGCCCTCATCACCGGACACTGCTCCTGTCCAGCCACGCTCTCGAGCCGCTGATCGACTCGCTCGTCAGCTGACCCCTGGCCGGATTGCACCCCGCGGGCGCGTGCGTACCTGCCGCTCGAACGCGAGGAGTCCATGAGCGAAGACACGAGCAAGACAGGTGCGTCCTCCAACGGGGCGATTCGAATCGTGGTGGGCGTCGACTTCACCGAGGTCGGAGACGTCGCCCTCGACGAAGCCATCCGATACGCGCGGCGGCTGGAGACGAGCGAGCTCCACCCGGTCTTCGTGATCACCGAGCGCGTCAAGAACCACCTGGAGGAGGTCAACCGTCACCTAGACGAGGCCTACAAGGCGCTCCGAAAGCGGGTGGTCGACCACTGCGAGGCGCTCGCCGAGCAGTGGGAGCAGCACATCTTCTTCCACGTGCGCCTCTCGAAGGAGCCGGCCGAAGCCATCCATCAGGTCGCGATCGACATCGACGCGGACGCGATCTTCGTCGGCACCCACGGCCGCCGTGGGGTGCAGAAGATGCTGCTCGGGTCGGTGGCGGAGCAGCTGGTCCGCACGGCGCACGTCCCGGTCATGGTGGCGCGCCCGAACGAGCTGTCGGAGCTCGAGAAGACGCCCAAGCCCGAGCCCGCGGTGCCGGGCGAGGACATTCACCACGCCCGCGTGATGGCCACCGAGCACATCGCCTTCGGCAAGCGCCCGAGTCATATCGCGTACCTCATCTAGAGACACCCGATCTAAAGACACCAGCTAGAGACACCAGTCTAGAGACACAAGAAACGCTCACTATCGCAGCCTGGCCGGTCTGAGGCAGGATTGCGGTGTGCAGGAGGACGGGGGGACACCGGCCCGCACACCGAGCTTGGAGACGGTGGGCGACGGAGAGGGGGAGCGTGCGGAAGGGGCGAGCACCGTTCCTCGCTCCGAGCCGTCCGGTCCGCGACCCGGCGACGGGCGCTACCGGATCGAGCACGAGATCGGGCGCGGCGGCATGGGGCGGGTCTTCCTCGCCGAGGACCAGCGGCTCGGTCGGCGCGTCGCGCTGAAGACGCGGCTCGGCGAGGGCGAGCGCGCGGCAGCGCGCTTCCAGCAGGAGGCGCGCGCGACCGCGCAGCTCGAGCATCCGAACATCGTGCCGGTCTACGACCTCGACCACGACGAGGAGGGGCAGACCCGCTTCACGATGCGCCTGGTCGAGGGACGCTCGCTGGCGGAGGTGCTCCAGTCGCTCGCGCGCGGCGAGGGGACGATGGCGCGCGCGTTCGGCCCCGCCGAGCTGCTGCTGGTGTTCACCAAGGTCTGCGACGCGGTCGCGTACGCCCACAGCCGCGGCGTGCTGCACCGCGATCTCAAGCCCGACAACATCATGCTCGGCCGCTACGGCGAGGCGTTCGTGATGGACTGGGGCCTGGCGCGCGTCGGCGACGTGGACGTCGGACCCGGCCTCGGTCCCGACCGGATCAAGTCCGACAGCGGCGAGCAGATCACCATCGTCGGATCCGTCGTCGGCACGCCCGGGTACATGTCTCCCGAGCAAGCCCGAGGCGCGCGCGAGGAGGTGGACGCGCGCAGCGACGTTTTCTCGCTCGGCGCCATCCTCTACGAGATCCTCACCTACCGACGCGCCTTCGCGGGCGATCACACGGCGGCGCTGATCGCGGCGACGATCCTGGCCGAGGTCGTGCCGCCGACGCAGGTCGTGCCGGACCGGCCGATCGTCGCCGCGCTCGAGCCCGCCTGCATGCGAGCCCTCGCGCGGGAACCCGACGACCGCTTCGACTCGGTGCGCGCGCTCCGGGACGCGGTCGCCGAGGCGCTGGAGGGCTCCCGGGAGGCCGCGCGTCGACGCGCCACCGCGGAGGAGCGGCTCGAGACCTCGCGCGCCCATCAGCTCGAGCACGATCGGCTCGGCGCGCAGGCGCGGGACCGTCGCGCGGACGCGGAGCGGAGGCTCGCGGAGCTCCCCGTGACCGCCGTCCCGGAGCGCGAGGCGTTGTTCGACGAGCTGGGCGACGTCGAGGCGCTCGAGGCGCGCGCGCGCGCCGCGTTCTGGGAGGCCTACGGGCGGCTGATCAGCGGGGTGCGCGAAGACCCGAGCTTTCAGCCCGCGCGGGAGGCGCTGATCGAGCTGCTGTTGTCCCGCGCGAGCGAGCTGCGACGAAACGGCGACAGCTCGACCGCGGCCGATCTCGAGGCGATCGCACGGCAGCACGACCGGGAGCGCGCCGAGGCGCGGCTCGACGACCCCGCGCACCTCACGGTGGAGAGCACCCCTCTGGGCGCGACGGTGTCGGTCGTGCGGTTCGTCGAGCGCGGGCCTCTGTGGGAAGAGCGAGCGGCCTCGGGCCCCGAGCTCACCCCGGGCGCGTACGCCGCCGATCTCCGTCTGCCCGATCGGCCGGCGGTGCGCGCGACGTTCCGCCTCGCACCCGGCGAGCGGCGCAACCTGAAGGTGCGCCTGCCCGAAATGGGCGCGGTGGAGGAGGGCTTCGTCTACGTGCCCGGGGGCGCCTACCTCGTCGGCGGAGATCGGCTGGCGCCCGAGGCGGGGCCCCGCGCCGAGATCACGCTCCGCGGCTTCGCCATCGCGACCCACCTCGTGACGATGAAGGAGTACGCGGCGTTCCTGAACGCCCTCGACGACGAGGAGGCCGCGCGCCGCGCGCCTCGGATCGGCAACACGCCCTACTGGACGCCCGCGAACGGCCGCTACGAGGTGCCCTTCACCGACCCGGACGGCGACGAGATCGGCGCCGACTGGCCGGTGTGCATGCTCTCCGCGAGCGACGCCGACGCCTACGCACGGTGGCGTAGCGCGCAGACCGGTCGGTTGGTCCGGCTCCCGACTTCGGACGAGTGGGAGGTCGCGGCGGGGGGCGGGGACGGGCGCGTCTTCCCGTGGGGAGACGGCTTCGACCCGTCGCTCTGTCGCATGCTGACGAGCGCCCCGCGCGCCGGGCCGTGCCCGGTCGGCTCCTATCCCCGGGATCGGTCGCCCTTCGGCGTGCTCGACGCGGCCGGGCTCGTACGGGAGCACACCTCGACCGAGATCGATGGACAACGTATCGTGCGGGGCGGCGCGTGGCCCGCCGCGCCCGTCCAGTGTCGGATCGGGCGCAGGAGCCTCCTCGGGCCCGACGAGACCTACGTGACCTTCGGCTTCCGCCTCGCTCACGACATGTGAGCAGGAGTGGTCAGGGTCGCTTGATCAGCTCGGGCGGGTTCGGGGTCAGCGTGAGCGGACCGAGGAACTGCGTCCACGGGGCCCTCTGCTCGAGCGGCGCCAGGTAGTCGAAGACCCTGGGGAAAGCCGAGCTCGTGAAGAACTGGTCGCTCGGGTCGAGGATGCGCAGGTAGCTGAGCGCGACGCCGACGGTGAGATCGGCCATGCTGTAGACGCCAGCGGAGTGCGCCTGGTGGCTCGCCTCGAAGTTCAGGAACTTCCCCTTGTCCGGCACCTGCGGCTCGAGGAACGAGACCGCGTCCTTGGCGGCGGTCCACGCGCGGCTGAACGCGCTGGGGTCGCCCGGGAAGTTCACCAGCCCCTCCATCAGGAGGGTCTGCACCGCGGGGACGAGGACGCGCGAGCCCCACCCGGTCCACTTCAACGTCAAGGGGACGAGGCACGGCACGGGCGGGATGTAGTCGATGCCCGGCGCCCGCTCCTGGATGTAGCCCAGGCCCCCGAGCCCGCCCCACACCTCGTAGGGCTGCTGGTTCCAGCTCACGGTGTCGATCAGCTTCGGAGGCGAGAGCGCGGGGTCGCTCGACGGCAGGGTCACGGCGATGGTGGGCTGCACCTGCGCCTCCTGACACCCGATCCTCACGGCCATGGACTGCGGCCAGTAATCGTAGTGGTGTAGCGTGATCGTCATCTTCCCTCCCTCTCTCGGAAGCCAAGCTACCGGAGCGAGCAACGAAAGATCCATAGAGAACGCATGACCAGCGCCGGTCAGCGAGGGGAGTAGCCGAGCGCGCCCGCGAGGCAGAGCTCGCGGATCCACGCGTCGCCGCTCGTCGGGAAGCCCTCGCTCGGCGCGTCGAGGTCCGCGTCGATCGCGGCGACGATCTCCCCCGCCTCGGCCGCCCCCTCGAGCGCAGCCCAGACCCGCGCGACCGCGTCGGGGAGGGGGACCACGCTCACCTCGTCGAAGAAGGCTCCGACCAGCAGCGTGACGGGCGCGCGCGCGGGCGAGGTCAGCTCGCCTTCGGCGAACGCCGCGTGAGCCGTCAACACGTCGTGCTCGCAGTGAACGAGGCCGAAGGCGCCGCTCTTCATGACGCGGCCGTCCAGCAGGTCCGGCAGGTGGTCGGGATCGGCGCACAGGCGCTCGACTCCGTCGTCCCGCTTCGCGCCCGCGATCGCGGCCTCGAACGCAGCCATCTCGCGCACCGCGGGCGGCGCGCCCTCGAGCCACGCGCAGGCGCGGAGGTGGAGCGGCGCGCGGTCGAGGATGGCCTCGCTCGCGGCGAAGCGGGCGAGCGCGTCCGGCTGATCGAGGAGGGCCCAGGCGCAGGGGACCACCTGCCCGACGCCGTCGGCGAGCGCGTCGAGGGCGCGACCCTCCGACGAGCCATCGGCCAGCACCACCGCCGCTCGCTCCCGGCCGAGCGCGTCCCGGATGCGCGCCCGCCACGCGTCGACGTCGCACGGCGCGCCGCGCAGCACCGCCGCGGCGTCCGCGTAGTCGTCCTCGAGGTCCTCGTCCGCGCCGTCGCCGAGGTGCCCCGCCCGCAAGAGGAGGTCCCAGACCGTGCGCCGCGCGCGGCGCTCGGCCGCCTCCTCGTAGTCGACGCGCAGAGGCGTGAACAGGAGCCGATCGAAGAGCGCCTCCACCCGGTCGCGGTAGACGCCGATGTCGCTCGCGCGCGTCTCCTCCGGCACGATCGAGAGCGCCGCCGCGACGTCCGGGCTGGTCAGGCGCGCGTGGTGACCGACGACGTACGCGGTGGCGTCGCTCGAGCTGTCGAGGAAGGGGTGCGGGGCCGGCACGCGGACCCCTCGCGCGCGCTCCGCGTCGATGGCCGACAGCTCGCGCTCGAAGTGCGCGATCCCGGCCGAGAGCTGCGCCACCGTCCGGCGCGCCCGCGCCACGAGCGCCGCGTCGTCCTCGACCCGCCAGCGGGCGTGCGCCAGACGCGCGGCCGGAGACGCGCCCGCCGCCTTGCGGTCGAAGGCCCCCTCCTCGAGGCGCATCACCTGCTCGGGGCCGTACCAGAGCACGACCGGCGCCAGCTCGTTGAGGCGCGCCGAGAGGTAGAGCTCCCAGCGGGTCAGCCCGGGGCGCCAGAAGAAGCCCGCCGCGCGGTGCATCATCTCGTGCGGTCCCCACTTGCTCACGTGCGCGGGGTCGTAGATGGCGTGCGGCGCGTCCGCGGTGAAGCCCTGGTACTTGCCCGTCGCGAGCACGCCGCGGTCCCAGACGTCGTGCTCGGGGTCGGCGACCTCGGGCGCGAGGTGCTCGGTCCAGTCGACGCTCGCGCGGAGCTCCCGATGCCTCGACGTCGCGCCCACCTGCACCCCGAGGGCGACCGCGCGCACCGCGAAGGGAGAGGCGACGACCTCCGCGAGGGGCAGACCGGCCGCGCGCGCCAGCGGGGCGAGGTCCGGCTCGCGCAGGCTGCGGGCCAACGACACACACGCCTCGACGAGGTCGTCGTCGGACGCCTCGCGCACGGCGCGGCGGCGGGCCGCGGGGTCGGGTCCAGTGAAGGGCAGTCCAGGCAGCTCGAGCGGGCTCACGGCGCGGAGCATGACCTGATACCGTCGGGCGCGCGATGGGGCTCATCAAGACGCGACCGCGCGTGCGGGTGCGGGTGCCGAACGAGATCCGGCCCGGCGACACCTTCCCGGTGACGGTCGAGCTGCACTGCCCGGAGGCGGTCCCCGTCGAGCACGTGCGGGTGCTCCTGGTCGGCCGGGAGACCTGGAGCGTCGGCTCCGACAAGAGCCGCGTCTCGCGCAGCCAGACCGTCGTCTCGCTGGGCGCGACGCTGGTGGGCGAGACCACCCTCCCGAGGGGGGTCGATACGCACGAGGTCCGCATGCCGCTGCCGGCCGACGCGCCGCCGAGCTATCGCGGCGCGGCCGGGCGGATCACCTACGAGCTCCGCGTGGAGGTCTCCATCCCGTGGTGGCCGGACCGCAACGTCGCGTTCGACATCCACGTCGTCGCTCCCGCGCGTGATCCGCTGACCACGCAGACGCAGATCTTCTCGTCCCGCCCCGAGGGGCCACCCGCAGGCGCGCCGCACGCGGAGCTCAGCCTCGGCTCGCAGTGGACCCGGGTCGGCCACGTCGTCGAGGGCGCGATCGCCCTGTCGAACGTGGCCGAGGTCCGCTACTCCGAGATCAAGCTCGGGCTGCGAGGGGTCGAGACGCTCTGGGACCGCGGGGCGGCGCGCTACGAGCGCGAAGCGCACCGCTACGTGATCCGGCTCGGCGCGGAGCAGGCGCAGGAGGGCGAGATGCTGCCCTTCCGGTTCCGGCTCCCCGACGACGCGCAGCCCGAGATGCCGCCCTCCCCTCGCCCCGGGGACGCGGCGCAGCTCGTCTCGCTCGCGTGGCAGCTCGAGGCGGTGGTGGGGGTGCGCTGGGGGAGCGACCTGGTCCTGCGCGTGCCGTACCGCGTCCTGCCGCGAAGCGAGCGCGCGGGCGACGCGCCGATCCGCCTCGCGCCCCCGACGGTGGGCAGCGATCGGCTGCGCGCGCTCTGGGAGGGCGTCGGCGCTCGGCACGGCCTGACCTACGCCTCGCAGTCGCTCCGGGGACGGATCGGAGAGACCCAGCTGGTCGTCCGGCGGGACCACCGCGGGCGCGGCGGGGTGCACCTGCTGGCCGAGCTGCGCTACCCGGACCTGCACCTCGACCTCGAGGTGGAGCCGGCGACGTCGGTGCAGAAGATGGTCGGGGCGGGCAAGCGCATCGGCGACCCGAGCTGGGATGGCGACCACTACGTCGTGGCGCGCGACGAGGAGCAGGTCGCGCGGGTCCTCCGGCGGCTGGTGCCCGCGAGCGCCAACGCGACCCTGCACCGCATGGACGATCGGGAGCTCCGCGTGAGCGTGCGCGACGCGGGGACGTCCGCCGCACGTCTGGAGCGCTTCGTGATGGCCTCGCTGGAGCTGGCGCGGACGCTCGAGCAGCTCCGCTCCGAGCTGCCGCCGCCCACCGGGTTCGAGGCAGCGCTGCCCAGCTGGCGCGCGCTCACCACGGACATCGACGGCGCGCTCGAGCCGGCGCGGCTCCGCGTGACGGGCGTCGTGGCCTCGCTGCCAGCGGAGGCGCGCGTGGCGTTCGACCAGGAGGGCGCGCCGAGCGCCACCTGGCTGAGCGTCGAGAGCCCCACCCCGCTCGACCTGGAGCACCGCGCGGTGTGGCACCCGGAGATGGGCGACGCCTGGCCCGGCTTCCATCAGGAGGCGCGGCTGCTGCTGATCACGATCACGAAGGACGCCGCCACGCTCCAGATCACCCGGACGCGCGTCATGCTGGAGCTCCCGGCCCTGCTCGGGGCCGACCCCGCGCTGGGCGCGACGCAGGCCGGACAGCGCCTGAGCCGCATGGCGCAGCTCGTCCAGCTCCTGCGCGGCAAGGTCGGTCCCTACCGCTGAAGCGTCAGGACCCGGACCTCGAAGGTGGTGCGTTCTCGCTCCGCTCTCGCCGCGTCGCTCCGCGGGCATGCAGCCAGGCGCCGAGGTGGGCGAACGTCGCCTCCGCCGCGCACGCGGCCGACTCGACTCCCTCCTCGTCGAGCGCCGCGTCGTCGAGCGCCTGGACGAACGCACGCCATCGCTCACCCGTCCGCTCACCGTACCCGTGGAGATAGCGCAGCGCCGAGGGCGCGAGGCCGAGCTGGGCGCCGAGTCGCCGCGCCAGCACCGCGCCGCCGAGCGTGGAGCCCTCGAGCACGTAGGCCACCCCGAGCTGCGTCGCGAGCGAGGTCAGGTCCGGAGTGCAGGACGGAAACGGCACCTTCCCCGGGTCTCGATCGAGCGCGCGCAGATCGCTCCACGCGAGGTGCGCCCTGCGCCGGAGCGCGAGATCGGGCAAACGCGTCAGGAGCACGTCGCTGCTCAGGAGGCGCCGCTCGAGGGGCGCGTGGAACGTCCACATCCCTTCGAGGTGCGCCACGTAGTCGTCCAGCTCGACGGCCGGATCGCTCACCGCGAGGGAGTCGTCCAGGCTCCGGTGCGCGCCGTGGGTGCGCGCGCGAAGCACGTCTCGCAGCGATGACTGCGGCGAGGTTTCGAGAGCCTGCATGTCCCCCAGAAGATCTAGAAGCCGGCGCACCATCCGCCAGCTCGAGTAGGGGTAGCCCCAGCGGGGTCAGTCGTCGACCGATCGGCGTGAGAAACGCCTGACCAGGTAGTGTGCCCCTCCCAGGCCGGCGACGAAGAGCAGCACGACCGAGAAGTGCGCGAGCATGAGGTGTTCGGGGTCCTTGCGCGGACAGTGCAGCTGGAGCACCAGGTTGCCGAGCAGGCCGGCCGCGCAGGCCGCGAGGAGGGACGTCGCCTGCGCGCCGCGGTCGAGGAGGCGGAGCACGAAGTAGACGGGAACCCCGAGGAGCAGCCCGAAGAAGAGACACCCGCTCACGTGATCGAGGACCCCGTGCGCTTCCCCCGCCTCGTGGGGAGAGAAGAGCGCGAGCGCCAGGGTAGCGCCGAGGGTGACCGCCACGACGCCGACCTTGCGGGCGCCCTGGAGCGGGGGCCGGTGCAGCGGACGCAGCGCCTGGTGCACGCTGAGCAGGAGCAGCGCGCCGAGCGAGCCGAGCGCGAGCGCCATGTAGGACATCGGGTAGTCGTGGAAGTCCTCCCGCAGCATCAGCGCGCCGGTCAGCCCGACGATGGCGAGGGCCGCGCCGCTGGCGATCGCGCGCCGGATCCAGGTGGGCCGGGTGCGCAGCCAGAACGACGGCTTCTTCTCGGCCCGCGCGATCTCGCGCTCGACGGACTCGAGCATTCCGTCGAGCGCCTCCGGATCGGCGCGCTCGCCCTCGACCTCACGGGCCTCGGAGAGCCACCGCTCGAGCTCGGGTTCGGGCTGGGGATCGACGTCGGACATCACGGACGCTCCCTCGTACGGTGGGGGAGGCTCGGAGTTTCCACGTGGCTCATCGCGGTCATCCCAGCTCCTTCCCGAGCAGGTCCTTGAGCTTCTTGTAGGCGCGGTGGGCCCGCACGCGGACGGCGCCCTCGGTCGCGCCCACGATCTCAGCCACCTCCGCGAAGGGGCGCTCCTCGAACCAGTGGAGCTCCACCACCTCGCGCTGCGACTCCGGGAGCTTGGCCATCGCCGCGTAGAGCAGC
This sequence comes from Sandaracinaceae bacterium, assembly GCA_004213565.1. Classification (GTDB taxonomy): domain Bacteria; phylum Myxococcota_A; class Polyangia; order Polyangiales; family Sandaracinaceae; genus JAVJQK01. The sequence goes on from SHBB01000079.1 coordinate 11,871, forward strand.
TCCGCGCGCTGCTGCCGCTCGATCGGCCCGCGCTCCGGCGTCGGCTGCTCGAGCCGCTCGTCCTCGAGCTCGGTCTCCTTGCGGCGCTTCTTCTTCCGGAAGTGCTCGCGCACGAGGTTCATCGCGATCGTGAAGACCCACGGCCGCAGCTTCCGGTCGGGCTTGAAGTCGAGCCGCGCGGCGTGCATCTGGAAGAAGGTCTGCTGCACGACCTCGCGCGCCAGCTCCTCCGAGCGCAGGTGCCGCACGGTGAGCCGGGTCAGCATCGGCGCGTACCGAGCGAAGAGCGCGCGAAAGGCCTCGTGGTCTCCGTCCACGTACGCGCGCATCAGCTCCTCGTCGGTCCGCGCGTCGCTCATCGGCGGGCGATGTTAGCACCCGGCGAGGGCGCTCCCGCCTCAGGACCACTCACCGTGCATGATCATGGCCTCGTCCCGGACCTCGTACCGGGTCTGGAGATCCTTGGCCCCCGTCAGCTCGAACATGCGGTAGATGTAGGCGTGGAGATAGCGCGCGAAGAGCGGGTCGAACGGATCGACCCCGCGCAGCTCGCCGCGCGTGTGGTTCCCACCGAGGCGCTCCACGTGCCATGCGCCCGTGTCGTAGAACCGCCCCCAGTAGTCGCGTGAGCGCTCGAGGATGTAGCTCGGGCTCGCCATGCGCATGAAGACGCGGTGGATGACGGACAGATCCTGATCGGCTTCGTAGCGTCCGATGACGTCGACCAGGCCGCCGTCGCCCCGACCCAGCTCGCGGTCGATCGCGCGCAGGACCCGGTGCTGCAGCCCGAGGTCGTACCAACGCACGGGGAGGATGTTGCGCGCCCTGCGCTGCTCGTCGGGGCTCAGCCCGTGGAGCACCTTCTCCCACGTGCTGACGCCGAATTCCCGCTCCACCCACGTGAACATGTGGAGGAGGTTGGTTCCTTTTGCGCGGCCCATCCTCGACCGGTCCAGTACGGCGGTCAGTCCCGGAAGTTTTGGTACTGCAGCGGGAGGGGCAGGTCCTGCTCCTTGAGGAGCTGGATCGCGTCCTGGAGCACGTCGCGCTTCTTGTGGGAGACGCGCACCACGTCGCCCTGGATGGCGGCCTGCACCTTCAGGGTCTTCGCGTCCTTGAGGAGCTTGACGATCTTCTTGGCGTGCTCCTGGTCGATGCCCTCGCGCAGCTTCACGAGCACGCGGTAGGTGTCGCCCCCGGCCGGCGCGGGCGCGCCCGGGTCGAGCGCCTTCTGGGAGACGCCGCGCTTGGCGAGCTTGCCGCGCAGCACCTCGAGCGCGGCCGCGCAGAGCGACGCGCTCTTGGTCTTGATCAAGATCCCCTCCTCGCTCTTCTCGAGCGAGGTGTCGGTGCCCTTGAAGTCATAGCGCTGAGAGATCTCGCGCCGCGCCTGGTCGAGCGCGTTGTCCACCTCGTGGTGGTCCAGCTTCGAGACGACGTCGAAAGAGGCCATGGCTGGCGACAGTAATTACAGACGCGCGAGAGAGCAACCGCGGCGGCCGCCTGACGACCTGCCTGACGAACTGGGAAACTCCGCTACCGTTCGCGGCCATGGCTCGGCGCAAGCGCGGCAACTGGAAGAAGATCGGCGTCGGACTCGGCGCGGGGCTGCTCGTGCTCCTGGCCGTGCTGGTGGTGCGCGCGCTGGGTGGAGACGAGGTGCCCACCCGGCGTGAGCCGCTCGGCCTCGAGATCGACACCGAGCGCGCCGCGCAGCGCCTCTCGGCCTACATCCAGCTCGACACGAGCACCCCGCCCGGCATCGGCCGTGATCCGCGCCCGCCCCACCTGGACATGCTGATCGCCGACTACGCCGAGCCGCTCGGGCTCGAGGCGGCGGTCTACGAGGGGCGCATCCTGCTCCTGCGGTGGCGCGCGGGGACGACGGAGGGCGGCCCGATCGTGCTCCTGTCCCACGCGGACGTGGTGCCGGTGGCGGAGGACGAGCTCGAGCGCTGGACGCACGCGCCGTTCGGAGGGGTCATCGACGACGGCTACGTCTGGGGCCGCGGCGCCATCGACGACAAGGGCGCGACCATCGCCCAGCTCGAGGCCATCGCGGCGCTCCAGGCCGCGGGGCTCACCCCTCGGCGCGACGTGTTCCTGCTCATCTCCCCCGACGAGGAGATCGGCGGCGCGGAGGGCGCGGGGGCGGTGCTGGCCCGGCACGCGCATCGGCTCGAGGAGCCCTGGGCGGTGCTCGACGAGGGCACCTTCGTCGCGCCCGACTTCGTGGCCGGGACGACCATCGTGCCGGTGGCGGTGGGCGAGAAGCGCTTCGTGACGGTCGAGGTGAGCGTCAACGGCGAGGCGGGTCACTCGAGCATGCCCGAGCCCAACGCCGCCCCCGCCGTGCTCACGACCGCGCTCGCCCGCCTGCACGAGCTCGAGCTGGAGGCCCGGTTCCTGCCGGCCACCGACGCCTTCCTCGACCGCATCTCGTCGCGCGCCTCGTTCGGCGAGCGGATCGCGCTGCGGAACCGATGGCTCTTCGGCGGGGCGGTGGAGAGCATGCTCTCGCAGCGCCCCGCGTCGAACGCGATGATTCGCGACACGATCGCCCTGACGATGCTCCGCGCCGGCGTGAAGGACAACGTCGTGCCCGCGCGCGCGGTGGCCACCCTCAACCTCCGCCTCCTGCCGGACAGCGACCTGCCGGCCATCCTGCGCGCCATCGAGGGCGCCATCGACGACCCCCGCGTGCAGCTCGCGGTCACGGTCGACAACGGCGCCTCCCCGGTCTCACCCACCGAAGGCGAGCCGTGGGAGCGGCTCGCCGCCGCGCTGGCCACCGCCTTCGACGAGGACGCGCTGGTCGCACCGATGATCACACCCGGCACCATGGACGCCCGCTACTTCGCCCGCCGCGGCATCCCCACCTATCGCCTCGTGCCGTTCACGCTCGACGCCAACGAGCGCGGCCGGGTGCACGGCATCGACGAGCGCGTCTCCCTCGAGAACCTCGAGCAGGCGGCGCGCGTCTACGCGCACGTCATGCGCTACTGGTAGCCGCCCGCGTCAGCAGCCGGGCCGGCCGGGCTCGACGTGGTTGCGCACGCAGAGCGGGACCTTGAGCAGCCAGTCGTCGACGAGCGGACCGAACACGCTCAGCACCGCGCCGCCCCCGATGTCGGCGAGCACGCCCCAGGTGACGATGGTGTTGTCCTCTTCGTAGGCCGAGAGGGTGATGAAGCCGCGGCCGGCGCGCAGATCGTGGGGGCGCGTCCGGTCGAGGGTGAAGCTCATGTGATGCCGCTGCGGCTCGAGCCGGACGCGCGCGAAGTAGCTCGCGGTCGCGAAGGAGTAGCGGTGCTGCATGTGCACCACCCGCTCGTCTCCGTCCTGAGACACGAGCCGGGCTCGCTCGAGCGCGGGGATGAGGTGCGGGTAGGCGCGCGTGTCCGTGACCGCGGCCCAGACTTGATCCACCGGCGCGTGCACGAGCTGCCAGCTGGTGCCGCCGCGCATCGCGAAGCGCCCCTCCCGACGGGTGACGTTGCGGGCGACGAGCTCGCCGGCGCGGATTCGGTTCTGCTCCTCGCGCGTGAACGCGTCGTCCTGCTGGGCCTCGACCAACCCCACGGCGACGCAGAGGCTGGCCGCGACCGCGCAGGCCAGCGTCGTTCCCAAGCGGAGTCGGGGCCGATCCATTGCCATCACGATAGCCAGATACGGCAGCGACGGAAGGTTTTTCGGTGATTTTCGAGGCTCAAGGCGCGGGGAGGTCCGCGGGGCCGGGCGCGTCCTCCCGCGAGAAGCCGAGCACGTAGGGAACCTGCGCGCCTTCCGTCGCCACCGTCACCCACACGTCCCAGAGCCCGGGCAGGGCGGGGCCGTCGTAGTACGTGCCGTTCGCGTCGACGCCGCAGACGAGCTCCCCGTCGGGGCGGCGCATCACCAGGCCGACCGGCTGATCGGCGCGCACGAAGACGCGCAGGCGGGGCAGCTCCTCGGTGACCTCGAAGCCGTGCCCGGGCATGTCGGTGGAGAACCCGGTGCACGCGCCGGCCAGCCCGTCGATGTTGACCTCGCCGGACGCCACGCCGCGCAGGCTCTGGGGGTCGGCGCCGCGAGGCTCGATGCGGAGCTCCGCGCCGCCGAGCGCTGCGGCGGAGGACGCCGGCGCGGGCAGCGAGCTGGGCATCGCCGCGGGGTCGGTGCTCACGCCGAGCGTGTAGGCGTGCATGTCGAAGCGGGTGAAGGCGCCCACGAAGATCCGGTGCGCGCCAGCGGGCAGCTCGCCCTCGACCATCGGGTCGGTGCCCTCGGTGTCGTCGTTGCAGAGCCAGGTGCCGTCCTCGAGCTGGACCGCGAGCGTGGAGTCGGAGGCGCCGCGCGCGACGATGCGCAGGTAGGTCGGCTCGGTCACCGTCAACGGATGATGCACCATCCCGATCCAGCCGACGCAGCCGGGGTGCTCCTGCGACGCGTCGACGTCGCCGCCCGCGGTGTCCTGCAGGGTGACGGGGCTCATGCCCGGCGAGGCCAGGAGCGGCTCCCCGGGCACGGACGCGTCGAGCGACCCCGTGGGCATGCCGAAGTCGAGCGCGTCCGCCCCGCGGCCGAAGCCTTCGCCGAAGCCGCGCGCGAACTCACCCGCGAGCTGGATGGCGCCGATCACCAGCGCCGCGGCGCCGCTCAGCCGCGCCCAGAGCAGCTCGCTCTCGCGGTCGTCGAGCGAGAACGCCATGCGAATGCGCTCCCCCTCGAGCGTCGACGTCATGGCGGCGATCGGCGCGCTCAGGTGATAGAGCCGCGTGAACGGGGCCCGGGCCACCTCGTCGAGGGCCGCGCGCAGCTCGCCCCGGACCGCGTCCGCGTCCGCGCCCTCGCTCAGCTCGAGGAGCCACTCCGCGCGCACCCCGCCGTCCAGATCCAGGTGCATCCCGGCCGCGTCGATGTGCTCGAGCCACGCGGGGCCGTCGTCCTCCTCCTCGGCGGCCTCGTCTTCGCCGGCGAACGGGCTCGGCGTCTCGTCGGCCAGCAGCTCGCGCAGGCTGCGCGCGTCCTCGACCGCGATCACGAGGTGGTGGTCGAAGAGCCCGAGGCGATCGTGGAGCCGCGGCGCGTCGGGGCGCGCGGGTCGACCTCGGCGATCGAGCACGCCGCGCACGTCCGCCTCGGTGCCGAGCACCCAGAGCCCCTCGGCCAGCTCCACGAGCTGGTACTCGCGCGCGACGAACGCGCGGAGGCCGCGCACCTCCCGCACCCGCACGCGCGCCGCGCCCTCGTCGGCGACCCCGAGCCCCAGCGGGTCTTCCGTGGCGGGCGCCCCCATGCCGAACGGGAGCGCCGGCATGTCCGCGCCCCCGGCCGCCAGCTGCACGGTCGAGCGCGCCTCCTCGTCGCTGAAGCGCGCGCCGAAGAACGTGATCGCGGTCGGCGGGTTCCGGCGCGGGTTCGAGGCGACGAAGATCCAGTCGGGGCGGCTCAGGATGTCCAGCGGCTCGGCGTCGGGCTCGGGCAGCTCGGGTCGGCCTGGCTCGTTGAGCGCGTCTGCCAGCGTCGGGGTCGGGATCCCGAACGGGCTGAAGTCGTCGAGCTGCGCCGCCGCGTCTTCGGCGAGCTCCCCGAAGAGCGCGAGGTCTTCGTCCATCACCCCGTACAGGCGCGTGCTGCGAATCCCGGCGAGGTCGATGAAGAAGAAGCCGCGCGAGGCGGGGGGCGCGAGCGCCTCCAGGTCATCGGTGCCGGACAGCTCGGTGGGCCGCGGCACGGTCGACTGCCGCGGGGTCGCGCCGCAGCCGGCAGCGAGAGTCGCGAGGAGGGTGACGAAGACGAAGCGCATCACGGCGCGATCCATGTCCGTTCGAGCCCCGACGTCAAGCCGAACACGGATTCGCGCTACCCTGCGTGCTCCTCCTGCGAAGGCTGAAGACATGTCCGTCTGGTTCGAAGGCGAGGGCGACATCGCGTGCTCACTCCAGCGCGTGAAAGACGAGCTGCGGAGCCCGGGGGCGTTCTACGTCGGGGTGATCGCCGAGATGCCCGGGCTGTCCAGGGTCGAGCTCATCGACGAGGGCGCGGACTTCGTCATCCTCGAGACGAACGAGGGCACGATGAGGCGCACGAACATCTCGGTGCAGGTCGAGCCAGAGCGCGTGGTCGTGGAGCTCGACGAGGTCTACGAGGCGGGCTCCAAGGTCACGGCGAAGACGCACTTCCTGGACGAGTTCACCGCGACCGAGGCTGGTGTGCGCCATCGGACCGCGCTGAGCGGCGTCGAGGCCAAGGGGTTCCTCGGCTTCCTCTACCGGAACCTCGCGAGCAAGAACATCGGCAACGCGTTCCTCGCGGCGTACCGCAAACACCTCGAGACCGCGTAACCGTCGCAGTCCCTGGGCAGCTTCCGCGCGAGGGTGGCGTAGTCTGCTTGGATGGCCGAGAAGACGTCGAGCGCGAAGAAGTGGATCGGGTTCGGGTGTCTGGGTGTGGTCGTCCTCTCCTGCGTCGGGATGATCGTCCTGATGGTCGTCGCGTCGAACGCGGTCGCGGGGATCGACGGGGCGAGCGTGGCCTGCGCGGGGCAGCCCGTGCCGGGCGCGCCGGCCTACGTCCCGGGCGGGCCCCAGCGGGTGCTCGCGTTCCAGCATCAGGAGAGCGGCAACTGGAGCTACGCGGGCACGCTGTTCCCGCACGAATTCCCGGACGCCGAGTCGGCCGAGGAGGCGACCCTCGTGGCGTGCTTCGAGCCGGAGAGCTCGGCCGTCGAGATCGAGACCTGCAACTACCACGGCGGCTACGTCGTGCGGCGCTACCAGTTCCATCGTCCGGTGCGGGTCATGGCCGCCAGAACCGGTCAGCTCGTGCGGGAGATGGACATCACCGGGGACGCGCCGGCCGCGTGTCCCGAGCAGGTCGCGACCGGCGGCGGCGGGGGCGGCGTGAGCGTCCGGCTCCTCGGCATCCCCGTCGCCACGCTCGGCGAGGAGGACCCGGCGCCGACCGAGCAGGACCAGGTCGGCAGCGCGGTCTCGGCGCGGGTCGTGGGCGACGCGCTGCGCGACCTCGTGCTGCCGTAGCGCGGCGCGTCAGCGGAAGGCGCCGCCGTGGCTGCGGGGCGCGCCCGCCGCCTCGAGGAAGCGGACGGCGGCGCGCGCTTCGGCGTCGGACGGCGGCCCGGGCCAGACGACCTCGACCCGCTCCCCGTCTCCGCAGACCACCGCGGCGCCGAGCTCGTCCATGTTCGGCTTCCGCTCCGGGTCGACGAGCTTTGCCGGGATCGCGCCGTCCCCGGTGCCGATGTCGAGCCGAAACGCCCGGGTCGGGACGCGCGCGGGAGCGTGAGCGACGAACGCGAGGCGGGCGTCTCGCAGCTCGACCGACAGTACGACCTGCACCCCTCCGGCGAGGACACGGGAACGGGCGGCGTCCAGCTCGAGGCGTCCGTCGACCGCCTCCGCGATCCGGCGCAGGTCGTCGACGCCGAAGCGAGCGAGGCGCAGCGCGAGCTCGATCGCGTCGCACAGGACCTCGGCCCGGTCCTCGTTCCTCGGCCAGGTGAGCGTGACCTCTCGCCCCGCGCCCCCGAGCGAGAGCGGGCCGGGGAAGACCTCGAACAGGCGCCGCGCCTCCGCGTCGAGCTCGAGCGCGGCGGCTCCCAGCGAAGCGGCGCTCGAGAGGTCGGCGAGCTGCGGGCCGACGCCGAGCGCGTACTCCGTCCGGACCACGGTCGCGAGCGATATCATGTTCGTGCTCGCCACCGCGCGAACCTCTCGCTCGATCACGAGCCGGAAGACGACGGTGCCAGCCCGCTCCAGCCGCTCGAGGCGCCCGTCCATCGCCTCGGCGACCTCCTCCCACGCGGCCTCGATGGCCGCGGTCCTGGCGTCACGCCCGACGACGGACCGGACGACGAGCGCCCCCAGGACGAGGGACGCCGCCGCGGCGACATAGGCGATGAGCACTGGCGGAGGCTCTCCAGGCGTTCACGGCGCGTGGCAGATCACGCAGCCGTAGTCCTGGTTGGCGTACATCAGGTCGAAGGCCGAGCCCTCCTCGCCGCGCTCGGCGAAGCGAGCGAGCAGCGCGTCGGGATCCGCGAGCGCGTCGTCGACGAGGTAGCGCCAGGGCCAGCGCTCGAAGCCCTCGGCGTCGCGGGAGACCTCGAGGTAGGCGACGGTCGTGTCGCGGTCGCCGACGCGCGCGTAGTGCTCGGCCCAGTGATAGGCCATGCCGGGGAGGGCCCAGGGCGCGTGCTCGGTGTTGCGCTCGCAGAAGTCGGCGCCGGTGCACTCCCACGCGTCGATCGCGGCGATGACGCGCTGGGGCACGCCCGTGGAGAGCGGCAGGCCGATCGCGGTGCCGCTGATCGAGGGGACGTTGCCGAGGGGATCGGCGGCGATGCGGCGCTCGGCCTCGTCGTAGAGGCGCACGGCCTCGGCGTCGTCGCCGGTGATGTGCGCGACGGCGATCGCCATCGACGCCTTCCACGAGACGAGGATGAAGTTGTCCGGGTCGAGCGCCTCCGCCTCCTCGAAGTCCGGCCCGACGCGCGTGATGTAGTCGATCGCGTCCGCGCCGACGTCCTCCTCGAGGGTGATGGCCATCCCGAGCTGACCGCGCCGGAAGAAGACGTTGCCGCGCGCCACCGCCAGCGCAGGGTCGCCCGGCGCGTGCGCGTCGAGCACGTCGCCGTACATCTCGTAGACCGGGATCCGCAGATCGCGACGGGTCTGGAACGCGACCCAGAAGCGCGCCTCCGAGCAGGCGTAGGCGTCGGCCTCGGAGAGCCCGCGACAGTCCTCGAGGGTGGTCGGATCGACCCCGCCGCAGCCGAGGCCGCAGGTGAAGGCGAAGAGCACGAAGAGCAGCGGGGTCGCGCGGCGCGTCATCAGAACGGCAGGTTGGTGTTGAGGACGATGTCGTAGGCGACGGTCTCGGCGCTCGACACCGTGGCGGTCGGCGAGCCGAAGCCCTCGAGCGTGACCAGGTCGCCGCGGTCCGGGCCCGCCGTCTCGGGGTCGGTGCCCGCGTTCATGTTGTCGTCGAGGAAGCCGCTGACGAAGTACGGCTCGGCCCGCGGCGGGATGCCGTCGATGGCGTAGGGGATGGCGGCGTCGGCCGACGACATGTCCGCGTCCTCCACGATCACGCGGCCCACCACCATCGCGGTGTCGCGGTTCGTGACCGGGTCGCGATCGAAGACCGCGAGGTAGAGGTGTCCGACCCCGCCCGCGCGCGGCATGGCGGTCCGGGTCACGACGCCCGCGAGGCCTCCCGTCATGCCCGCCGCCGCGTCGGGAGCGGGCGGGTCGCCCGCGTCGGGCTCGGCGGGCGGCCCCGCGTCGGGCGCGGGAGCCGCGTCTACCCGGTCCGTGCCCGCGTCCATGGCCGGGCTCTCCCCGTCACATCCGAAGGCCGACAACAGCACACACATCACCCAGATTCGTCGCATCGCGGGCAGACGCTAGCAGCGGGCGACGACCGAGACCGTGACCAAACTCCACTCTCCCGCTCGGTCGCCTTCAGAACCGCGCCCGGACCGTCGCGACGCAGCCCGTGGTCGCGCAGGTGGCGCCGGCCTGGACGGGCGCCTCGCCGCTCGCCTCGTCGACGAGCAGCCACACGAGGGCCCCGACCGCGCTCGCCGCGGCCACGCCGAAGAGGACGTCGGTGGTCAGGCCCAGCGTGCGCAGGAGCTCGATCTCGTCCTCGGCGTCCTGACGGCAGGCGCCCACCGGACAGCTCGCGTCGAGCGACTCGTACTGGTCGTTCGTGCACCGCGGTGACGATCCCGGCAGCCAGCCGGTGATGGGCGGCGGTCGGTCGCGGCCCCGGGCGCCCCCCTACGGGAGGTCCATCGTGCCGTCAGGCCGCTGCGCGGGGGAGGGAGTGGGCGCGGGCCATGGCGTCGATTCTCGAGGCGGGCGCGACCTGCTTGGGAGATCGCGCCGCGTCGGTTTCTCTACGCGCGGGCGGCCCCGTCCTTCGAGCGCGCGCGGCTCCCGGTTCACGCCCTGTCGGCGAGGCGCGCCGCCGCGCTGGCGGCGGGACGGGATCCCCTCCCGCACGAAGACGGCGTGCGCTCCCTCGGCGTCGTGAGGCCGGGCGCCTACGCCGACATGCTCGCGCCGCCGTAGCCGCCGGGTGAAGGTGGCGGCCGCCACCCCTCCGCCACCCCTCCGCCGGCGGATCGGGGGTCACGCGGGGTGTTCGAGCGTCGATTCTCCCGTGTGAGGAGGCTGGATCGAATCTTGATCTGTCTAGGCGCCGTGCCCCGCGCGAAGATCCAGGCCGCCGCCACGTACGCGGTCACCATCCGTTGCGTGTGTCGGAAGCTCTTTCTGACGCCGTTCGCGCCGCAGCTGCACGCGTGGATCCTGTACTTCCTCTCGGAGGCGGCGGCGAAGACGGGGGTGATCGTGCATCAGATCACGATCGAG
>SHBB01000008.1 GCA_004213565.1 Sandaracinaceae bacterium
CCGACGGGAACGGCACCGTGCGCCCCTCCGAGAAGTCGAGCACGACGTTGCCCCAGAAGCGGTCGCGCGGCCGCTCGTCGGGGGGCACTGCGTGCGCGCCGAGCACCTCGACGGGCACGCGCGTCGCGCTCGCGCCGCTGAGGATGGGCGTGCCGTCCCGGGCGAGCGTCACCGCGTCGAGCGCGGTCACCCGCTTGAACGGCGCGATGGTCGGCGTGAACACCGTGAAGTAGCCCACGGTCCCGTTGAGCTCCGTGACCCGGTCGGGGCGGAAGTCGGGCGAGCGGCGGCCGGCCTCCTCCTGGCGCACCGAGTCGCCCTCCCCCGCCGCCATCGGCGCCTCGGAGTTGCGGTCGAGCGGGCCGCCCTCGGGCGCGGGCAGCACTTCGCCCTGCGAGACGATCGCGTCCGGCGTCTCCCCTCCGCTCGACATCACGAGCGCCCCCTCGTCCGCCCCGAGGTCGGGCACGAACTCGTGCAGGGTCGGCCCATCCGCGAAGGCGAGGGCCGCGAAACCGAGGAGCCCGAGCAACGCGCTGGTGAGCATCAGGGCGCGCCGACGGGGGGTCATCACGGGAAGTCTACGGACGAACACGGGCCGGGTCGAACGTAGCCCCGTGGCGGGGATGAAGTTATGGTCGGGCCTCTGGAGCCCGGCCGAAGCCCATGGAATTCCTCAACACGCCGCTCAGCGTCGCCATCGCCATCCTCGGCATCTCCTTCCTCGTGATCGTGCACGAGTCGGGGCACTACCTCGCGGCGCGCGCCTTCGGGATGCGGGTGCTGAAGTACAGCATCGGCCTCGGCCCCGCGCTCTGGAAGTACAAGCCGAAGAACAGCCCGACCACCTACCAGGTCTGCGCGCTGCCGCTCCTCGCGTACGTGCAGATCGACGGCATGAACCCGGTCGAGCCGATCGACCCGGACGACGACGAGGCCTACGCCAACAAGGGCGTCTTCGCGCGCATCGTGACCATCTTCGCCGGTCCGCTCGCGAACTACCTCGCGGCCGCGCTCATCGCCTTCTGCCTGCACCTCGTGGGCGGCTGGCCCAGCCGCACGCTCGAGGCCGAGGTCTGGTACGCGACGAAGGGCTCCCCCGCGCACATGGCGGAGGCGGTCGACCCGGACGCAGACACGGACGCCAAGGGCATCATCGCGGGCGACCGCATCGTCCAGGTCGGTCAGACCGAGGTCAGCGACTTCGACGATCTCGTCGAGGCCACCACGGCCGCCGCCGGTCAGCGCACCCTCTATGTGGTGGAGCGCGAGGGCCAGCGCCTCGAGTTCATGGCCACGCCCGAGCGGGTCGACGACCGCGGCCGCCTCGGCGTGCACATCGCCGGCCGGCCCATCTACTCGTACCACACGACCGACTTCCAAGGCGCCTTGCGCGCCGCGTGGGAGAAGCCGCTCGTGACCACCCTGCTCTCGCTCGCGGCCATCGCGAACCTGATCGAGCGGCGCAGCACCGACGGCGTCACCAGCGCGGTGGGCATGACGAAGGTCCTCGCGGACTCGATCGAGATCGGCGCGCAGATGTACATCGCGCTCCTCTTCAACCTCTCGGTCGCGCTCGGGCTCTTCAACCTCCTGCCCTTCCCCGCCCTCGACGGCGGCCGGCTCGCGTTCCTGGGCTACGAGGTGATCACCCGGCGCCGCGCGAACGAGAAGGTGGAGGCCGCCATTCACACGGTGGGCATCATCTTCCTGCTCGGCGCGCTCGTGCTCGTGATGGGCCGCGACCTGATGAATCTGGCGCAGTAGTGCGTACCTGCGCGCGGACATGGGGGACCCCTCCGTCGAGCTCAGCGGCGTCCTGATCGCCACGGTCGTCGGAGGCGTCGGCCTCTTCCTCCTCGGCATGCGCCTCATGACCGAGGGGCTGAAGGTCGCGGCCGGCAAGCTCCTGCGCGATCTGCTCGCGCGCTGGACCCGGGACCGCCCGCGCGCCCTGCTCGCCGGCGTCCTGATGACCGCGCTCGTCCAGTCCTCGAGCGCCGTCACCGTGGCCGCGATCGGCTTCGTCAACGCGGGCTTGCTCGACCTCGGCCGCGCTCTCTGGGTCGTCTTCGGCAGCAACGTCGGCACGACCATGACCGCGTGGCTGGTCGCGCTGACCGGCTTCGAGGTCGACCTCGAGGCCTTCGCCCTGCCGATGATCGGCGTCGGCATGCTGCTCGGGCTCGGGAACCGCGGGAGGCGGCGCGCGGCCCTCGGCGAGGCGCTCGCGGGCTTCGGGCTCTTCTTCCTCGGCCTCGGGATCCTGAAGGCCGCGTTCGACGGGCTCGGCGCGGAGCTGGACCTGGCGAGCCTGAAGCTCGGTGGGCCGCTCTCGGGGCTGGTGTTCTTCGGTCTCGGCGCCCTGCTCACCGTCATCATGCAGTCCTCGAGCGCCGCGCTCGCCCTGACCCTCACCGCGGCCGCGGGCGGGCTGATCGATCTGCAGGACGCGGGCGCGATGGTGATCGGCGCGAACCTCGGCACGACCTCCACCGCCGCCTTCGCCGCCGTCGGCGCGACGAGCGCGGCCAAGCGCACCGCCGTCGGCCACGTCGCGTTCAACCTCCTGGCCGCCGTGGTCGCGCTCGCGCTCCTCCCCTGGCTGCTCGACGCGATGCTGCTCCTGCTCGGGGATCAGACGCCGCTCCCCACCCTGCTCGCGCTCTTCCACACCGTCTTCAACCTGCTCGGCGTGCTCCTGATGTGGCCGCTCAGCGGGCGGCTCCGCGTGTGGCTCGAGCGCCGCTTCGTCAGCGAGGACGAGAAGAAGGGCGAGCCCCGCCACCTCGACGCCAACGTGCTGAGCGTGCCCGCCCTCGCCATCGAGTCCCTCACGCTCGAGATGCGGCGCGCGGGCCGACACGCGGGCGAGATCGTCGGCCTCGCGCTCCGCGCGCCCGCCGCCGACCGCGCGGTGGTAGAGCGGCGCATCGAGCGCTTCCACCACCTCATGGACGCGATCGGCGAGGGCTTCTCCGCCCTCGATCGCGCGCAGCTGTCGGACGCGACGGCGGGGACCCTCGCCCTGCTCATCCGCACCTCACGCCACTACTACACCGCGGTCGAGCAGGCGGCCGCGCTGCTGACCCTGCGCGAGGCCGACACCACCCGCGCCGCCCGCTTCGACGGCCCCCTCGGCGAGGCCCTGCACCGGGTGATCACCCTCGCCAACCCCGAGCGCGAGGGCTTCCGCCTCTCGGACGCCGACGAGGCGCTCGGCGTGCTCGAGGAGCGCTACCAGCACGACCGCAAGTCCCTCATCGCCGCCGCCACCCGGGGGGAAGCCAGCGCCGGCCCATCGATGACCAGCTACCACCTCCTCGCCGAGGCCCGCCGCGCCGCGCGTCACCTCGTCCGCGCGGCCGAGGATCTCCCGCTCGGTGACAGCAAGGTCAGCGGCGACAGAACGACTCGGTGAACCCGGCGACCCGCTCGCAGCGCATCCCGGTCGGGCAGAGCGCGTCGTCGGTGCAGAGGCGCGTGCAGAAGCCGGCCGTGTCGCACAGGCCGGAGTCGCACTGGCGGCCGGTCGAGCAGGGCGATCCCAGCGCGCCGCTGCCGGAGCGCGAGCAGAGCAGATAGATCGTGTCGGGCGCGCCGTCGCCGTTGGTGTCCTCGAGGGACGGGAAGCAGCCCGTGCCCGCGCCGCAGCCGCCTTCCTGCGTGCAGGACTGGGTGCAGTTGGGTCCCGTGGGAGCCGCGGTATCGCAAGCGCCGCTGCGGCACGTGTTGGAGCCCACCGCCGGACAGCTAGCGCCGATCGGGTCGGGCCCGAGCACATCGGACGGGGGCACGCAGATGGGGTTGGTCGAGCCGAAGGCGCGCTCGCACGTGTACTGCGGGAGGAACCCGAAGCGGCGGGGGCAGTCGGCGGCGGTGCGGCACTCGGCAGTGCAGCCCTGGGCGGAGAGGCAGAGGCCGGTCTCGCACTGGGAGGCGCCGCTGCAGCCGTGCTCGATGTCGACGCAGACCCGCGCGGCGCCCGCGTCGGCGCAGGCGAAGCCGGCCGGGCAGTCGGCCGCGGTGGCGCAGTCGCGGGTGCAGTGGCCGGTGCCGGTCGAGGAGTTGCCGATGCAGAGGCCGAGCGCGCAGGCGGCGGGGCTGGCCGTGGAGCAGCTGGCGCCGGTGTCGTCGTGCATGCACACGCCGGAGACGCAGACGTGCTCCGACGCGCAGTCGCGGTGCGCGACGCAGGAGATGCTGCACATGCGCGTGCCGCCGACGTCGTCGACGCAGAGCCCGCTCGCGCAGTCGCCGCCGCCGCTGCAGCGGTCGAGGTAGCGGCCGCTGCCCGTCGGCACGCCCGTGTCGCGCACGCCCGTGTCGACGCCAGAGTCGCGCGGCGGATCCACCCCCGTGTCGACGCCCGAGTCGCGCGGCGGATCCACGACGCCCGTGTCGGTCGGCGGCGGCGGGCTGCCGTCGGTCGGCAGGCCGGAGTCGAGCGGCGGCGGCCCGGAGTCGAGCCCCGCGACGCACTGCCCGATCGCGCTGCAGCCCTCGCCCGGATCGCAGTCGAGATCCATGCGGCAGTCCTGCTCGCACCGACCGAAGCTGCAGTAGAAGCGCTCGCCGCACTGGGAGTTGAAGTCGCACTCCTGACCGGCGCAGCCGGGCATCGAGAGCGCGAGGGCGAGGGCGGTGAAGAAGAGCGAAGAGAAGCGCACGTCGCGAAGAGTCTAATGGTCCGCGCCCCGCTTGCGTACCATTGACCCGAGCACTACTCGGCGGGCATGCCTTTCGGCACGAAACACCAGCCGGTCGAGCGCACGCTGACCGCGAACGGGCTGAAGCACCACGTGCTCAGCTGGAACGACGCGGCGGGCACGACGATCGTCTGCTGTCACGGCTTCCTCGACCAGGCGTGGAGCTTCCAGGGCGTGGCCCAGCCGCTCGCCGACGCGGGCTTCCGGGTGGTCGCCTTCGACTGGCGCGGGCACGGCGAGACCGAGCACGTCGGCCGCGGCGGCTACTACCACTTCCTCGACTACGTGCTCGACCTGCACGCGCTGATGCCGTTCCTGGCCAGCGGCGACGTGCACGTGGTCGGCCACTCGATGGGCGGCACGGCGGTGAGCCTCTACGCGGCGACGCACCCGGGCGTGGCGGAGTCGGTCACCCTGGTGGAGGGCCTCGGGCCGCCCGCGTTCGACGGCCAGGCGCCGGACAAGGCGCGCACGTGGCTCGACTCGATGGACCGCTTCTGGCGCCGCGAGCCGAAGCTCCTGACCGATCTGGCCGACGCGGTGCGGCGCCTGCGCATGGCGAACCCCGCGATGCCGACCGACATCGCCTACTTCCTCGCGGAGAAGGGGACGGTCGAGGTCGACGGCGGGCTGACCTGGCGCTTCGATCCCCTGCACCGCACGACCTCGCCGAGCCCCTTCGACCCGGCCGAGTTCGGCTCGTTCCTGGCCCGCATCGAGGCGCCCACCCTGGTCGTGAGCGGCGAGCGCGGCTTCCGCACCGCGGACCACGAGGCGCGGGTGGCGGCGCTCCCGAACGCGAAGGAGATCGTGCTGCCGGACGTCGGGCACATGATCCACTGGCTGCAGCCGGAGGCGCTCGCGGAGGCCATCCTCTCTCACGTCGGGTGACGGATGATGTAGGCTGCGTGCGCTGGAACCCCGTCGGGAGGACGCGATGAAATTCCGCTACTTGGCTTTTGGTGACCTCTTCTCTCGCGGCTCGGTCTCTCGAGCCCTGGTCTGGTCGGGCGCGCTGGCGCTGACCCTCGCGGCGGGCGTCGCGCAGGCGCAGGACGACGACCCGACGGCGCTGGGCTCGCCCTCGGACGCGCCGATGGCAGAGGAAGACGAGGCGCCGCCGCGGCTCGGCGACGACCAGGCCGACGTGGAGGACGAGGCGCCGGCCGAGACGGTGCGCGAGTCCACCGACCCCTTCGAAGAGGCGAACACCGACTACTTCTTCCTGGGCGGCTTCTACCGTCACGTGATCATCCCGGGCTTCATCCAGGAGCTCTTCGTCGAGGGCGGCATCGACGGCTCCAACCCCGGGGCGGGCCTCTCGTTCAACTACCGGCGCAACAACTTCAACATCGTCGCCAACGCCTGGTGGAACAACGCGTCGGGCCAGGGCTACTTCCGCGCGAACGGCGACCCGCGGACCGACACGGAGTTCATCGACGTCCAGCTGGGCGTGGTCTTCTTCACCGCCGAGTTCCTCTGGTCGTTCCCGATCACCGACTGGCTCGCGTTCGAGCTCGGCTTCGACCTCGGCTTCGGCTTCATCTACGGCAACCTCACCCGGACCGAGGCCTACGAGAGCTCGGCCGGCGCCGGCGACTACCAGCCCTGCGACGGCCCCGGCGGCGGCACGCCCGGCTACTGCGAGCCCGCGGCGCCCCCCCCCTGCTACGCGAACAGCGGCGGCCACTACGACTGCAACGAGCCCAACTGGTTCACCGACGGCGGCGACACGCCCTTCCTCTTCCCGTGGGTCTCGCTCCCGCACATCGCGGTGCGCATCAAGCCGATCAAGCAGATCCAGATCCGCCTCGACGGCGGCTACGGCCTGTACAGCTTCTTCTTCGGGGGCTCGCTGTCCTACGGGTTCTGAATTGACCCGCCCTCGGGCGCGTGGAACAACCGCGGCATGCGTCGTGTGATCCTCCTGTCGCTCTGTTCGGTCCTCGCGTGCGGCCTCGTGGTCGCGGTGGCCCTGGCTCAGGAAGAGGCCCAGGGAGAGCCGACAGCAGAGACGCCGACCGAGGCGCAGGCCGACGCGCCCGAGCCCTCCGCCGCCGACCGCGCCCGCCGGGCGAAGGTGCTCGCGCGGGTGGGCGACGAGACGATCACCATCGGTGCGGTCGAGGACGCGATCAACGAGCAGTCGCCCTTCCTGCGCATCCGCTACCGCGACCCGGCGCAGCTGCGCGAGTTCGTCGAGAGCATGATCCGCTTCGAGCTGCTCGCGCGCGCGGCCGAGCGGGCCGAGATCGGCGAGCACGACGAGGTGAAGCGGGTCGTGAGCCAGAACGCGGTGCAGCAGCTCATCCGCCGCGACTTCGACGAGCGCATCACGCCCGAGAGCATCCCCGAAGAGACGGTCCGCGCGTACTACGACAGCCACCCCGACGAGTTCAGCCGGGACGAGCGGCGCCGCGCGGCGCACATCCAGGTCGCGAGCCGCGAGGAGGCGACCCGGCTCCTCGAGCAGGCGCGCGAGGCCGACGCGCGCGCCTTCCGCACCCTGGCCCGCGACCACAGCCTCGACCCGGAGACCCGGCTGCGCGGCGGGGACCTGCGCTACTTCGACTCCGAGGGCGCGCCGCGCAACGAGCGCGACCCGCGCGTGGACGAGGCCATCGCCGCGGCCGCCTTCGCCATCGAGGAGGTCGGCGGCGTGGCGCCCGAGCCCGTCCAGGTGGGTGAGCGCTGGAGCATCGTGAAGCTGACCGGCCGCCGGCCGCCGGAGCACCGCAGCTTCGAGCAGGCGGGCCCGACCATCCGGCTGCGCGTCTGGCGCGAGACCCGTCAGCAGGAGCTCGAGGACTTCGTCGCCCAGCTCCGCGAGCGGGCCGGGGTCGAGGTGAACTACGATCTCCTGCGGCCGATCCGGCTCGACCCGCCCGAGCGCGAGGACGAGGCGACCGACACGCACGCCGAGGGCGCCGCCAACGCGCCCGCGCCGCCGCCCGCCGTGCCCGGCAGCCCGACCGACGAGAATCCGTGATCGCGGGGTCGATGAGCGCTGGGGACCGTTGACCCCAGCGCGCGGCCGGACGTATCGTCGCCGGTGATGTCAGAATACCCCGACGGCTCGGCCCCCATGCGCGCGCCGGCCACGAAGATCACCTACATCGACGGTCGCCCGACCACGATCACGCTGCGCCGCTGCAAGCTGGCGCTGAAGCGCGGAGACTCCCTCAAGGAGTACACCTACGAGCAAGACGTCGTGTCGATCGGCGCGATGGAGGACAACGACCTCGTCATCGACGACGAGACGGTCAGCCGCAACCACTGCAAGATCATCCGCGAGGGTGATCAGTACATCATCCAGGACGGCGGCTCGACCAACGGCACCTTCGTCAACCGCGTGCGCATCCGCGAGGCCTTCCTCCACGAGAACTGCACGCTGAGTTGCGGCAAGACCGACATCAAGTTCCAGCCGGTCGACGAGAAGCTCCACATCGTGCCGAGCGACCGCGAGCGCTACGGCGAGATCATCGGGCGCGACCGGACGATGCGCGAGATCTACGCGATCCTCGAGAAGATCGCGCCGACCGACACCACGGTCGTCATCGAGGGCGAGACCGGGACGGGCAAGGAGGTCGTCGCGCGCACGATCCACCAGCAGTCACGCCGCCGCGACGGGCCCTTCATCGTCTTCGACTGCGGCGCGGTCCCCGAGAACCTGATCGAGAGCGAGCTGTTCGGCCACGAGAAGGGCTCCTTCACCGGCGCGACGGCCACACGTCAGGGCGTGTTCGAGCTCGCGCACGGCGGCACGGTCTTCCTCGACGAGCTGGGCGAGCTGCAGCTCGATCTCCAGCCGAAGCTCCTGCGCGTGCTCGAGCAGCGCGAGGTGAAGCGGGTCGGCGGCGCCAAGCCGCTCAAGGTGGACGTGCGCGTGGTGGCGGCGACGAACCGTGACCTCGAGGAGGAGGTGCGCGAGGGCCGCTTCCGCGAGGATCTGTTCTACCGGCTGTCGGTCGTGCGGCTCATGCTCCCGCCGCTCCGCGATCGGCGCGAGGACATCGAATTGCTCGCCAGGCACTTCCTCGCGGGCGGGCGCTTCAACCGCGACGCGCTCGGCGGCAAGCGGGTCACCGACTTCTCGAGCGACGTACTCCAGCGCATGCAGCAATACGGCTGGCCGGGGAACGTGCGCGAGCTGCACAACGTGGTCGAGCGCGCGGTGAGCTTCGCCGAGGCCGACGTCGTGGAGGTCGACGACCTCCCCGATCACATCGCGCACCCGCGCGACGGGAGCCCGATCTCGTCGGAGCAGACCAACCCTTCGATCGAGCTGCCCGCGGTCCCGGTCGACCAGATGGGCACCTTCAAGGACGCCAAGGAGCAGTGGGTCAGCACCTTCGAGGCCGACTACATCCTCGCGCTGCTCCGGAAGAACGAAGGGAACATCAGCCACGCCGCGCGCGAGGCCGACATCGACCGCAAGTACTTCCGAAAGCTGATGAAGAAGTACGAGATCTCCGCCGACGACGTCTGAGCCGACCTCAGCGCGGGGCCACGCGCGCGACCGAGCCGTCGCTCAGGACGGTCACGACCTCACCCGTGTCCCCCACCGCGGCCGCGAAGCGGACGGCCCGGGCGCGCTGCGACGCGAACGCGGTCTCGAGCGTGTCGTCGCGCCCAGACCAGACGAAGCCTCCGATCGCCTCGCGCGCGGGGAGGCCACCGACGACGGCGAGCCCGCGGCTCCCCAGCCACGCGGTCCGGTGCCCCGTGCGCGCGTAGCGAGGCGCGCCGACCGCCCACCGGCCGTCGAGGCCGAGCCAGGCCACGCCGCCCTCGGCGATCAGCATCACCCGGCCGTCCGGGAGCAGGTCGAGGGTCGATCGCGCGTCCACCGCGAAGGGCAGCTCGGGGCCCGACGACCAGCCGCCCGTCTCGGGGTCGAACACCCGCGCCGACCGCCCCGCCACGGCGAGCACGCGGCCATCGCCCAGCAGGGTGGCGCGCACGATGCGCCCGAGCCCGGCCCTCGGGGTCCGGCGCCACGCGTCGCGCGCGGGATCCCAGATCTCCGCCGCGTCGCCGCGCATTCGACCCGACACCCACACTCGCCCGTCGCTCAGGGTCAGCGCGTCCGAGACCGAGGTCCGCAGCAGCGGCGGCGCGGCGCGGGTGGCGCCGCCGTTCGGGTCGACGAGGGTCGCCGCCTCGCGTCCGACGAACATCACGCGGCCGTCCGCGAGCGCAGTGGCCCAGCCCACCCCCGGGGCGCGCGCGCCGACGAGCCACCACCTGCCCGCCGCGTCCGTCCGGTGCACGGCGCCGCCGCGGTCGACGACGAGGACCGTCCCGTCGGCCGCCGTCACGGCCACCACCCCCTCGAGGGCCTCCGGCGACACGGCGAAGCACGCGCCCTCCACCGAGAACGAGAGCCCGCCCGCGCTCCGCGTGCTCACCCCGCGCCCTCCCGTGATCCAGACCTCGCCGCTCGAGAGGCGCACCGCGGCGTGCGAAGAGCGCTCGCTGCCGAGCTCCAGGCGCCGCCACGCGTCGGTCGACGGGTCGTAGATCTCCGCGGTGGTCGACTGGGGGCCCCACGCGTCGCCGGGCACGCCGCCGACCACCAGGACGCGGCCGTCCGCGAGCCGGGTCGCGGTGTGGTGGTAGCGGGGCTCGTGCATCGCCGCCGCGTCGGTCCACCGGTCGGTCGCGGGGTCGTAGATCTCGGTCTCCGCGGTGCCGCGCGCGTTGGCGCCGAGGTCGCCGACGCGGATGTTCCCGTCCTCGTCCGGCGCGGGATCGGGGTCCGTGACGAGCCCTCCGGTGACGAGCACGCGGCCGTCGGCCAGGAGCGTCGCGTGGTGATGCGTGCGCCCGACCCGCATGTCGGCCACCGCCCGGAGCTGCGCCGCGCCCGGCTCCAGGCGGAGCGCCCGCGCCTCCATCCGCGGCGCGCCGTCCACGCGGCGGCGACCGCCCGTGACGAGGACCGAGCCGTCGTCCAGGCGCGTCGCTCGCTGGGAGCGCCAGCTCGACGCCTCCACGCGGCGCTGGACTCGCTGCCCGAGGCCGCTCGGCGGGCGGTCGTACCGCGCCGCCGGGAGCGACAGCTCGCGCGCCTCGGGACTCGTTGGATCGACGAGCCGCACGCCCCCGCCGACCACCACGAGCGAGCCGTCGGGCCTCGCCACGACGTCGGCCTCTCCGTAGCCGCGCCAGGGCTCGCCGATCGCCGTCCACGCGTCCGCGCGCGGATCCCACCGGTGGATCGAGAGCTCGCTGCGGCTCGCGTTGCGGGCGACGACCGCCACCCCGCCGTCCGGGAGGGCGGCGGCCGCGGCCGGCCACAGGGGCAGCGAAGCGACCTCCGTCCATGCGTCATCGCCCCCCGCGGCGACGTACACCTGCCGGCCGGGGCGACGGGGGGCGCCGCCCAGGAGCATCACGCGGCCATCCGTCAGGGGGACGAGCAGGTGGCCCGCGCGCTCGGTCGGGAGCGGCGGCGGCGGCGTGGCCGCGCACGCGGAGGGCGCCGCGCCGTCGCCGTGCGGGTGCGCCATCGCGAAGGTGGCCTCGTTGGCGGCGCCCGGCGCCTCGACCTCCGCGTCGGGATCGTGCAGGACGAGCGGGCTCGCGTAGTCGCCGTGCTCGAGCGCGGCCAGGACGCCGTCGGCGCGGACGGCGAGCGCGGAGACGTACTCGAGCGGCAGCGACCGGGGCGCCTCCCACGTGTCCGCGCCCGGGCGGAGGCGCTCGACGCTGACGAGGCCGTCGACGCCGCCGACCGCGAGCAGCGCGCCGCCCGGGTCGCGAACGAGCGCGGGGCAGTCCCGCTCGACGCGCGTTCGGGGGGCGTCCAGCCAGCGCCCGGCGCGCGCGTCGAAGCGCACGATGGTGGCGCCTGCGTCGGATCGACGGTCGACGGCGGCCCACGGCGCTCCGTCGGGACCCTCGACGAGCTGGCAGGGGCGGCCGCCGGGGAGGGGCCGCGGCTCGAACGCGCCGTCGTCGGGCGTGAAGCGGGCGAGCGTCGCGGCTCCGTCTCGGTCGTACCCGGCCACCCACAGCGCGTCCCCGACCGCCGCCGCCGCGCCCACGTCGCTCCATCCGTCGAGGTGTCGCGTCGGTCCCCAGCCATCGCTCGCCCGCCACACCGACGCCTCGAGCCGGCCGTCGCGCGCCGCGAGGGCCACCGCCGCGTCGCCGACCGCCAGCAGCCGCTCGACCTGGAACGGCGGCGCGTCCACGGGGACCCACGGCGCGCCCACCGCCGCGCGGCGAGCAGCGACCCGCGCGTCCTCGTCGTCCGCGCCGACCGCGAGGGCCGCGCCATCCGCCAGGTGCGCCCACGCCTCGGCATGGCGGAGGGACGCGGGGCGCGGGAGCAGCTCCACGCTCCCGCACCGCGGTCGGTCGAGCGCGTCGATCTGGCCGAACAGCTCCAGCGTCTGGCCCACCGGCCTCAGCGCGGAGACCTGCGGCAGCGCACGCTCCGGTGACGTGTGCCAGGTGTCCGTCTCGCGGTCGAGGACCGCGTCGAGGTCCTCCGCCCGCAGGAGCACGCGCCGCTCGTCGAGCGCCACCAGCGCGACGTCCGCCAGGCGCGACGGAAGACGCGCCTCGCGGCTCCAGGTCCCCGCGTCGACGTCGAGGATCCACGCCCCGCCGTAGCGCGTGGCGGCGAGGACTCGGCCCCGGCCGATCGAGATCGCGGCGCGGATCCGCTCGCGCGGCGCTGGATCGAGCGCCCGCCAGCCGCCCTCACCTCCGTGGACCCAGGCGCGCGCGGGGCCGTCGTCGCCGTCCGCGAGGATCAGCACCCGGCCGTCCGGCAACGCCAGCGCGCGACCTCCGGTCGCCGGCTCGGGCAGCGGGTCGCTCCGCGTGGCGCCGCGCTCGTCGACGCGCCACACGTCCCGTCGGCCCTCGCCCTCGTCGTAGCCGCCGGCGATCCAGACCGCGCCGCCCGCCGCCACCACGAACCCGTCGTCCCGCCCCAGCCGCGGGTCGAGCGCGCGCCACTCGCGCGTCGTCAGGTCGAGCCGATGCGCCCCGTCCCCGTGCACCACCACCACCGCGTCGTCTCCGAGGACCGCGGCGCGATGGACTCCGAACGGTGGGTGCGCGAGCGCGGCGTAGGTGTCGTCGGCGGGGTCGAAGAAGAACCCGCGCTCCGCGTCCTGGCCCTCCCGCGCCGACGCGTCGAGGGCGAGCACCCGCCCGTCGGGCAGACGGGTGAGGGTCGAGCCCCAGTGATCGGCGTTCAGGCGGCGATGGCGCCACGCCCCGGTGGCGCCCTCGTAGATCACCGCGCTCCGCCGGCCGTAGAAGAGCGCCCGCCCGTCCCCGAGCCCGACGACGCCGCCCTCCCAGTCATCGGCCACCGGCATGTCCTCGCGCGGGACGGGGACGCAGCGGCGCGCCGCGCTGGCGGTCATGGCGCTCCGCGGCGCGGAGGGCCCGCCGCAGGCGAGGGCGGTCAGAGCGATGGCGCCGAGCAGGCGGCGCGGGAGGAGACGCGGTCGGTGCGACATGCGCCTCAGTCTAGGCGGCGCGCCCGAGGGCACAGCTCGCGCCACGGGGCACCGAGAGCCTCGTGATTACGAGCGCTTACGGCGTCCGAGTGGCGCACGTTCACCCCGCCGGTGCGCGCGGTCGAGCGACCGCCCCGACCTCCGACGCGCGGCGCGTGTTGCGGTGGGTCGCCGAACCGGATAAATGAATGGGCATTCAGGGTGGGAGGGAGCCAGAGATGCCGAGTCCGTATTCCGAAGAGCACGACCTGTTCCGAAAGCAGGTGCGTCAGTTCGCCATCAACGAGCTGGCCCCGCACGCCGACGAGTGGGAGAGGGACCGCAACTTCCCGAACTGGGTCTTCAAGAAGGCCGGTGAGCTGGGGATCCTCGGCGCGCACTACCCCGAAGACGTGGGCGGCGGCGGCGGCGACTACTGGTTCAGCGTGGTCAAGAGCGAGGAGCTGATCCGCTCCGAGACGGCCGGGGTGACGATGGGCCTGCTCGTCCAGAGCGACATGGCCACGCCGTGCATCAACGAGCTGGGCACGAAGGAGCAGAAAGAAGAGTTCCTGAAGCCCGCCCTCGCCGGCGACCGCATCGCCGCGCTCGGGGTGAGCGAGCCGGGCGCGGGCTCGGACGTCGCGGGCATCCGCACCACCGCGAAGAAGGACGGCGACGACTACGTCATCAACGGCAGCAAGACGTACATCACGAACGGCACGCGCGCGGACTTCATCACCCTGCTGGTCAAGACCGACCCGGATGCGGGCTACGGCGGCATCTCGATCCTGCTCTTCCCGACCGACACCAAGGGCTTCGCGGTCAGCAAGAAGCTCGAGAAGATCGGCAACCACGCGTCGGACACGGCGGAGCTCTTCTTCGAGGACTGCCGGATCCCCGAGCGCTACCTGCTCGGCGAGGAGGGCAAGGGCTTCTCGTACCTCATGCAGAACTTCCAGTCCGAGCGGCTCATCGGCGCCACGAGCACCCTCGCCGGCGCGCGCCGCGCGCTCGACCGCTCCGTCGCGTATGGCCGCGAGCGCAAGGCGTTCGGCAAGCCGATCATGAGCCGCGAGGTCTGGAAGCACACCTTCGCCGACCTCTACACCAAGGTCGAGGCCGCCCACTCGCTTTGCTATGACACGGTCGCGGACTTCAACGACGAGCGCTACGTGCAAAAGAGCGCGATCTCCATGGAGACCGTGAAGAAGATCGCGATGTGCAAGCTCTTCGTGGGCGACGTCGCGAACGAGGTGATGGACAGCTGCCTGCAGTTCCACGGCGGCATGGGCTACCTCGAGGAGCTCTGGGTCGCGCGGGCGTGGCGCGATCAGCGCCTGTTCCGCATCGGCGGCGGCACGAGCGAGGTGATGAAATACATGATCGCCAAGATCATGGGCTGGTGACGCCGAGCGGCGGGCCGTAGAGATCCATTTCCGGGGGATTCAGGAGACAGTCATGGCAGATGCGTACATCGTCGATGCGGTTCGGACTCCGCGCGGTCGCGGCAAGAAGGCAAAGGACGGCAAGCCCGGCGGCGGCCTGAGCGAGGTGCACCCGCAGGAGCTGATGGGGCAGACCCTCAACCGGCTGGCGGAGAAGGCGGGCTTCGAGAAGGGCAAGGTCGAGGACGTCGTCCTCGGCACCGTCAGCCAGGCCAAGGAGCAGGGGGCGTGCATCGCGCGCAACTCCATCCTCGCCGCGGGCTGGCCGGACGACGTCACCGGCGTCTCGCTCAACCGCTTCTGCGGCTCGGGCCTGCAGGGCGTGAACTTCGCCGCGATGGGCGTGATGAGCGGCATGCAGGACCTGACCATCGGCGGCGGCGTGGAGAGCATGAGCCGCGTGCCCATGGGCTCGGACGACGCCGGCATCGACGGCAACAACATGAACCTCCGCAAGAAGGTCGTGCAGGTCCCGCAGGGGATCAGCGCCGATCTCATCGCGACCAAGTGGGGCTTCACGCGCGAGGAGGCCGACGCGTTCGCGGCCAGCTCGCAGGCCAAGGCGGCGGCGGCCATCGAGGAGAACCGCTTCGCCACCAGCCTCTTCCCGGTCAAGGACCCGAAGAGCGGCGAGGTCGTGCTCGAGCAGGACGAGCACCCGCGCCCCGGCACCACCGCCGAGTCGCTCGGCCAGCTGCGCCCCAGCTTCGAGAAGCTCGGCGCGATGCCGATGGGCCCGAACGGCGAGACCATCGACCAGCTCGCGCTCATCCGCTACCCGGACGTGAAGGCGATCACGCACATCCACCACGCGGGCAACTCGAGCGGCATCGTCGACGGCGCGTGCGCCATCCTGCTCGCCAACGACGACGGGCTGAAGAAGCACGGCCTGAAGGCGCGCGCGAAGATCCGCGCGATGGCCACGGCCGGCGCCGAGCCGGTCATCATGCTCACCGCGCCCACCCCCGCGTCCGAGCGCGCGTTGGCCAAGGCGGGCATGAAGGCGAGCGACATCGATCTCTGGGAGATCAACGAGGCCTTCGCGGTCGTGCCGCTCAAGACCATGCGCGACCTCGACATCGACCCCGAGAAGGTCAACGTCAACGGCGGCGCCATCGCCCTCGGTCACCCCCTCGGCGCGACCGGCGCGATGCTGCTCAACACCGCCCTCGACGAGCTCGAGCGCCGCGACGCCTCGACCGCGCTGATCACCCTCTGCATCGGCGGGGGTATGGGTATCGCGACGATCATCGAGCGCGTCTAGCGCTCGATGATCCCCGTGCCCGTGCCCTTGCCCCTGCCCTGATTCGCGCGATGACCCCAGGGGACGATCCTATTCATTCATTCAAACTCCCCGGCAGACAGTTTGAATAGATGAATAGGATCGTCCCCGAACGCTATTCGTCGCCGAAGTAGATCAGCCCGCTCGCCGCGTGCACGCCCGGCTCGAGCGGGCTGGGATCCTCGAGCACCGCCGACTCCTCGATGGCCGCACCGTCGCGCGCCCCGACGGGCAACGTGTCCGCGGCGAGCGCCAGCGCCTGCGCCTCGTCGTCCGCCACCACGTCGAAGATGCGGAAGCAGCCCTTGATCTCCGGGTGGTCCATCGGCGACTGCGTCACGACCCGGAAGCGCTTCGGCGCGCTGCAGCTCGCCGGATGCAGCCTCCGGCGCAGCGCGAGGAGATCCTGCGTCGCCACGCCCGCCTCGCTCGCGGCCGCGAAGCTCTCCCCCGGATCGCGCCCGAGCCGGTCGAGCGCCACCGCCCGCTCCCCCTCGAGCCGCGGCCGGCGCGGGTCGTCTTCGGCGCACGCCTCGAGCGCGCTCTCCACCAGCGTCAGCCCGTCCTCGGCTCGCCCGAGCTCCGACAGGCAGCGCGCGGCGAGCGAGAGCACGTCCTCCGCGAACTCGGGCGGGCGCGGCAGCGCCATGATCATCTCGAGGTCGTCGAGCGCCTTGCCCGGCTCGCCCCGGCGGTGCTGCACGATGGCGCGGTTGAAGCGCAGCGCGGGCTCGCTCACCGCTTCACACCCGAGCGCCTGGTTCATCGCCTCGAGCGCTCCGTCGAGGTCGCCCGCGTCCGAGCGCAGGTTCCCCAGGAGCTGCCAGAGGTGCCAGAGGTTCGGCACCTTCGAGACCGCCTCCTCGAGGGTCGCGATCGCGCCCGGCAGCTCCCCCGCCTGCTGCTGCGCGAGCGCCTTGACCTCGAAGCCGCCCGACCAGCCCATCGACAGGAGCTGCTCGGCGATGGCCCGCGCCTCGTCGGTCCGCCCCGCGTCGAGCAGCCCGTGCGCCTTCGCCTCGAGGTCGTACGCGGAGTCCTGATCTCGTCCAAACCACATGTTGGCGGGTATGCGATGCGGACGGCTTGATCGCCACTCGCCAGCGAATCAGTCTCGGGCCCATGAAGGTCCTGTCGATGGTCGGGCTGCTGTTCCTCTCGCTCGTGGGGTGCGACAGCCAAGTCTGCGTGCCTGGCGAGAGCAGGGCGTGCACCGGGGCCGGTGGCTGCATGGGCGGACAGCGCTGCAACGACGACGGCACCGCCTTCGAGGCCTGCCTCTGCGCGGGCGACGAGACCTGCGGCGCCGACGTCTGCCAGGGCAGCGAGGCGTGCTGCGACGACAGCTGCGTCGACACCGACACCGACGCGATGAACTGCGGCGCGTGCGGCAACGTGTGCGGCGGCCCGTGCTCCGGCGGATCCTGCGGCATCGTGCTCATGGACTCCGGGATGTAGCTACACGGCCGCGCGCGGCTCGCTCACCGACAGCGGCATCACGGCGTGCGCCGCAGCGAGGGCGCTGGCGAGCGACGCCTCGAGCAGGAGGCCCGTGTCGCCGACCCAGTCTCCCGCGACGGCCACGCCCGGCGTGACGAGCGCGGCCGGCCGGCCCGCGACCCCGCCCGAGCGCGCCTCCGGCAGCGCGTGCATCACCAGGGACGCGGGGGCGAAGCGCGCGTGCACGAGGTGACCGCGCCAGCCGGGCTGGATCTGCTCGAGCACTGCCTCCAGCTCACGCCGGGCCGCGGCGGGATCGACCCGCTCGTCCGGCGCGAGGTAGCGCCCGAGGTGGATCACCGCGCCGCCCTCGGGGGCGACCTCCGCGTAGGACGAGTGAACCGACGCGTAGAGCGGGCGGTCGGCGCCGAGCACGAGCGAGGGCCGCGCGCGGGGGAGCGCCCGGAGCGCGACGTCCAGGTGTGACGCGCGCACCGGCGCCGCCTCTTCGGCGAACGCGCGCAGGCTCGCGGGCGCGTGCGCGCCGAGGAGCGAGACGGCGCGCTTGGGCCCGACGGCCAGCACGACCGCGTCACACGCCAGCGCCTCGCCTTCGAGATGGACAGCGCCTGGCTCGACCGAGCGGACCTTCGCGCGCGTGCGGATCGTGACGCCCAGCCCCTCCGCGCGGCGCGCGAGCGCGTCGACGATGCCACCCCACCCGCCGTCGACGTAGCGCACCTGCGCGCTGCCGAGCTGCCGCACCGCGACCGCCGCGCTCAGACGCTCGGGCGCGTTCGCGTAGGTGGCGATCCGCACCCCCGCCTCCGCGAACCGGCGCGCGCCGCCGGTCAGGCCCAGCCCGTCGAGCCACTCGGCCACGGTCTGCGTCGCCAGCGACGCCGGCGGGGGCTTGCCGATCGACGCGAACAGGCGCGCGAGGCGCATCTTCTCGGCCAGCGAGAACGCGCCGCTCGACAGGAGCGAGAGCGGCCCGGACGGGATCGGGTGCGTTCGGCCGTCCAGCTCGAAGGTCAGGTCCTGGCTCGGCGTCCGTCCGGTGACCTTCACGCCGAGGCCGTTCAGGATGCGCTCCGCCTGCGGATAGAGCGCGTGCGGCCCGAGGTTGATCCGGTAGCCGTCACCTTCCCAGTGGCGCGCTCGGCCGCCGAGCTCCCGGTCCGCCTCCAGCACCGTCACGCTCGCGCCCTCCGACGCCAGCGCGACCGCCGCCGCCAGGCCCGCGGGGCCGCCTCCGATCACGATCGCTCTCGTCATGTGTCTCCTCCTCATGAAGACACCACGACCCCGCGCGCTCGTCCGTTACGCGTAACGGTCCGCCGCCGCCGCTCGTGACACCCGCAGGAAGGTGTCACGATGATCGCCCACGCCATGTCTCAGCTCGCCACGGAGCTCGACCAGCACCGCCAGGCCCTCTTCGGGCTCTGCTATCGCATGCTCGGCTCCGCCGCCGACGCGGACGACCTCGTCCAGGACACCTTCCGACGCGCGCTCGAGCGGCCTCCGAAGGACACCGCCGCGCCGCTGCGCCCGTGGCTCGTCACCGTGGCCACGCGCCTCTGCATCGACGCGCTCCGCAAGCGCCGCCGCGAGAAGTACTTCGGCCCGTGGCTGCCGGGCCCGATCGAGACCGAGAAGGTCGTCCGGGATCTCGAGCCCGGCCCCGACGCGCGCTACGACCTCGTGGAGAGCGCGTCGCTCGCGTTCCTGATCGCGCTCGAGGCGCTCGACCCACGCCAGCGCGCCACCCTCGTGCTGCGCGACGTCATGGGGCTGACGGGGCCCGAGACCGCGGAGGCGCTCGACGTCTCGCCCGAGAACGCGCGCGTCCTCCTGCACCGCGCGCGCAAAGCGCTCGAGGGCTACGACCAGAGCCGGCGCCCGATCACCCCGGAGCTCGCGGCGAAGGTGGGCGAGGCGCTGCAGCGGCTCACGCTCGCGCTGAGCCGCGCCGACCCCGCCGCGGTCGTGGACCTGCTCTCCGAGGACGTCCTCACCGTGCACGACGGCGGCGGCGACTACATCGCGGCGGTGCGCCCCGTCGCGGGCCGTGAGCAGGTGCTCGAGCTCTACCGGAACATCGCGGCCGTCGGCCGCCTCCCCGAGCGCGTCGCCATCCGCGAGCTGAACGGGCTGCCGGCCCTGATGGCCGTGTACGCCGAGAGCGGGCGCTACGCGCCGCGCGCCACGGTCAGCCTCCACCTCGACGCGCAGGGCCGCATCGATCGAATCTGGACCACGGTGAACGAACGCAAGCTCACTGGCGTCCCGTTCCCCGGCGCGTGAACGTCCAGCGCCTCCCCTCGCAACGTACGGCCGTGAAGCCCCTCGCCTCGAAGGCAGCGCGCGGCCCCGTCCAAACCTCGGCGGGACCCAGCGCCGCCTCCGGGCGAGGGTACGCGTGGATCTCGGCGACCCCGCGCGCCTCGAGGGCGGCGATGGCGTGGTCGAGGAGCGCCGAGGCGACGCCGCGGCCGCGCGCGTCGCTCGCCACGGCCAGGCAGAGGATCGCGTACGCGGCCGCGTCTCCCACCGGCTCGAGGCGCTGCGTGCGGAGCTTCGTCAGCGACGCGGCGGGCGCGAACCGCAGCCAACCGATGACGCTCGCGCCCTCGAGCGCGACGACTCCCTCGAGCCGATCCATCGCGGCGCTGCGCGCGGCCCGGTGGGCGCTCGCCTCCCCGTGGACCCACGTCTCGTTGGGGACGTCCTCCTCCCAGAAACGGCAGAAGCAAAACCCCTGGTCGGGGCGGTCGAAGAATTCGAGCAGCCCGCCGTACCGATCGGGAGACAGGAGCTGCACGTCCATTCGATGAGCATACCTCCCCACCCCGCGCGCAAGCGTGACGTCGTGCGCGTCACGTGGGCGCCAGCGCGCACCCGCTGCGCGCAGAACCCACCCGCGGGGCCCCGTGGCATGTGCCGTGCTGCTACCGCGGCCATGGTTGGGAGCTGGCGCAGCGCGGCACACCGACCGACGGAGCGCGTCGGTCGCGCCGCGGCCCTCGCCGCGCTCGTCCTCGGACTCGGGTGGATCGCGACGCCGAGCGCGCACGCCCAGCTCGGACGCGCCCTCGACACGCCCGCCGCCGCGGCCCCCTCGAGCGGGACCCCCAGCGGGTGGAGCTTCGACCTGAGCGCGCAAACCAGCGTGCCATTGTCCGTCGGCGCGGAGGCGACCCTCACCACCCCGGCGGGGCTCTTCTTCTACCTCGCGGGCGGGCACACCCCGAACGCGTACCTGAACGTCGCCTCGGGCATCCTCCGGGGCGCGGGCGTGTACCGCGAGGACCTCCAGCCCATCGTCGACGAGGCCATCGCCAACGGCGCGTGGAACGTCCGGCTCGGCGGCGGCTTCACCCTCCCGGTCGGGCTCGAGCTCTCCTTCGGCTACACGATGCTCACGGGCGACTCCGCGCTGAGCGCCGAGGCCATCGAGGCGGGCACCGGGCAGCGGCTGCGCTGGCCCGGCATGACCGAGATCCCGATCTCGATCACCATTCACGCCCTGCACGGCCGCGTCGGCTGGCGCTTCGTCGTCGACGATCACCTCGTCCTGCGGGTGGCGCTCGGCTGGACGCACGAGGTCGGCAACGAGGTCGACGCGGAGGTGCCCCAGGAGGTGCGCGACCTCCCCGGTGACCCGGCGGGATCGATCGAGTCGGACGTGTCGGACGGCATCGCCGAGTACGGCTTCAGCCCGGAGCTGCTGCTCTCGGTCGGCTACCGCTTCTGAGTCGCGCCTTCCGGTCGAAGGCGACGCCGACGTATCCTCGCGGACGTGTCCGAGAAGCTGCGCCGAGGCGCCGACAACGTCGTCCAGCACGTCTTGCAGGTGAAGCAGGGAGAGCGCGTCGCCCTCTTCGAGTGGGAGGCGGCGCGGTTCCGGACCGTCTTCCGTGACGCCGTCCGGCGCGCGGGGGGCGAGCCCGTCGAGGTCGACGCGCGTGATCTCGCCCGATCGAGCGAGGCGGACGCCACCCGCGCCCTCGCCGACCGCCTCGACGGCGCCGTCGCGTCCATCCTCTGCGCCGAGCACGGGATCCCGCCCGCGCTCTCGATGGCCGTGCTCGCCGTCGCGTCCCGCGCGAAGCTCCGACACCTGCACCTGACCCGCATCGACGAGCGCCTCTTCAGCCAGTCCTACCGCGCCGACCCGCTGCGCATCGCGAAGCTCAACGCGCGCGTGGTGGAGGCGATCGAGGCCGCCGGCAGCCTGCACGCCACCAGCCCCGCGGGCACCGACGTGCACATCGGCGTCTCCTCGCGTTACCCGCTCCTCAGCTCGGATGGGCGCCCGAGCCCCGGCAACCCCGACAACCTCCCGTCGGGGAGCGTGCTCTTCCACCCGGCGACGGTGGACGGCGTGTTCGTGGCCGACCGCGGGGCGCTCGGCGCCATCCGCCCCGACCCGGCCGAGCTCCGCCGGCACCCTCTCCACGTCCACCTCGAGCGCGGGCGCGCCGTGCGCTTCGAGAGCACCGACGACGACATCGCGGCCATGGCGCGCGAGTACGCCGAGCAGCACGCAGACGCCACGCGCGTCGGCATCGTCGCCTTCCCCACCAACTACGTGATCCGCTCGGAGACGCGCCTCGAGGTGCAGGACGCGCTCTTGCCGGGCCTGAACATCATCCTCGGCTTCTCGCATCACCGCGCCACGCGCGCGCCGTACCAGTGCCCCATCCAGCTGCGCCTCTTCGGGCGGCGCCTCGACGTGCGCGCGGGCGAGACGGCGCTCGTCGAGCAGGGCCGGCACGCGGAGGCGCTCGCGGCCGAGGTCGATCTCTTCCGCTGACCCCGTCTATCAGTCGCGCGCGTGCCGATCCCAGATCGGCGGGCGCGCCAGGCCCTCGCCGGTCCACTCGAGCGTGAGCTGATAGCGGTACGTCGCGCTCCGGAACGGCGGCACCCGCAGGGACGAGAACGCGTCCCGCAGGCAATCGACGGTCTGCGCCGGGTAGCCGTCGTGCTCCGAGACGTTCCACAGCTCCACGTCGTGCACGGCGCCGTCGAGCCCCTGGAAGAGCAGCTGCGCCTGGATGCGCGCGTGACGCCCCTCGGGCAGGCAGCCGTCGAGCGTGGGCATGCGAGCCTCGACCTCGGTGTCGATCTCCACCCGGGCCGGCGCCACGCGATGAGCGCTGGGCAGCCCGCGCGCGGTCTCCACCACGGGCACCTTCTCGCGGGCGAGGAGCGAGACGCCCGTGGCCACGATCGCGCCCGCCGCGACCAGCAAACCGAGGGTGACCAGCGCGACGCGGACCGTCACCCCCTTGCGAGGCGCGGGGAGCTTGCCGTCGAGCCGCGCGAGCAGCCGCTCGAGCGCCTCCCGGTCCTCGTCCATGCGCGCGCGCGCCTCGAGCAGCTCGCGCTGCAGCCCCTCGAGCTCCTCTTTCGAGACCGCCCCCGCCGCCTGCCGCTCGAGCTCGGCGATCCGGTCCTTCAGCGCTTGCCGGTCATCTCGGTAGGTCATGCCGCTTCAGCCTACGACACCGCCCACGACGTTCGCTTGGGCTCGTGCCGAGGATCGCGGGGCGAGCCACCCCCCCTCCGCGTTGGTTTCGACCAATCGGGAGAGGGTGAACACCCTCGCGACCCTGGTTTCGACCAGTCATCACAGGGTGAACACCCTCTCGGCGCTGGTTTCACCTCGTCGGTCGAGGGTAGGTCTGCTCGAGGAGGACATGGCCATCACGGCGCCCGCCCCCGAGCAGCCGCGGGTGCGAAGTAGGCGCACCGAAGAGCGCGCCACCTCTCGAGATCCGCGAAGTCCCCCGCCGCTTCGCAGTCCCTCAGGTAGCGCGCCGCTCGCGCGGCCTCGGGGTCGTCGAGGGAGTCGAGGTGAGCCAGCGTCTCGCGAGCTCCGGCGCCGACGACGAACTGCACGTCGAGCCCGACACCGGTGTCGAAGTTCGTCCGCTTCGCGCGCCAGATCCGCAAGGAGTCCTCGACGAAGCCGAAGGCCGACAGGAGCAGCGCGCACCAGTAGAGCTGCTCGAAGTCGTAGTCGTCGTCGTCCTTCAGCCGCTGATCGACCTCGTGCCTCAGCAGGACGCGCAGCAGCGGAGCCTGCGCGGGCGACGGACGGACGTGCATCTCCGCGTACAGGCGGGCGCGGCGGCGCGGGTCACTCAGGAGCGACTCCGCCTGGCTCGAGGCTAACCAGGCGGCCGTCGGTACGTTCCCGTCGAGGAGGGCGACGATAGCGGGTTCGAGGGGAGGCAAAGGATGCGACTTGACTATGCGTATCCGAGCACGAGCGCTCTGGCGAGCAGATACCAGCCGTCGACGAGGACGAAGAGCAGGAGCTTGAAGGGCATGCTGACCTGGGTGGGCGAGAGCATGTGCATGCCGAGGGACATCAGCACGTTGCTCACCACGAGGTCGACGACGAGGAAGGGGAGGAAGACGAGGAAGCCGATCTGGAACGCCTCGCCCAGCTCCGTGATGAGGAAGCTCGGCAGGAGCACGAGCAGGTCGTCCTCGCTCACCCGGTCCCGCTGGTCGGCGGGGCGCGCGCGCTGCGCGAGATCGAAGAACAGCTCGCGCTCGCGCGCGCCCGCGTTGCGCGAGAGGAATGACTTCAGCGGGACGAGCCCCGCGCTCACCGCCTCGCCCAGCGCCTCGAAGTCGGACAGGGGATCGTGTGGATCGACGCGCGCCGCGGCCGGGCCCGCCTCGTCGGCGATCTGCTCGCCCACCGGGGCCATCACGTAGAGGGTCAGGATCGCCGCGAGCGCCGCGATCACCGTGCCGCTCGGGACCTGCCCCGTGCCGAGCGCGTTGCGCAGGATCGAGAAGACCACCGCGATCTTCACGAAGCTCGTGGTGGTCATGAAGACGAACGGCAGGAGGGTCAGGGCGCCGATCGTGACGAGGGTGACGACGGGCTGAGAGGTGCCTTCGGTCGTCTGCGCCGAGGCGCTCGACGACAAGAGGAGCGCGAAGACGGGGAGCGCCCCGAGGCCGATCCCTCGCGCCACCTGCGCGCATCTGCTCCGGCCTCGTCCCACGGCCGGCGAGCATCCCGCCCGGCCGCACGGGATGTCAACGCGCGTGCGCGATGCGCGCCTCGGCGCGGCGGATGGCGTGCGTGATGGGCGGCTCTCCCGTGCGCGCCGCGTCCTCGAGCACGAGGAGCGCGGTCTGGCGGAGGGTGTCGACCAGGTTCTGCCGATCCTCCTGGCCCATGCCCATGACCGTGCGGCCGATGCCCTCGATCACCGCGCCCGCGCTCGAGAGGAGGTCGGGCACGAAGGTCACGCCGCGGCGCTGCAGCGCCTCGTCGACGTCGAGGCCGGTGGTGATGTTGTTCGCGCCGCCGACGATGGCCCACGCCCGCAGCCGCTGGGCGACGTCGAGGCTCAGCACGTCGCCCACCGCGCACGGCGAGAGCAGGTCGACGTCTTCGTAGAGGATGTCCTCGGGCGCGACGATCTCGGCCCCGATCTCGTCGGCGATCTGCGCCGCGCGCGCCTCGTCCACGTCGGCGATGCAGACCCGCGCGCCGGCCTCGGTGAAGGCGCGCGCGACGGCAGCCCCGATGTCTCCGACGCCCTGCACCGCGGCGCGCAGCCCGCTGAGCCCCGGGCGGCCCTTCACGTCGGCGATCGCCTCCGCGCAGCGCAGCACCCCGCGCGCGACCGAGCCGGAGAGGGTGGCGGTGTCGGCGTGCACGTAGCGCGAGCCCATCGCGGCGAGGTCCGCGTCGGTCGTGCCGTAGTCACCCGCGGTCCGGAGATCGCCGTCGAGCGAGTCGACGAGGCGACCGAGCGCGGCGAAGGCCTCCTCGCGCTTCAACGCGGGGCTCGCGCGCACCACGACCTTGCCGCCGCCCGCGTCGATGCCGCCGAGCGCGCACTTGTAGGTCATCGCGCGGGCCAGCCGGCAGGCGTCTTCGGCCACCGCGAGCTCCGAGGCGTAGGCGCGCGTGCGCACCCCGCCCGCGGCCGGGCC
Organism: Sandaracinaceae bacterium; assembly: GCA_004213565.1. Classification (GTDB taxonomy): domain Bacteria; phylum Myxococcota_A; class Polyangia; order Polyangiales; family Sandaracinaceae; genus JAVJQK01. The sequence goes on from SHBB01000008.1 coordinate 25,328, forward strand.
GAGCACGGTGCTGTCGAGCACGACGTAGGCGAGCAGCCCGAGCTCCGGCTCGTAGATGCGCTCCACGCGCTCGGGACCGAGCTCCCGCACGCGGGCCGCGACGTCCTGGGGCAACGCTCCGTTCATGCACGCTCCTCCTCTCGGGCCGAGAAGCCTAGCAGCCCCGCGCCGCACATCGGGCGCCTGTCTTCTGTCCCTGTGAAGTTGAACCGGAGCCGAAGCACGCCTGAAACAGGCCACGAAAAGTCTCCCGCGGTCCTTCCGTGGCCCTAGGATCGCGGGGATGGAATTGCCGCCCGAGACCGCGCGCGCCCTCGACCTGGTCGGGGAGCACTGCGATCTCGAGGCGCGCCTGCCGCTCATCCCGCCCAGCGCGCAGCTCCGCGGGGTCTGGTTTCGGCTCCTCGAGCGTCAGCTGGGTCAGCGCGGGCTCCTCGATCGCTACCGCGAGATGTTCCCCGGGCCCAGCCCGAGCTCGCTCGCGTTTCACCCGGTCGCGCAGTTCCTGCCCCGCGCCGCCGTGGCGGGCGCGCTCGTCGCCGGGCCCGAGCGGCTCCACGAGGGGCTGTTCACGCTCACCCGGGACAACTCGGCCGGCTTCGCCAACACGCTGTTCGCGCGCACGCTGCTCAAGTTCCTGGCCAACGACCCGCGCAAGCTCACCGAGCAGGCGGTCGCGAGCCGACGCCAGACGACCACCTATGGCAGCTGGGAGCTGACCGACTCCGGCGACGACTTCATCGAGGTCCGCCTCCGCGAGGAGTACGTGTGGATCGAGTCGTACATGCGCGGCGCGGCGCACGGGAGCTACGTGCGCTTCGGAGAGACCGTCCAGTCCGAAGCAACTCTCGATGACCGCTTCCACGGGGTGATCCGCGTCTGGTGGTCCTGACGCGGCGCCTGTGAGCAAGCGCTCGGCGCCCCCCTCCAACAACCTCGCGACCGCGCCGTTTACGGCGCGCGGTCCCGCGGGGTGCGCGGGACAGGGAGGAACCCAAGAATGTCCGCTGCCGCTCAGGTCGCGCGAGGCGCCGTCGTGCGCCCCACACGCGACTCCTCTGTCCAGGCCGTCGCTCCGCGCACGGCGTCTGCTTCTCATGCCATCGTCGAGGCGCTCGTCGCGCGAGGCGTCGACTCCTTCTTCGGCGTCCCGGGCGGTCCGGTCTCGCCGATCTGCAAGGCCGTGCTCGACACCGCCGGCGCGCGCTTCATCGAGTCGCGTCACGAGACGTCGGCCGCCTTCGCCGCCGCGAGCTTCCACCGGGCGACCGGACGCGTGCCCGCCATCGTCGTCACCGCGGGGCCGGGCGCGACCAACGCCGTGACCGGGATCGCCAACGCGCACCTCGGTCGCACGCCGATGATCGTCATCACGGGCGACGTCGCGTGGGCCTCGAGCGGCCGGCTGCTGCTCCAGGACACGGGCCCGGAGGGGCTGCACATGGAGCGCATGGTGGGTCACCTCTGTCGCGCCGCGGTGCGCGTCGCCAGCCCTCGGAGCGCGGCGACGCAGGTGCTCGCGGCGCTCGACGCGGCGACCGGGCCCATCCCCGGACCGGCCCTCTGCGTGATCCCGATGGACCGCGGGCGGGGCGAGATCGAGGCGCAGCCCGCGGTGGTGCGTGCGACGCGGCAGACGACCGACGAGGTCCCGCTCCCCGCCGTGCACCAGACCGCGAAGTGGCTGGCCGAGGCCGAGCGCCCCCTCCTCGTGCTCGGCGCCGCGTGCCGTGGCCACGAGGCGAGCGTGCGCCGGCTGGTGGACGCGCTGGGCGTGCCCTTCGTGACCACGCCGCAGGCGAAGGGCGTGGTGCCCGAGACGCACCCGCGCTCGCTCCGCCACGGCGGCATGGCCGCGAGCCTCTGGGCCCGCGCCTACACCTCGGGCGGCGTGGACGCGACGCTCGTGCTCGGCACCGATCTCGACGACGTCTCGGTGGGGCCGACCCCGTACGTGCGAGAGGGCGGGAGGCTGGTGCACGTCGACCTCGACGCGTCGGTGTTCCACCGCAACGTGCCTGCCGATCTCCCGGTGGCCGCGGATCTCGGCGCCTTCGCGCGCGCCCTGACGAAGCACGCGACGGCGCAGGGGCTGCTCAACCCGCGCGGCCGCGCGCTCGCCAAGGCGGCCCGGAGCGGCTCGCCTTTCGACGCGGAGGACGCGGCGGACGACACGCGCTCACCCATCGCGCCGCAGCGCGCGGTGCTCGATCTCGAGGCGGCGGCGGGCGAGGACGCGCGCTTCATCACCGACATCGGTGGACACATGCTCTACGCGCTGCACTACCTGACGGCGAAGCGCCCCGACCGGTTCAACATCCACCTCCGGCTCGGGAGCATGGGCTCCGGGATCGCCGGCGCCATCGGCCTGGGACTCGCGGATCCGAAGCGGCGGGTGGTCTGCATCTGCGGCGACGGCGGCATGCAGATGAACGGCATGGAGCTGCTCGTGGCCGCGGACCTCGGCCTCCCGGTCGTGTACGCGGTGTTCAACGACGCCCGCTACAACATGGTCCACCACGGCATGAAGCAGCTCTACGGCGCGGGGGGAACCGAGTGGGACACCCGCTGGGTGGACTTCGCCGCGTGGGCGCGCTCGATGGGTGTGCCCGGGATCCGCGTGCACGCGCCCGGACAGATCGACGCCGCGACGCTCGATCGCTTGCAGGCGAGCGGGCCCGGACCGGTCGTGCTCGACATCCGCATCGACCGCGAGATGCAGATCCGCGGCGCGGGCCGAGACGAGGCGCTCCAGCGCATGTCGCTCGACGGAGACGCGTCGTGAGGGCGGCCATCGCGGGGCTCGGCATGTGGCTCCCGGAGACGGTGCGCGAGAACGACGCGTGGCCCGACGCGCTGCTCGAGGCGGCGAAGAGGGGTGACCGCACGCTGGTCGATGTGCCGCGCGCCACCGACTGGGTGGACGCGATCACCCAGCGGCACCTGGCGCGCGACGCGGGCGATCCGTTCGTGGGGGCGAGGCGGCGTCACGTGGCCACGGACGAGGCCGCCTGGGACGCCGAGGCGCGCGCGGGGCGGGCCGCGCTCGAGGACGCGTCGCTCGAGGCCGACCAGCTCGACGCCGTGCTCTCGTGGTCGATCGTGACCGATCGGCCGTTGCTCGCGACGGCCACCAAGGTGGCCCACGCGCTCGGCGCGACGCGGGCGTGGGGCGCGGGGCTCGACGCGGGCTGCGCGAGCGCGATCACGGGGCTCGACGTGGCGGCCGGGCTCATCGAGTCGGGCCGGGCGCGGCACGTGCTGCTCACCCAGTCGCACCTGATCACGCGCGCCTTCCCGATGAGCCACCCGGCCGCGCCCGGGGTCGGGGACTGCGCCACGGCGATGGTCGTCTCGGCGTCCGAGCGGCCCGGCGTGCTGACCTGCTTCGCGGCCTCGCACGGCGCGCACTGGGACGCCGTCACCTGGGTGCGGGGCCGCGACGACGAGAGCGATCCGCCCTGGTGGAAGGCGGGCGGGGACTATGGTCCGGGCAGCCGCGCGCCCGAGGGGGCGAAGGGGCTGATGCAGAACACCGTGCGCTTCGGCGTGGAGACCTGCGCCGCCGCTCTCGAGCGCGCGCACCTCGACGCGGGCGAGATCTCGGCCCTGGCGTCGGTGCAGCCGCGAGGCTGGATCCCGGAGGCGATCGCGGAGGGCCTCGGGGTCGCGCACGCGCCCACGACCTTCACGCGCCTGGCGCACGTCGGAGGGTGTGGCGTGGTGGCGAACCTGATCGAGGCGCGCCGCCACGGCCACGCGGCGCCGGATCGCAACGTGCTGCTGTACGCGCAAGGCGCCGGGTTCACGCGCGCGGCGGCGATCGTCCGGTTCTGAGCTACGCTCTGCCGCATCGACGCCCTCATCCTCAGCTTCGATCCAGCCCTCGCGGAGGCCATCAGGCAGGTCCTGGACTCCCGCTTCCGCGACGGCGGCGCGCTCGTGGTCGAAGTGGCCACCGGCGACCTCGCCGAGCAGGTGCGCTCCGTGCGCGAGCGGCGTGGCCCGTTGCCCCTGGGCGTGGCGGCGCCCACCGAAGCGGCGGCCCTCGACGCCCTCCGCGCCGGGGCCGACGAGGCGGCGGTGATCGACGCGTCCCCGGTGCGCGTGCACGCGTTCGTCGACCGCGTGATCCTGCGCGCCACGCTGCGCCGGGAGCAAGAGCGGACGAGCGCCGCGGTCTCTCACGCCGAGAAGCTCACCGCGCTCGGTACGCTCGTCGCGGGCATCGCGCACGAGATCAACAACCCGCTGACCGCCATCTCCCTGACCTTGGCCAGCATCGAAGCGCAGGTGCGCCCGCTCACCCAGCTCGCGGAGGAGGCCGAGCAGCTCGCTTCGCTGGAGCGGCCGCTGCAGCCAGAGGAGCTGCGCGCGCTGGTGGCGCAGCTCGGGAACGACCCGCGCCTCACCCACGAGCTGGCCGGGGCGTTCGCGGAGACGCAGAGCCTCTTCGACATGGCGACGAACGTCGTGCGCGACCTGCGCGTCTTCGCCCGCACGGACGAGGGCGAGCCGGCCGTACCGGTCGACGTGCGAGACCTGGTCGACAACGTCTCACGCCTCGTCCGCCGCGAGATCCAGCAGCACGCGGTGTTCGAGCGAGACCTCCCCATGGAGCTGCCGAAGCTCCTCGCGCCGCGCTCGCGTCTCGCCCAGGTCCTGACCAACGTGCTCGTCAACGCGCTGCACGCGGTCCGCGAGGTCGAGCGGGACTCGCACCGGGTGCGCATCAGCGTGCGCGCGGACGACGAGGCGGTCGCGATCGCGGTGAGCGACACGGGGCCCGGGATCTCGCCCGAGCACGTCGAGCGCATCTTCGACCCGTTCTTCACGACGAAGCGGCAGAGCCTCGGCACCGGGCTCGGTCTGTCGATCTCACGCAGCATCATGCGGAGCCTCGGCGGAGACCTGCTCGTCGAGTCGATCCACGGACAGGGGGCGGAGTTCGTCTTGTTGCTCCCGCTCCCCGAGCCCGACGCGCTCGCGCGCTCGAGCCGCGTGATCGGGCTCCCCCGGACGTCGCGGCCGCCGGGCCGGAGGACCATCCTCGTCGTGGACGACGACGAGCGCATGCTGCGGGCGTACGCGCGCGCGCTCGGCAACGAGCACGACGTCGTGAGCGCGGTGGACGGCGAGGAGGCGATCGCGCTGCTCGAGAGCGGGACGGAGGCCGACGTCGTGATCAGCGAGGTCTCGATGCCCGGCATGGACGGCGAGGCGCTGCACCAGTGGCTGGAGCGCGAGCGGCCGTCGCTCGCGAGGGCGTGCCTCTTCGTGACGTCGCTCGAGGCGTCGGACCCGAGCCGCCGACGGCTCGACGCGCGCGGCGCGAGCGTCATCGAGAAGCCGGTCGACCGCCCCGCGCTCGTCGCGTGGGTGTCCAAGTCCGCCGCGAGCTCCTGACCTCCCGCGGGTCGCCGGCTGTTCTCCGTTCGGCTGCGGGAGCTGGCTTCTCCAGTCGCCACCGGCAGGCGCAGGCGCCGCTCCAGCGGGGTGATCCCTGCAGGATCGGGCGTCGAACGGGCGGCACGCGCGTTGCTGAGCCGGGTGATCATGCGCCACCTGATCCCCGTGCTCCTCGTCCTCGCCGGCTGCGCCGCGCCCACCGACCTCGAGGGCGACCTCGACGGAGTCGGCGGCAAGGCGGACGGCGCCTCTCTCGCGCTCGAGGGGACCCGCGAGGGCTACGGCGTGCTCCGCCTCTTGAACGACGGCGAGGGGAGCGACTTCGTCTTCCTGGACGACGTGGTCGCGCTCGATCGCCGCGCGGCGACCAACCTGGTGGCGCACCGCGACGGAGCGGACGGCGTCTTCGGGACCGCGGACGACGATCTCTTCGACACCATCGAGGAGGTCGACGCGGTCTCCTGGGTCGGCCCCTCCGCCCTCGAGACGCTCAGCGAGTTCGCGCGCCTGAACGACTACCTCCCCGGCGACGACGAGCGGCTCGGCCGCTTCGACGACGTGGACTTCACCTACGCCGAGGCCGAGCGCGTGCTCGACTTCGTGAACGTGGCGAGCGAGGACGAGCTCCGCGGGGCGAGCGTCCCGTCGCGCGCCGTCACCTCGATCATCGAGGCGCGCCCCGTCGCGACCATCGCCGTGCTCGCGGACCTCTACTGGGTGGGCACGCGCACCCTGGAGCACCTGCTCGCCGCCGTCGCGCAGCCGGCCGGAGGCGAGGTCTGCATGTCGAACGACGAGTGCGGCGCGGGCCTCCGCTGCGTCGGTCGCCCCTGGGGCCACGACTACGGCAAGTGCCGCGACGTCTCGCACCGCGAGGGCTTTCAGGACGTCTGCGCGGTGGACGCCGACTGCGGCGACGGCCTCATCTGCATCGCCCAGACGGTCTACGGCGACGGCTACTGCGCGCACGACTGGATGCGCGACTCCTTCACGGTCGGCGGCGTCGGCTCCATCCCGGCCGTGGCGATGACCGAGCCGACCGCGCACCCCGTGCTCGTCTTCGGACAGGCGACGGTGCCGGAGGACGTCATCGTCGACGTCGACATCACCCACAGCGACCCGTCGAGCCTCTGGATCGGCCTCCAGCCGCCCACCGGCCAGGAGCCCGTGACCCTCTGGGACGGCGCGACCATGACCGGCCCCCTCCCCGCGCGTTTCATCGACCGCGCCGTCTACCGCGACGACTCGGTCAACGGCGAGTGGGCGCTCCTCGTCCAGAACGTCGCCGGCCGCGGCGAGGGCGAGCTCCGCGGCTTCACGCTGACCGTCACGTCGCGGTGGGATTGAGAGGATGGCGTCCAGCTACCGCGCCGCAGCGGCACCCCGGTGCGAGGCCTGCGGAGCCATCGGCGTCGAAGGCCTCCAGCTCAGCGACCTGGGCCACCAGCTCTGCGGACCCTGCGCGGACATCGCTACGATCGCCACCGCGGAGCGACGCGCCTCCGCCGCCGTCCCGGGCGGTCGGCTCGCGCCGGTCCTGGCGATGGCGCTGGGAGCGGCCTCCGCCACACTCATCGCCGCGGTCGCACTGATCGCCGGCCTGCGTGCGGCAGCGGCGACGACCGGCGTCCTGCTGTTGCTGTCGCTCGGGGCGTCATCGCGCTCGGCCTCGCGAGCCGGGGCCCGACTGACGGATCGCTGGTTCGCCGTTCTGAATCGAGGGGACGCTAGGTTGACTTGTTGACTTGTTTGTTAGCAGGTCGATTTGGCGCTGCCCCTACGAACCCGCGTGACTGACAACGCTACGAGGTCCGCGACGGGATCGTCGCGGGCCTCGTCGCCTCGCAAGCTGCCGACCGATCACCCGCGCGGCGGCACCGGGCGATCGGGCTCGGCGCGCGACGCTCAGTCGACCAGCTCACCGAGCTCGTGGCGGCTCCGCACGTCCAGGCGCGCGAAGACCGTGCGCAGGTGGTGGCGTACGGTCTCCGGACCGATGTCCAGGCGCGCAGCGATGGCGGGCAACGTCAGGCCGCGGACGACCATTCGCGCGATCACCCGCTGGCGGTCCGAGATCAGCTCCTCGGCCGGCGTCCGCGGAGCGCTCGAGCCGAGCGGCGGGACGGCGTGGCGGTAGAAGAGGATGACCACGCGGCGGGCCTCCTCGCCGCAGCTCGGGAGATGAGCGACCTCCACGGTGAGCCCGCCGAGCAGGCGCTGGCGCCGCTGGCCGTTGCACGAGAAGCGCGCGACGACGCGGCGCAGCGCCCGCTCGACGCGCGTCCAGCCGCGCGGGCTCAGCGCTCCGACCTCGCTCTCGAAGGCGACGCGCGCCCTGCGGTTCCAGTGGACCACGCCGTCGGGGTACGTCACCTCGACCGAGCCGAGCGAGCGCGACGCGTCGCCCTCGTCGGAGAGCAACATCGAGTCGAGGGCGGAGCGTGTCTGCAGCGCGCCCGCCCACAAGGGATACAGGGACTCCAGCTCGGCGAGGTCCTCCGCGTCGAAGCGTCCGCGCACGCGATCACGGTAGAGCGCGCAGGGCAGGACGCCTCCGTCCGGGCCGTCGAAGCGGGCGATCGCGACGTCGGCGAACTCCTCGCGCACGAAGGCACGGTACGTCTCGCTCTCGGCGTGCTGGGCCTGAAGCGCCGCCAGGTACCACGTGCCCGCCGGCGAGGACTCGAGGAAGGCGCTGCAGGGGTCGTCACGACCGACTTCGGGGTAGACGTCGACCCAGCGTGAGAGGTCGCCGCCGATCAGGTGGTTCCCCGCCCAGTGGTAGTCCCGGGTGAAGCCCAGCCCCACGAGGTCGAACACCCGGCGGGTGAGGTCGACCATCTCCTCCGCGTCCCCATCGTCGACGATCCCACGAATGAGCAGGGCCCGGAGCGTGCGCAGCTCCACGTCGTTCCTGATCGCCACGGCACCCCCTTCCCGGGATCAATCTACCACGGCGCCCACGGCGGGGATGACACCGGCCATGGTCATTCATCCCCAGAAGCGGGGATGGTTCGGTCCGGATCCGGTCGATAGCGTCCTCGACTGGGCGATCGCCACACGCACCTCGAGTGGCTGTGGCGCGTCCGGGAGGGGATCGACATGCAACTACGCTTCTTCTTGGCAATCCTCACGGCGGCGCTCGTCGTCGGGTGTGACGACGACGCCTCGCGCGACGCGGGAGGCGGCACCGACGGCGCGGTGCCCGACGGGGGCGCTGTCGAGGTCGACTCCGGGCCGCTCCCGGACGGCGCGGCGCCCGACGGAGGCGGCGTCGACGCGGGCCCCGGGGATCGGCCGATCGAAGCGCACGACGTCGAGCGCTTTCCGAACTCGTTCGGCTGCTGCGGGCACGAGATCAACATCGTCGTCGCCGCGGACCGCGTCCCTCACGTCATGGGCGTTCGCGATCGCTCGGGCACGCGATCGCTCTGGTACGCCGCACGCACCGGCGGGACGTGGACGGAGACGAACGTCACGGACGATGGCTCGCTGCCGCGCCCGCGCGAGCGCAACACGTTCGCCCTCGCCCCGGACGGAAGCCCGCACGCGCTCTTCAGTGACGGCGCGACCCTCACCTACGCGTGGCTGGACGGGACCTGGCAGTCGATGGCCGTGGACGCCACGTCTTCGGTCGGCGACACGTTTCGGCACTTCGACATCGCCGTCGACGCCGGCGGCGCGCCGCACGTGGTCTGGTTCGACCAGACCCTCGAAGCGCTCCGCTACGGTCGCTGGAACGGGAGCGCCTTCGAGGTCGAGACGATCGACGCGCCCGCGGCGGTCGACGACCAGAGCGGAGAGTTCGCTCGCCTCGCCCTCGCCGCGGACGGCATGGTGCACGTCTCGTTCCTCGCCATCGTATCCGGCGCGCCCGTGCTCCGGCACGCCCGCGGCACCGCGGGGAGCTGGACCGTCGAGGACGTCCCCGGGATGGGCAAGGGAGTGCACGGCTCGATGCTCCTCGACTCCGCCGGCAACCCCCACATCGTCTCGGCCGACCTGAGGAGCTCGCGCGCCCGCGGGATCTACTGGAGCGCGTTCGACGGGTCCGCGTGGAGCGAGACCGAGCTCGACGCGGACAGCAGCATCGTGGACGCCGACGCCGACCTCGACCCGAGCGACCGCGCGCACGTCATCATCAGCAACAGCTTCGGCCCCGCGGGCTACCTCCAGTACCTGTATCCGCGGAACGCTGGCCGCGACATCTACGACGTCCGGGGCGCGGTCGTCGGCGACGCGCCCGAGAGCTGCGACCTCGACCTCCATGAGGGCACACCGCACGTCGTCAACCCCAACGCCTACGTCACGTTCCCGTGAGGCGCGCCCTCGTCCTCTGGGTCCCTCTGCTCCTCTGCGCTTGCGGCGGCGACCCCGCGACCGACGCGGGCACCGACGGCGGCGCGTTCGCCACGCACGAGGAGATCCGCGTCGAGGCGGACGACGGCAGCGCGACGTTGATCATCGCGCCCGACTCTCTCCCCCGCGGGGTGAGCGCCGAGGAGATCCGGGTCCTCGCGGGCGCCTCGAGCTCGACCGTCGACCCCGGCGCCGGTGCGAGCGTGCTCGCGAGTTACGAGCTCCTCCCGGATGGCCTCACCTTCCGGGAGCCAGCCGAGCTCTTGATCCGGACCGACACGACCACCTCGCCCATCGGTGTCCTCGACTCGGACGTTGGCACCGAAGGGATCGACGTCACGGTCGCGGAGGAGAGCGTGGAGGACGGCCGCTTCGTCGCGCTCTCCGCGGCGATCCCGCACTTCAGCGCGTTCTTCCTCCTCGTCGTCGAGGAGCTCGTCACGACGGCCGCCAAGCGGCTCCGGACGATCGGTGAGCGGCAGCTCACGGAGTCCCTCGTCTCCGTCACGCGCAACACCGCGCCGAGGACCATCGAGTTCTACCGTGGGGACCGCGTCGTCTCGGTGGACGCGGCGCCGGCGGGCGGCTCGACGGTGCAGATCGTCGCGGGCAACTACATGCGCGTCGAGCCGGTGGGCGAGGAGGAGACCGCCCGCGAGGCCCTCCCGCTCTCGTGGGAGGCGAAGTATCGCTGCACCGACGCCGGGATGATGACCGCGACCTACACCTTCTACCTGGACCTCGGATACCAGCTCACGATCGACGGTGTGGAGGGCTCCGCGGGGGAGCTCCGGGAGGTCCAGTACCGGCCGACCCTGGGGATCTGCCACCGGGACCCGACGGACTCGTCCGGGGACTGCGCCGACAGCGAGGGCCCGGGCGTCACGTGCTCGGAGTTCGCGGACTACGTCGATCTCATCTCCTACAACGTCCGCGCGACGGACACGCTCTCGCGGGCCGAGGTCGAGGCGCTCTTCGGCAACACCGCGTACCCGTGCGACGAGCTCGGCGGGGGGGTGCGGACCGTGTGCACCGCCACTCCCGGCGTGTTCCCGGAGGGCGCCATGTGGGTCGGCTCGATGATCCTCGGGGCCGACGTCCCGGACGCGGATCCCGACCACTCCCTCATCTACTCCCTGGTGTTCGACTCGGACGGCGACCCCGCCAACGACTGGGTCATCGTGCCCCCGTACGTGTGGGACTACTTCCAGGGAACGGACCGCTGGTACCAGCTCATCTGGAACCACCTCACGCGAACCTGGAGCGTGACGGCCACGCAGGTCGACGCGTCGCAGGCCCAGGCCTCCGTCCCGAGCGCCGTCCGCGTCGTCATCGTCGGCGACGCGGTCACCTTCTTCATCCCGATCACCGAGCTCCCGAGCGCCACCCCGGCGTATCGCTTCAGCGGCTTCATCCACGACGGGGAATTCTCCCGCAGCGCGCGCGGTGGCGACGTGAGCGGCAGCGACCCGACGGCGCCACCGGTTCCCGCCGACCCGACGTGAGCGCTCGTCGCGGCTCGCGACCAGGTCGAGGGGGACGCGCGCTACGAGGAGGCGCGCTGGCTGGCTTCTTCGAGCAGGGCGGTGATGCGGCGGTTGAAGCTCGCGGGGTCGTCGATGGCGCTCCCTTCGGCGATCTTGGCCTGGTCGTAGAGGAGGGTGATCCACTCGTCGACCTTCTCGACCGCCTTGGCGCCCTCGAGCATCTTGCGCAGGTTCTCGATGACCGGGTGGTCCGGGTTGATCTCGAGGATGCGCTTCTGCTCGGGCACGTCCTTCTGCGCGGCGCGCAGGATGCGCTCGAGGTGGGGCTGGAGGCCGCCCTGGGGGATGACGAGGCAGACGGGGGAGTCCGTCAGGCGGGTGGTGACGCGCACCTCGGAGACGACGTCCTGGAGTTTCACGCGGAAGCGCTCCTTGACGTCACGCAGGGCCGACTCGCGCTCCTCGTCGACCTTCTCGTCCTCGTCGACCTCGAGCTTGCCCTCGGACGCCGACTCGATGGGCGTGCCGTCCCACTCGGTCACGCTGCTCATCACGAAGGGGTCGACCGGGTCGGTGCAGAAGAGGACCTCGTAGCCCTTCTTCTTCAGCGACTCGATGTGCGGGCTCGCCTCGACCTGCTTCCGCGACTCGCCGATGACGTAGTAGAGCGCCTTCTGGCCCTCCTTCATGCGCTCCTTCGCCTCCGCGAGCGAGGTGAGCCCCTCGACGGCGCTGCTCTCGAAGCGCAGGAGCGGCTTCAGCGCGTCGGCCTGCTCGGGCTCCATGTGGAGGCCCTCCTTGAGGATCGCGCCGAACTGCGCCCAGAAGCTCGCGTAGTCCTCGGGCTTCTCCTTGGCCATCTCCTCGAGCAGATCGAGCGTCTGCTTGACGATCTGCTTGCGGATCGTGCGCACGATGCGCGAGTCCTGGAGCAGCTCGCGGCTGACGTTGAGGGACAGGTCCTCGCTGTCGACCACGCCCCGCGCGAAGCGCAGCCACTTCGGGAGCAGCTCCTCCGCGTCATCCATGATGAACACGTGCTTGACGTAGAGCCGCACGCCGTGGGTCGCCTCCGGCATCCACATGGTCATGGGCGCGACCTTGGGCACGAACACGATGCCCGCGAACTGGAGTGTGCCCTCGAGCTTGAAGTGCCGCCACGCGAGCGGCTTCTCCCAGTCGTTGGTGAGGTGGTGGTAGAGCTCGACGTACTGCTCGTCCTCCACCTCGGCGCGCGGGCGCTGCCAGAGCGCGGTGCCCTTGTTGATCGACTCGAACGCGGTCTCGTAGGAGTCGCCGACCTTCTTCGTCGTCGAGAGCTCGATGGGCCAGCTGAGGTAGTCGCTGTAGCGCTCCACCAGCCGACGCAGCGTGACCGGGTCGAGGTACTCCTGGTGCTCGTCGTTGAGGTGGAGCACCACGCTCGTGCCGTGGGCCTCGCGCTCGGCCGGCTCGACGGTGAACTCGCCCTTGCCGGCGGAGGTCCAGCGGAAGGCCTCGTCCGCGCCCGCCGCGCGGCTCACCACCTCGACCTGGTCGGCGACGAGGTAGGCGCTGTAGAAGCCGACGCCGAACTGACCGATCAGCGAGACGTCGCCCGCCTCCTTGGCCTCCTTCAGCTTCTGCGCCAGCTCACGGGTGCCGCTCTTGGCGATGGTGCCGAGGTTCGAGGTGAGCTCGTCGCGTGTCATGCCCACGCCCGAGTCCCAGACCGTCAGCGTCTTCGCCTCGCGGTCGGGCACCAGCCGGATCTTCAGCTCCGCGTCCTTCAGGGCCGGCTCGGTCACCGCGCGGAAGCGCAGCTTGTCGAGGGCGTCGGCTGCGTTCGAGACGAGCTCCCGGAGGAAGACCTCTCGGTTCGAGTAGAGCGACTCGATGACGAGGCGGAGCACCTGCTCCACCTCGGCTTCGAAGCGGTGGGTGGTCTTTTCGGTGTCGGTCGTGTCCGTCATTGCGGCGGGAAATTGGCCATGTGGAGCGCCCTGTCAAGCGCGGCGCGGCTCAGCCGGCGGCCGGCGTGCGATACGCGCCCTCGCCCGACGGGAGATCCTCGGGCGGGTCGGTGCGGAAGCGCGTGCGGATCAGCGCGCCGAAGCCGAGGCAGGCGAAGGCGACGCTGGCCACCGTGCCGACCGTGGGCACGATCGAGGCGAAGAAGAGGACGCCGACTCCCAGCGCGAGCTGGAGCACCTCCTGGCCCTTCAACCCCTCGAGCGGCAGCGCCGCGCCGATGACGGTGGCCGCCGCGGCGAGGCCCACGTAGGTCGCCACGGGCAAGGCCAGCCCGAGCACCACCGCGGCCGGGATGCCGACGAGCGTGATGGCGAGTACGACGATCGCGACGCCCGCGATGACGTAGGCGAGCAGCCCGGTG
>SHBB01000080.1 GCA_004213565.1 Sandaracinaceae bacterium
AGGGCCCGCGCCCGCCGCGCCAGGGCGCGCCGCCGTCGCGCGCGACGCCGCTGATCGGATCGGCGCTGATCAGATCCGCGCGTCGAGCACGCGGTGAATGGCGGACGCGACCTCGTCGGGCTCGCTCCCCATCTCCACGGGCTGGTTGGCGAGCGGGCTGTCGATTCCGTCGAGCGTGCCCGCGTGGTAGCGCGCCTTGAACTCGGTGAACTTGAGGCCGTGCGCGGTGGAGATCACGACCACCCGCTCGTCCTTTCGGATCTCGCCGCGCTGCACGAGCTTCTCGAAGCACGCGAGCGCGACGCCGGTGTGGGGGCAGTTGAACATGCCGGTGCGGTCGGCGCGGGCGACGGCGTCGGCGAGCTCCTGCTCGGTCGCCTGCTCGACCACGCCGCGGGTGGCGACGAGCGCGCGGATAGCCTTGGGGAGCGACACCGGGTGCCCGATCCGGATCGCGCTCGCGAGCGTGTCCCCCGCCTCGATGGGCGTGAAGTCCTCCTCGCGCAGATCCCGGTCCTCGGCCCGCGCCTTCTGGTAGGCGAGGTAGAGCGGGTTGGCGCGCGCCGCCTGGCAGCAGACCAGGCGCGGCGGGTGGTCGATCAGGCCGAGCGCCTGCATCTGGAGGAAGCCCTTCGCGATCGCGCTGACGTTCCCGAGGTTGCCGCCGGGCACGAGCACCCAGTCGGGCACCTCCCAGTCGAACTGCTGCACGATCTCGACGCTGATCGTCTTCTGCCCCTCGACGCGCAGGCTGTTCATCGAGTTCGCGAGATAGATGCCCGGGTCCTCGGTCAGGTGCTGCACGACGCGCATGCACCCGTCGAAGTCCGTGTCGAGGCTGCAGACGATGGCGCCGTTCGCCATGGGCTGGACGAGCTGCGCGGCGCTGATCTTCCCCTTCGGCAGGAGCACCACCACGGGGATGCCCGCCGCCGCGCCGTAGGCCGCGAGCGCGGCGGAGGTGTCGCCCGTCGACGCGCAGGCCATCGCGCGGATGGGCCTCCCCTCGGCGATCATCTGTTTGACCGAGCTGACGAGCACCGTCATGCCGAGGTCCTTGAAGCTGCCGGTGTGGCTGGTGCCGCACTGCTTGACCCAGAGGTCCGGCACGCCGATCTGCGCGCCGTACCGCTCGGCCCAGAAGAGGTTCGTGTTTCCTTCGTAGAGGGACACGACATTGTCGGGGTGGACGTGCGGCTGCACCCACTCGTGCTTCGACCAGACGCCGCTGCCGTAGGGCCAGCTCGTCCGGCCGTAGCGCTCGTCGAAGAGGCGCATCCACGCCGCGCCGCTGCGCTTCTTCAGCGCCTCGGTGTCGTGCTCCACCTCGAGCAGCGCCCCCGTGTCCGGGCAGCGGTAGATGACCTCGTTGAGCGGGTAGCGCGCCTCGCCGCCCGCCACGCTTCGGAACCAAGCCGAGTACGCCATGGGGCCCGCAGCGTACTCCAAAGCCGCGCTCAGCGGGACGGGACGCCGTCGTAGCTGCGCAGGTGCAAGCTCAGCTGCAATCCCACGTTCAGCTCGCCCGGGTTCAACACGTTCGTGCCCACGTAGGCGGACACGCCCATCCACGGGCCGGTGAACCACTCGAGGGCGAGCCGCGGCTCCACCACCCACTCGGAGGCCCCCGCGACGGTCCGGCTCACGCAGTCGCCGACGCGCGTCTCGCTGTCGAGGAAGACGCCGCGGCCGCCGAGGTAGACCTCCGGTCGCAGCGTGAAGACGTCGATGGGGATGCCAGCGCCGAGCACGAGGCCGCCGCCGAGCGCGGTGATGGAGCCCGGCGTGTGGACCAGGTCGCCGTCTCGCCGCGGGTCGCCCCCGACCTGCGCGCTCGCGAAGGAGAGCTCGGCCCCGACGGAGACGTAGTCGAAGATCGTCAGGTCCAGCCGCGCCGTGAGCCCGCCCGCGAGCAGGTCGGCGTCGTGAAGGTCGCGCCCCGCGTCGCCCACCACGTAGGTCTCGTTCCAGTGCTCGGCGTCGCCGCGGAAGGAGAGGTGACCGACCCGCAGCCGGCGCGCGTTGCCGGCGAGCGAGAGGCGGAAGGCCGGCACGCCGCGCACGTTCCAGCCGCCTCCGAAGCGGCGGCAGCGCTGATGGCCGAGCACATCGCTGACCTCGCGACAGGCGGTGTCTCGCGTGCCCGAGCTCGAGCCCCCGCCGTCGTCATAGCTCCAGTCGATGGGGCAGCTGTCGCTCGAGTCGCTCGAGGAGCTGGAGTCGTCGCTCGAGCCGCAGCCCTGCGCCGCGGCGCCCGACGGACACAGCGCCACACACAGGAGCGCCGCCAGGAGTGCTGTCAGTCGACCCATTCGTCCTCCCCCATCGCCACGTCGAGGCACGCCGGCGCCCCATCGAGCCGCACGCAGACGCGCGACACGCGGTCCACGCCGACCGGGAGCACGTACGCGACCTGCTCCTGGAGGTGGGCGCGCCCGTCCAGCGTGGCCGCGGACAGCTCCGACCGCGGATCGTGAGGCCGCAGCGGCGCGAGGCGCCCGCCCACGTCGGCCGCCACCTCGATGGCGGCGAAGTCGATCGCCACCGGGTGCAGGCAGCGGTTGCCGATGCGGAAGCCGAGCACCGGCATGGGCCGCGGCAGGTCGGGCTCGCGCGCCCCGTCGAACACCTGCACGTCGAGGCACTCGTCCGCGAGGGCGACCGCGCCCGGCGAGGGCGGCATCGAGGTGTACCCACCGCCGCACCCCACGAGCCAGATCGACAGCCAGAGCCTCATCACCATGAGATCTACGCTGGTCGAATCCTCGACCTCCCGCGCGCCGAAAAAGGAGGCCGGTCGGCGAAAAAGCGGAGCCGCGCGCGCGGCAGATGCCAATCTGAGCCTCATCGGCACACAGTGGCTCAGTCCGTGGGTGGGATGCACGGTTGTGAAGCCGACGCCCGCCGGGAGCGGCGGCGTCGGGCGCGGTTCGAGTCGAGATCGCGGCTGGCACGCCAGATGCCATTCGGGACGTCATGCGCCAGCTTCTACTCACCGCCGCCCTCCTCGCCGTCCCCACCCTCGCGTCCGCCCAGGCGGTCGGCGTGCTCGGCGATCCCGGCGAGGAGCCGAACACCCCGCGCGCCTCGACGCCGGAGGGCTACCACTACCCGGGCGTGCCCACGGTCGAGACCTCCACGCCTCAGCCCTACCCGATGATGGCCATGGACCACGAGCGCCCGCCCATGGTCCGCACGGACGCGCGGCCGACGCTCTCCTTCGGTCAGAGCTTCGGCCACTCCTGGATGGGCTTCGGCATCGGCGCGGGCGTCGGCGCCGCGGTCGGCGCCATCGCGGCCGAGGCCAGCTGCGACAACGACTGGAGCTGCGGCGGCAGGTTCATGCTCGGCGTCGCGATCGGCGCGCCCGTGACGGCGCCGCTCGGCGCGGCCATCAGCGTCTGGGCCTGGGGCGACGCGCGGGGCGCGGGGGGCAACTTCTTCGCCTCGCTCGCCGGCGCGTACCTCGGCGGCGGGCTCGGCTTCGGGCTCAGCATGCTGATGGCCCAGACCAACGACATGTTCACGATCATCACCGCGATGTGGCTCGGCCCGGTGCTGGGCACGGTCCTCGCCAACCTCGGCGCCGCGGCCGGCTATCACCTGAGCCGCAGCGGGTCCGAGGAGGCGGGGGGCGCCCCGAGCGCGGTGGTCGTGCCCACGCTCGCGCCCACCGAAGACGGCCGCGGGGGAACGATCGGCGTCGTCGGCATGTTCTGAGCGCGCGCCGGCCTCCGGTTGCGTCACCTCCCTCGGCGCGCGACGTTGGGTGGCGCCTTTCGCGCGGGAGAAACGGTGAGCCGACGCATGAGCCGACGAGACGTGTTGAGACAGGGCGCGCTGGGGGGCGCGGCGCTCACGATGCCGGGGGTCCTCGGCGCCTGCGGCGGCGGCGTGCGGCAGGCCGTGCGGAGCGCGATGCCCGCGGGCCCGGCGCCGGATCTGTTCGCGATCTTCGGCGTGGACGCGGCGCTGGCGCGCGACGCGCTGTCGGAGCTGACCTCGCGGGGCGCGGATCGCGCGGAGCTCTACTTCCAGTCGTCGCGCTCGACCTCGGTGCTCTTCCAGGACGGCATCATCAGCCAGGCGCACGCGAGCGTGGATCTCGGCGTGGGGCTGCGCTGCGTGGTCGGAGAGCAGACCGGCTACGCCTACACCGAGGAGCTGACCCGCGAGAGCTTGCGCGCCGCGGCGCGCACCGCGGCCGCCATCGCGAGCGGCAGCGCCGTGGTCCCGCCGCAGGAGATCCGGCACCAGGCGCTCCCGCACGACCGCTACGCCATCGAGGTGCCGTGGCGCGAGGTCGGCGTCGACCGGAAGCTCCCGATCATCCAGCGCGCGGCGGAGCTGGCGCGGGCCGCCGACCCGGCGATCGTGAAGGTCGACGTCTCCTGGGCGGACGGAGAGAGCCGCGTGCTGATCGCGGACATGGAGGGGCGGGTGGTCTTCGACGAGCGCCCGATGACCCGGCTCAGCGTCACGGTGACCGCCGAGCGAGGCGGCGAGCGGCAGACCAACCGGGCCAACATCGCGGCGCGGCGCGGCCTCGACTTCTACACGGAGGAGAGGCTCGAGGGCCTGGTCCGCCAGGCGGTCGATCGCACGATGATCCTGTTCGAGGCGCGGCGCCCTCCCGCCGGAGAGATGCCCGTGGTCCTCGCGAGCGGGGCGAGCGGCATCCTGCTGCACGAGGCCATCGGGCACGGCATGGAGGCGGACTACAACCGCAAGGGGATCAGCATCTACGCCGAGATGCTGAACCGGCAGGTGGCCGAGCCCTTCGTGACCATCGTCGACGACGGAACGCTGGAGCACGAGCGCGGCGCGCTCAACGTCGACGACGAGGGGCGCCCGGCGGGTCGCACCGTCCTGGTCGAGAACGGGCGGCTCGTCAGCTACATGCACGACGCGATCAGCGCGCGGCACTACGGCGTCGAGCAGACCGGCTCGGGGCGACGACAGAGCTTCCGCCACGTGCCGCTCCCGCGCATGCGCTGCACCTACATGGAAGGCGGCCCGCACACGCGCGACGAGATCATCGCGTCGGTCCAGCGCGGCATCCTCGCCGAGACCTTCACGAACGGGCAGGTCCAGATCGGCGCGGGCGACTACACCTTCTACATCAAGAACGGCTGGCTCATCGAAGACGGCCGGCTGACCGCGCCGATCAAGGACGTGAACATCGTGGGCAGCGGGCCCGAGACGCTGCGCCGGATCTCGATGGTGGCCGACGACGCGCAGCTCGACACGGGCGGCTGGGTCTGTGGCAAGGGCGGCCAGAGCGTCCCGGTCAGCCTCGGCATCCCCACCGTGCTCGTCAGCCAGCTGACCGTGGGCGGCGAAGACGGAGGCGACCGTGCTGCGTGAGCTCGCCGAGCGCGCGGGAGACGCGGTCGAGATGGCGCGCGCCGCGGGCGCGGACGACGCGTGGGCCTCGGCGAGCCGGAGCAACGGCGTCGAGGTGCAGGTGCGCGACGGGGAGGTCGAGAAGCTGCAGGAGAGCACCTCCCGCGGGCTGTCGATCCGGCTCTACGTGGACGGCCGCTACGCGACCTATCGCACGAGCGATCTGCGACCGGAGCCGCTGCGCGCGTTCGTGCGCGACGCGGTCGCCATGACGCGCGCGCTCGAGCAAGACCCTTTCCGCGTGATCCCGGATCCCGCGCTCTTCGAGGGCCGCTCCACGCTGGACCTCGAGCTGCACGACCCGGCCGTGCTCGCGCTCGACACCGAGCGACGCCTCGCGTGGTGCATGGAGATGGACGCGCCCTGCCGGGCGGACGCGCGGGTCGTCAGCGCGACGGTCAGCGTCAGCGGCGGCCACTCGCTGGTGGCGTCGGCGAGCAGCAACGGGTTCTCTGGCCACCACGAGCGCACGAGCCACTGGCGCGGCGGCAGCGTGACCCTGCGCGACGAGGGCGACGCGCGCCCCGCGGGGAGCTTCTACGCCGGCGCGCGACACCTCGAGGACGTGCCGGACGCGCCGGAGATCGGGCGGCGCGCGCTGGCCGAGGCCATCCGCCGGGTCGGGGCCACGCAGGGCCCCACGCGCCGCACGACGATGGTCGTCGATCCGCGGGTCTCCGGCCGGCTCATCGGCCTCCTGCTCGGGCCCGCCACCGCGCGATCGTTCTCGCAGCGGCGCTCCTTCTGGCAGGGTCGGGTCGGGGAGCGCGTGCTGGCGGAGCGGCTCACGGTGGAGGACGACCCGCTCCGCGTGCGCGGGCTCGGCTCGCGTTACTACGACGGCGAGGGCATCGCCGCGCGGCGCCTCCCGATCGTGGAGGGGGGCGCCCTCTCCAACCTCTTCGTCGACACGTACTACGGCCGGAAGACCGAGCTGCCGCCGACCACCGCGGGCGCGAGCAACCTGGTGGTCGCGCCCGGCGAGCGCGGCCTCGCGGAGCTCGTGCGGGACGTCGAGGAGGGTTACCTCGTGACGGCCTGGCTGGGCGGCAACAGCGACGGCACCACGGGCGACTTCTCGCTCGGCGTCCGGGGGCACACCCTCTCGGGCGGTCGGATCGGCGGGCCAGTCCAGGAGATGAACGTCACCGGCAACCTGCTCTCGCTCTTCGCGAGCCTGGTCGAGGTCGGCGACGATCCGTGGCCCTACTCCAGCCGCCAGGTGCCGACGCTCGTCTTCGAGGGCGTGCAGTTCAGCGGCGCGTGAGCGGCGCCGAGCGGCGCTCGGTGATAGGACACGCGCGCCGTGAACGAAGAAGTGCAGAAGCAGGCGGACGACGTGCGCAAGCGGCTGAAGGTCGCCATCCCGGAGCCGCGCGTCGAGCTGGATCACCAGGACGCGTGGCAGCTGGTGGTGGCGACCATCCTCAGCGCGCAGAGCACCGACAAGAAGATCAACGAGGTCACGCCCGTGCTCTTCGCGCGCTACCCCACGCCGAAGGATCTGGCGGAGGCCGACCGCGAGGAGCTGGAGGCGATCCTCAAGCCGACCGGGTTCTTCCGGAACAAGGCGAAGGCCGTGCAGGGCGCCGCGAAGAAGGTCGCCCTGGACTTCGGCGGCGAGGTCCCGCGCACGATGAAGGAGATCACCACCCTCCCCGGCGTCGCGCGCAAGACGGGCAACGTGGTCCTGGGCTCCGCCTACGGGATCGCGACCGGCATGGTGGTCGACACGCACGTCAAGCGCGTCAGCAAGCGGCTCGAGCTGACGGTCGAGCAGACACCGGAGAAGATCGAGGCGGAGCTCTGCGGCCTGTTCCCGAAGCACAGCTGGGTGAAGCTCAGCCACCGGCTCGTCCTGCACGGCCGGTACGTCTGCCAGGCGAAGAAGCCGCGCTGCGGGCGCTGTCCGCTCAACGAGATCTGCAGCGTGGCCGAGGCGAAGCCGGAGGTGCGCGGCTGGAAGCAGCGCGCCGCGTGGGAGGAGAACCTCGTCGCGTCGAAGGGCGAGCTCGACCAGCTCTGAGCTCGGTCGCTCAGGTCTCGCGCGGCGGCGGCGGGGCGTGGCGGCGCACCATGGCCAGGATCTCGGGCAAGCCATCCTGCTTGCGCAGCACGCCCGTCACGCCCGCGGTCGGCTCGATCTCGCGAGAGCTGACGATCAGGAACGGAGGCGCCTCGTCCTGGAAGCGGGAGACGAGGAGCGCGGCGAGCTGCGCGCCGTCCAGGGTCGGCATGTCGTGGTCGGACACGACGACGTCCGGCTCGTGATCGATGCAGGCCTCGAGCGCGGTGAAGCCGTCGGGGCAGCTGAGGACCTCGTAGCCCTCGTGCTCGAGGCGGCGCCGCAGGGTCGCGCGCCAGACCGGATCGTCGTCCGCCAGGACGAGCACGGGCTTGCGGGTCGCCGCGACCTCGGGCGGCAGCTCGCCCTCTCCACGGCAGAACGTGGCGACCTCGCGAGGGTTGGTGGCCGCAGGCAGATGTCGCGCGCGCTCGAAACCGCGACCCGGCGGGGGCCCGCCCCAGAAGATGGTCTGCGCCGACTCGGGCAGCACGCGCGCCAGCGTCGTCAGCATCGGCCCGCGGAGCCCGGGGAACCCTCCGTCGATCACGAGGAAGAGGCTCCGATCGGCGCAGCGCTCCGCCATCTGGAGCAGCCCGAAGACGTCGCGCGGGCGGTGCACCTCGGCCTGCCCGCGGAGCTGCGCCGCGACGCGCTCCGCGCGCCGGTCATCGTTCAGCACGAGGAGCACCACGCGATCGGTCTCGCGCGACAGCGCCTCGGGCCGACGGCGCACCCCCGACTGCACGAGCTGCCGCACCACCCGCGTCAGCGCGTCGGAGGTGGCAGCCGCGATCGCGGGCTCGAGCGTCTCCTCCATCGCGTCCCGCAGCGGGCCGCGCGCGAAGAGCCCGAACCCGACCGGCTCCTCCGGCACGGAGGTCACCCCTGCGAGATCGAGGGCGCGCGTGAGGATCACTCCCGACTCGTCGGCTCCACAGACCCGACCCAGGTGATCCAGGGCCAACCGCGCGAATTCGTCTCCGCGCCGTGCTGCCCCGCCGTTGGCGTTCTGCACGAGAGGAAAGATACGCCACACTCGGACGCGAGGCCAGGCGAGTGTACGTTTTTTTCACACCTGCGGTGGATCAGCGCTCGAAGCCGGTCAAGGCCGCGCTGACGCAGGCCGCGCTGACGCAGGCCGCGACCTCCGCGAGGAGATCGTCGTCCGGGGCGTCCTGCTGTACCAGGGCGAAGACACCCGGGGAGGGCTCGGGGAGCTCACCCTCCGCCACCAGGATCACCGGCGGCGCCTTGCGGCCGAACCGACTCCGGAGGAGCGCCACCAGCTGATGGCCGTCGAGCGTGGGCATGTGCAGTCCGGCGATGACCGCGGCGGGCTCCTCGTCGATGCACTGCTCGAGCGCCATGAAGCCATCGGGGGCGCTGACGGGCGCGTAGCCGGCCTGGACCAGCGCGCGAGTGATCCGCGCGCGCCACGTCGCGTCGCCGTGCGCGATCACGAGCTTGGGCGCCGGCTCCAGCTGCGCCGCCTCGCCGTCGTCGGGCAGCGCCGCGAGGCACATGTCGGCGACCGCGTCGAAGTCCGTCACGTTCCCGAGCCGCAGCCACTCCACGCGCTCGATGCCGTCGCGCAGCTCGGGGGCCGCGTCGTTGGGTCCGAACAGGATCACCTTCGTCCCCTCGGGCAGCAGCCGGGCGAGGGTCCCGAGCGTGGACGGCCGCACGGCCTCCATCGCGTCGTCGATGACGAGGAGCAGGTCCGCGCTCGGATAGCTCTGCGCGGCCTGGAGCAGGGCGAAGATGTCGTACGCGGCGACCACCTTGGCCCGATTCCGGAGCCGCGGGGTCAAGGCGTCGACGAGCGCGGGGTGGCCGGACCCGAGGAGCACCACCGGCGCATCTTCGCTGGGCGCCGCGAGGGAGTGGCGCTTGCGCCGTCGCACGCCGCTGTCCGGCGGATCGGACAGGAACGCCGGCGCGAGGTCGGCGAGGACCGCCTCCGCGGCCTCGTCGCCGAGCCGATCCGAGACCGCCTCCCGGAGCGCTCCGCAGGCGAACGAGCCGAAGGTCGCCGCGTCTTCGGGGACCGCCTCGAGCCCATGCCGGCGAAGCGCGTCGTCGAGCACGCTGTCGAGGACCTCCACGCTGGCCAGGCGCCCGAGCGCCTCACGAAGCAAACGCGCATGGTGCCCGCCGGGCACCGGAGTCGCACGTTGCCTCCGACCATCTGTCACGGCTGGAATCGTACGCTGAGCAGTGCCTCCGAGCCAGCCCGGAGCGAGGGATTTCTCCGGCCCAATTCAGGGACACTCGATCGTGGAGATAGGTCAGCGACGGCGGAAGAAGTTGAGGAGCGGCGCGAGCCGGAACGTGCGGGCGCGGCCGAGCCAGTGCCACCACCACGTCACCGTCCAGCCGCCGATGGCGAGCGCGGTGAACAGGAAGAAGAAGAAGATCCGCGCCCAGTCCATGTAGCTCTCGTAGCCGGCGGGGATGGAGACGGCGGCGGAGATGGTCATGGACGCGGCGAAGAGCGCCACCGCGACGCGGGTGGCGCTCTGATAGACGGTGTCAGGAAGCTTGTCGAGCTTCGGCGTGATCGGCTTCACCTGCACGTTGCCGGTCTCGAAGTCGTGGAGGATCTGGTCCACGTGCGTGGGCATGGTGCGGAGGAGCGACGCCACCCCCACGCCGCCGCCGAGCGCCTGCTGGACCATCTGCTGCGGGCTCCAGCGCTCGCTGAAGATCCGCTCCACGTAGGGCTTGGTGATCTCGAGCGCGTCCACGTCGGGGTGCAGCGCGCGCACGAGGCCCTCGACGGTACCAGCGGCCTTGACGAGCAGCGAGTACTCGATGGCCAGCTTCACGCGAAACTTGCGGACCGCGTTGGCGAACTCCTCGATGAAGCCCTCGGTGTCGATCTCCCCGACGCTCTGCACCATCACGTACTGCGAGCGCACCCGGATGATCTCGCGCTTGAGGTCGCCGATGTCGACGCGCTGGGTCGGCGTGCCCATCTTCAGGAGCACGCGCGCGACCGTGCTCGCGTCGTCGAGGATGGTCCCCAGCACGAGCGTGACCAGGTCGTCGCGCTGCTCGGGAGAGAGCGTGCCGACGAGGCCCATGTCGAGGAAACAGATCGTGCCCTCGTCGTCGACCAGGATGTTCCCCGCGTGCGGGTCGCCGTGGAAGAAGCCGTCGACGAAGACGCCCTTGCACATCGCGTGCAGCACCTCCTCGATGGCGTGCGCGGCCTCGTCGCTGCCCGGCTCGAGGTCGCGGATGGGCCGCCCCTCGAAGTGGCTCATGGTCAGCACGGTGCGGCAGCTGAGCTCGGGGATCGGCTCGGGCACGGTGACCGGGCGCGCGGGGTCGAGGAGCTGGCGGGCCCGGACGAGGTTGGCGAGCTCCGCGCTGAAGTTGAGCTCTCGGAGCAGGTTCTTCTCGAACTCGCCGACGATCTTCGCGGGCTGGATCAGCTTCAGCTCGTCGATGCTCACCTCGAGCCCGCGCGCGGCCAGGTACAGCAGATCGAGATCGCCGCGCATGACGTCGCCGATGCCCGGCCGCTGCACCTTCACGACGACCCGGCGCCCCTCCTTCGTCGTCGCCATGTGGATCTGGCCGATCGACGCGGTCGCGAGGGGCTCCTCCTCGAGCTCCGAGAAGATCTCCGCCACCGGGCGCCCGAGCCCCTGCTCGATGACCTTCTCGACGTCCGAGTAGGGGATGACGGGCGCCTGGTCCTGGAGCGTGCTGAGGGCCTGGATGTAGTCCGCGGGGAGCAGATCCGCGCGCATCGACAGGACCTGACCGAGCTTGATGTAGGTCGGGCCGAGGGCGCCGAGCAGCTGCGTGAAGCGCTCCGCCGGCGTGCCCTGCGCCTCCTTGCCCTGCTTGGCGACGTCCCGACCCAGGATCTGGGCCGCGAACGGCATGCGCAGGAGGATCTCGCCGAAGCCATGGCGCGCGACCACCACGGCGACCTTGCGGAGGCGGGTGACGTCGCGGACGGCGACGCCGAGGATGCTCTTGGTCTCCCCCTGGGTCACGAAGGTCCGGAGGTTATCCCGGCTGGTCGCGGGGCGCGAATCACGTGTCGATCGATCCGACGGGCTGGGGCGCCACCGGCTCGAGCGGCGAGGCCGGCTCGAGGGTGGGGGCCGTCGGGCGCGGGGCGGGCGCGGTCGGCTCCGTGATCGTGAGGATCACCCAGACGATCATGCCGCTCAGCGTCGCCACCAGGACGCCGACGAGGAGCACCAGGAGCACCCACACGAAGGCGGGCACCCGCCGCGGCGAGGCGCCGACGGGGATGGGCCCCGGGGGATCGGTGGGCGGGATGCCGCCGGGATCCGAGCCTGTCTGCCAGGCCTCGGGAGGCACCGAGCGCGCAGGCGGGGCGTGGGACGCGGGCGCGCCCGGGGGCGGCGTGGAGACGGAGGGCACGGCCGGCGGCAGCGGCAGCGGGTGTCCGCCCCCCATCGGCGGCGTGCGCCCCTGATGCGGCTCGTAGGCGGGCGGCGCGTGTGACGCCGGCGGGCGGCTCGGGAGCACCGACGAGACCTCGGAGCGATCGACCGACACGGTCTCCGCGAAGGCGACGGCCGAGCGATCGCCGCTCGGGGCCGGCGCGTCCAGCACGGGCGCGAAGGCCTCCCACATCTCGTGCGCGTCGCGGAAACGCGCGGCGTGGTCGCGGGCGACCGCGCGGAGGAACCAGGCGTCGTACTCGCGCGAGAACGTCACGCCGAGCCCGAGCCACGCCGCGCGGGTCGAGGCGGGCTCGACCGGGTCGACGTGCAGCTCGCGCAGGAGCCCGCCGATCCCCGACTCGTCCTGCGCCGCCTTCCAGTAGATGCGGCCCGTCAGCACGTAGAAGGTCAAGAGCCCGAAGGCCCACACGTCGGTGCAGCAGGCGATGCGCCCCCCCGCGGAGGTCTGCTCGGGCGCCATCCACATCGGGGAGCCCACCGCGCCCGTGCCGGTGCCCGACGTGCGGTGGGCGTCGATGAGCTTGGCCACGCCGAAGTCGAGCAGCTTCACGCGCTCGCTCGGCCCGTGCAGGAAGACGTTCTCCGGCTTCACGTCGCGGTGCACGAGCCCCTCGCGGTGGGCGGAGCCGAGCACCTCCGCGAGCGCGGCGAAGATCGGGGCCGCCTCTTCCATGCCCATGGGGCCGCGAGACTTGATCCGGGCGCGCAGGTCCTCGCCGCGCAGCAGCTCCATCACGATGAAGGGGATGCCCGCCTCGTCGTCGATGCCCGTGTGGTAGACGCGCGGGATCCCGTCGTGCGCGAGCTGCATGGCGATCTGCGCTTCCTGCAGGAAGCGGCGGCGCGGCCGCTCCTCGGCGACGAGCTCCGGCAGGAGCACCTTCATCGCCTGCTCCTCGCCGGTGCGTCGATCGCGCACGGCGTACACCGCGCCCATGCCACCGGAGGCGATCGGCCGGAGCACCTCGTAGTCATGGGCGAAGACGGCGCCCGGCCGCAGCCGAAGGGACCCCAACATGGGTCGCCTCAACCTATCACGGGCCGGGGGCGCGGCGACGAACACGCGTCCGCAACGCTCCCCGAGAGCCGATCGATTCCAAATGGCGTCCTGGACGAGCCTTGTCTACGCTCGCGACATGACGCGCCCGCTCTCGATCCTCGTCCTGTCGGCCGCCGTCGTCTGCGGATGCGGCGACCCCTCGGAGACGACGCCCGTCGAGGCCGCGGAGGCGCCGCCCGTGGAGCGCTCTCCGGAGGAAGGCGAGGCGGTGGAGGCGGCGCCCTCCGTGGAGCTGACCGGCGCGGTGATCGCCGCGCAGCATCAGCAGGCGCTCCGCCTGCGCGCGAGCGAGCCGGCCCGCGCGGTCGAGATGCTCGAGGCGACGTGCGAGCGCGAGCACTCGCCGAGCTGCATCGCGCTCGCGGACATGGTCGAGGCGGGCGAGGGCACGGACGCCGACCCGGAGCGCGCGGAGGCGCTGCTCGAGCAGGCCTGCTTCGCGGGCGCGAACACGGCGTGCGACCGGCTCGGGCACTGAGAGCCGAGCGCGTCGAGCGGACCCCGACCTCCGACACGGTCTCTGATACTCTCCGGCCCGCGTGACCACCGAACGAAAGCTGAAGGGGATCAACTTCCTCGGCACGCTCAAGACCCTGGGCAAACAGCACGGGCCCGAGGTGCAGAAGCGGGTCGAGGCGAGGCTCCCGGGGGAGCTCGGGGAGACCTTCCGACACGGCGCGCTGCTCGCGAGCGGCTGGTATCCGGCGAGCTGGTACGGGCAGCTCCTCGACGCCATCGTGGCCGAGACCCGAGGCGACGCGTCGAGCGTCCGGATGCTCTCGCGCGAGGCGGTCGCGGCCGACTTCAAGACCCTGTTCAAGGTCGTGCGGCTCTTCATGACGCCCCAGAGCGCGCTCAAGCAGAGCATGCGCGTCTCACGCCGCTACATCGACGGAGGCGACATCGAGGTCGTCGACGCCGGCGACGGCCACATCCACTACCGCTTCCGCGACTACCACGGCTACTCACGGCTCATGTGGTGGGACTTCATCGGCGGCATCGAGGGCGTGCTGACGAACCTCGGCGCCGAGGACATGACCGCCCGCATCATCGAAGGCGGCGACGACGGCGATCCGACGCTCGAGGTCATGCTGCGCTGGCGAGACCGCTGAGGGTCCAAGGTCGCCGTTGGCGGGAGGGTCCAGCCGTCATGTCGCGCCTGCTCGTCCCGCTCGCCGCCCTCCTCGCCGTCCTCGCGCCGGAGCACGCCTCCGCGCAGCGCCACGCCGACCGCGTGCCCGATCTGCACGAGGGCGCGCTGTCACAGCTCGTGCTCGGCCAGCAGCGCGCCGTGTCCCGGTGCGCCCGGGAGACCGACTCCAGCGCCCACCTGGCCGAGGTCCGCGTGCGGGTCAGCCCCGGGGCCGCGCCCGCGACCCTCTACAGCTCCCCCATCCGGGTGGTGGTGCGGAGCCGGGGCCGCGACGGCGCGCTCGAGGCCTGCGTGCGACGCGCGGTGCACGCGGCGCTCCGGCGCGCTCCCTACGCGGTGCCGCGCACGGTCCGCGCCCGACACACCTTCCAGATCGAGGGCCGCCCCGAGCCCCCGCTCCCGCGCCACGCCACGCCCTACTCCGAGGCCGAGATCCAGCGCGCGCTCACCGCGCGCGGGCGCGCCCTGCAGCGCTGCCTGGGCGTGGCCGGCTTGCCCGAGGAGGCGACCCTGCGCGTGGCGGTCGAGCCCAGCGGACGGCTGGTCCTGACCTCGGCCACCCTGCCCTCGGGCGCGGATCGGGACGCGCTGTCGTGCCTGAACAGGGTCATCACGCGGATCCGGGTGCGCGGCGCCCCGGCCCGGCGCGTCACCGTCGTGCACCGGCTGGGCGTGCGCCAGCGCTGAGGCCGCGCATACTCGGCGGGTGCACGACACGCCGCTCCTGCACAAGCCGATCGACTACGGGAGCGAGGCCGCCGACCTGGCCTTCGCCGCCGCCGTCGGCGTGCACGCGCTGATCGCGGGCGCGGCCGCGATCGCCGGCGTCGTCGCCCTCGCCTCGAAGAAGGGCGGCCGGCTCCACCGACGCGTCGGCGCCGCGTTCCTCTGGGGCATGGGCGGCGCGGCGGTGACCGGGATCGGGGTCGACCTCGTCCGCCTGCTCGTGCGCTTCGAGGCCAACCACACCAGCCACGCGGGCTTCGGCGCGCCCATCTCCGTGCCCGCCCGGATCGCCTTCCTCTACGCCGCGCTCTGTGTCCTGTTCATGGTCCGGCGCGGCTGGGCCGCCTTCGCGCGCCGCCGCGTGCTGCCCACGGAGCGCCTGATCGCCCCCGCGCTCGCCGCGCTCGGCGTGATCTCGGGCGCGGTGATCGTGATCTGGCTCAACCCCTGGACCGGGGCCCTCTGGATGATCGCGACGTTCACGCTGGGCGTGGCGTTCGCCAACCGTCTGATGGGGGCCAGCCGCAAGGTCGAGCACCGCTTCCACCTGCTCTTCCTCGCCGCCTTCAGCTGGTGGGGCGCCGCCCAGGGCTTCGGCCCGGCGATCGGCATCGCGCTCTCCGGCGTCGGCCCCGTCTCCCCATACGTCGGCGATCGCCCGGGATCCTTCAGCCTCGCGTTCTTCGCGTTCCTCGCGGCGTGGCTGCCCGCGTTCGCGCTCGCGGCCTGGCTGGGCGCGCGGCACGCGAGGGCGGCGCGCTGATGGACGCGCTGCTCACGCGCGCCTGGAGCTTCGTCGACACGGAGCGGCCCCACGCCGCGTGGCCGGTCACGCTCTTGCCCGGGAGCCTGGACGAGCCGCTCTTGCTCACGGCCGAGGGCGCGATGTCGAACGTGTGCACCCACC
The DNA here is from genome assembly GCA_004213565.1 of Sandaracinaceae bacterium. Classification (GTDB taxonomy): domain Bacteria; phylum Myxococcota_A; class Polyangia; order Polyangiales; family Sandaracinaceae; genus JAVJQK01. The sequence goes on from SHBB01000080.1 coordinate 15,778, forward strand.
GGGGAGCCTGCCTGCTCGACGCCCCCACCGACGCGCGCACGATCCGTTGCCCTTACCACGGGCGGCGCTTCCGCCTGGACGGCGCGATCAGCGCGGCGCCCGGCTTCGAGGCTCTGCCCGACGAGCCCTTGCCTGGCGTGGCGAGCGCGGCGCTCGGGCCGATGCGCTTCGCGTCCCTGGATCCCGCGGCGAGCTTCGACGACCACCTCGCGCCGGTCCGGGAGCGGCTGGCCTTCTTCCCGTGGGAGACGCTGGCGCACGACCCCGCGAGCGACCGCGCGTTCACCCTCGAGGCGCCGTGGACCCTCTGGTGCGAGAACTACCTCGAGGGCTTCCACATCCCGTACGTGCACCCCTCCCTGGCGCGCGCGCTGGACCTCGCCCGCTACTCCGTCGAGGTCTTCGATCGTTGCGCGCTCCAGATCGGCGACGCCTCCGAGGGTGAGGTCGCCTTCGCGCTGCCTCCCGCGCACCCCGACGCCGATCGGCGCGTGGGCGGCTTCTACCTGTTCGTGTGGCCGCTGACCGCGATCAACCTCTACCCCTGGGGTGTGAGCCTCAACGCGGTGCAGCCGCTCGGTCCCGATCGCACGCGCGTCGTCTACCGGGCCTACGTCGCGCGCCCCGAGCTCCGAGAGCGCGGCGCCGGCGCGGGGCTCGACGACGTAGAGGCCGAGGACGACGCCATCGTCGAGCGCGCCGCGCGCGGGGTCCGGAGCCGCCTCTACCGGCAAGGCGGGCTGAACCCGACGCAGGAGGCCGGCGTCGCGTGGTTCCAGGACCGTCTCTACCGGTGCTCCCAGGAGGCCCCGCCCTCGGCGAGCCGCTCCGGGTCGTCCGAGGACAGGTAGGCGCGGGCCACCTCGTCGTCTCGCGCGACGGCCTGCGCGAACGCCACCGCGACCGAGCGAAGCCACACCAGATAGGCCTCGCAGCGCGCCGCGTCGCCCCCTTCGTCGCGCACGTGACGCTCGCAGGCCTCCGTGCCGTACTCGAAGGTGGTGTGCCGCGCCGCCTCCTCCTCGATCCAGAGCAGATGTCGATCGCCGGAGGGCGCGAGATCGAAGGAGAGGCGCCGGTTCTCCGCGACATGATCGCTCGTGTCGTCGCCGACGCCGGTGAGCGTGAGGTGTGGGCGGGTCAGGCAGAGGCCGGGATCGGTCGCCAGCGCCCGACAGGCCTCCCCCGTGAGCGACGCCTCGGTGAATCCGTCGTCGCCCGGCCCCTGCGGCGAGGCGGAGAGGAACGCGACCGGACGAGGGTCCAGCAGCAACATGTCTTCACCTGCGATCTGCCGCGTGGCCCCCGCGACCATCATCGTGGCGCCCGCGCCGGCGGAGTGTCCCGCGTAGATCACGCGAGAGAGATCGATCGACCCTTCGAGCGGCATGCCCGCGGACGCGGCCACCTCGAGATGGTCGAGGACCGCGCGCACGTCGTGCGGGCGATCCCAGCTGAGGTGCTTCCAGTAGCGGCAACCTCCATCGACGCAGATCCCCGACTCTCCACCCGCGCTGCACTCCGACGCGTCGACGCACGCGTCGCCTCCGCAGCCGTCGGTCCAGTCGAGCGCGACGCACAGCGCGTCGAACGCGGCGCGGTCGCGCGGGGTGTGCGCGATGGCGACGAACGTGTAGCCGGCGCGCACGAAGACCTCGCCCCACCCGGTGCCGACCGTCGTGGCGTCGCGCTTGCCCGAGGCGCCGCCGTGCGACCAGAGGACGACCGGCGTCGGCTCGGTGGCGCCGCGCGGGCGGCGGATCTCGACCTGAACCACCCGCGTCTCCCCGGTCACGTCCTCGTAGGAGACCTGTCGGGTCATCATCGCGCCGACGTCGAAGCGCTCGGTCGGCACGAATGCACAGGCTTCGAGATCGTCGGCCCCGCATCCCTCGCGCATCGCCGCGTCCATCGCCGCGTCTCTCGCGACGCCGCCGTCGTCATCGAGCCCCGCGTCCCGGGATCCGTCGACGTCGCCGCAGCCGAGCGCGACACAGAAGATGAGGAGCAGCAGGCGATCACGCATGCCGGCGAACCTGCCATGACCGGCGACGGAATTTGAAGCGCGCCGCCGAGGAACCCTCGACGGCGCGCGTCTGCACTTACGAGATCAGCCGCTGATGCTGACGTGCAGGTGGTGGTGGTGGAAGCGGAACCAGCCGCGGCCCATGTCCGTCTCTTCCCAGGTGATGCTGTGGCGCGAGCACGCCGCGCCGCTGACCCAGCCGTCCGCGCAGAGCTGGCTGAGCGCGGAGTCGACGAGCGGGCCCACGCGCCCGTCCACGCCGATGACGCGCACGTTGGGGCTCGCGTGCAGGTGCCCGAGGAAGAGCGCGGTGCGCCACGGGTCGAGGTCGTTCGGCGCGCCGGTGCAGTGGTAGACGTCGCTGCCGCCCTCCGTGTGGGGGCAGACGCTGCGGAGGCGGTTGTCACCGGACATCTGGTAGTAGGCGATGTCCATGTCGTGCCCGTTGACGTGCGTGCCCGCGGGGTGACCCGGGCTGCCGTCACGCGTCCCGGGGATCGAGCCGTCGGCCTCGCTCATGTCGCCGAGCCCGAGCGGCTGGCCGACGTTGCCGAAGCTCCACCCACCGCTCTGGCAGTCGACCATCGCGGTCGCGTACTTGACGAGTATCATGACGTCGCGGCGCACGTAGCTGCGGTACTGATCGGCCGAGGTCTCGCCGTTCAGCGGGTAGTCCCAGTAGCCGGGCCCCATGTCCGGGTCGAAGGGCACGAGGTCCGAGCAGCTCGCGCCGCTGCAGCGCCAGTCGGGCACGCTGCCCACGCCGGCGGCGCAGGACGGCGGAGGCCCGGGGGGCGGGGTGCCGAGGTCGATCACGCACTCTCCGCTCGCCGCGCAGAGCTGCCCGGACGGGCAGGAGCCAGCCGTGCAAGGGGGCGCGACGCAGCGGCCGTCGCTGCACACGTCGCCGCCGGAGCAGTCCGTGTCGGCGGTGCAGGCGGGCACGCAGGCGGTGCGGTCGGCGTTGACGGTGAAGCCTTCGTCGCACACGCAGCCGTCGCCTTCGGGGTGGGAGTTCGGCGGGCAGTCGCCGCCGCCCGTGCTCTCGGGGCAGATCTCCGCGCAGGTCGAGTCGCAGGACGAGCTGTCGTCCGGGATGCAGGAGCCGTCCGAGTCGCACGCGCCGCCGCAGGTGAAGCTCGCGCAGTCCGGCCAGCACACGCCGCCCGCGACCCCGTCGATGCCCCAGCAGCGCGAGCCCGTCGGGCACTCCGCCGTCGAGCCCGCGGCCGAGCACTCGGTCGCCGAGCGCGTCATGCAGATGCCGAGCACGCAGGCGCCCGGGTTGGCGGCCGTGCCCGCGCACTCCGAGTCGCAGTTGCAGGCCGAGCCCGGCTCACGCCCGCCAGCGGGGGGAGGCGTGTCCGCGTCGTCGCCGGTCGGAGGCGTGCCGCCGTCCATGATCAGGACGGCGCCCGAGTCGTCGGTCGTCATCGTGGGTCCGGACGCGTCGCAGCCGGCGAGAGCCAGCACACCAGCGGCCAACAAGAGCAGAGCGCGGTTCATCGATCCTCCAAAAACATCCCGGCCGGCGTCGCCTCGAGACGGACGTGACGGGCCTCTACCGGGGCGCTCTGCAAACCAGCGGCCGTGGACGATCCGGGCTGGGATCGCCGCGCGTGACGGCGCCCGGGGCGGCGGAGGTGGTCAGTCGACTAGCCGGTTTCGACCCTCGAGGCGCCACCCGGGCGGCCCACCCAGGCGCCGCGGTGCCGCGGCCAGCTCGGCTCACGCTGGCGGACCGCGTAGCGACCGCCGCGGTCCTCCACGAAGTATTGAAGCTCTCCGAACCCGGCCGCGCGCAGGAGGGCGCGCTCCTCGTCGAGCGAGCGCAGCCGGAAGCGGTATCGGAAGGCGTCCATCAGAGCGGCGCCCTCGTCGAGCTCGAAGTGGATGCGCGCGTCGAGCCATCCGTCTCGGGCGCCGCGCTGCTCCCAGACGTACGTGAACCCGTCGTGTGGGTGCTCGTCTCGACACGGGGCCGCGAGCGCGGGGCCTCCGAAGCGCTCGAGCACGAGCAGCCCGTCGTCCTCGAGGCACGCCCGCGCGCTCGCGAGGTACGCGGCGAGGGCGGCGTCGTCGAAGATCGCCCAGCTGAAGTTCATCGCGACGATGAGGTCGAAGCAGCGGTCGGAGAGCGCGCGCACGTCGCCGCGCACGATCGTCACGCGCTCGGACTCCTCCTCGTCCATCGCGGCCCGGCGCGCCTCCGCCTCGCGCACGAGCTCCGCGTCGTGCTCCACCGCGACCGCCTCGCGATCGTCGTCGCTCTCCACCCAGGCGGCCGCGATCAGCGCGGTGCCCGCGAAGTCCTCGCGCAGCGTCAGCGCGGGGCGCGGCTCGGACCAGACGCGCTCGAAGAACGCGACGTCGGCCTCGGGCGACTGGACCGCGACCTCGTACAGCCGATGGCGATTCACCTGGCCACCGATAGTCCAAGGTCGAAGAGAGTCGAGTAGTCTCTGGCCGGGGGCACGTGCGCACACTTCGAGAGACGGCCGGCTGGGGGCTCACGATCGCGCTGTGGGCCTACCCGTTGGCGGCCCCAGCTCTCGTCATCGCGTGGCTCGTGGGCGAGCTGCCTCTCGGCGTCGGCCTCCTGACGCTGCTGGCCGGGCTCGCGTGGCCGGGCCTGGTCCTCACCGCGATCCGACTGCGCGCGCCGGATCCGCGCGAGGTCGCCGAGGCCGACGGACGCCGCCCGGTGGTGCTCTTCCACGCCTTCGCCCGCAGCGACCTGCCCTGGTTCGAGCGCCTGCTGCTCGTCAGCCCGGGCTTCTGGCGCGACCTCGCGGATCATCTCCAGGAGCGCGCGCTGGTCCGCTCGCTCTCGGCGGTGGGGCCGGTGCTGCCGGTCGCCCGCCCCAGGCCCGCTCCCGACCATGGCCCCGTCCGCGCGCTCGACGCGTCGGGCTGGGAGGCCCGCCTGCGACGCCCGCTTCGCCGCGCCAGGCTGCTCGCCGTCGTGCTCGACGGCCGGCAGACCGATCTGCGCGCGCTCTCGATGGGGCGCGACCTCCTCGGGCTGTCCCGCGTCCTGCTCGTGCCGCCGGCCCGGCTGACCGACGCGTTCGGGGAGCGCTGGGCCGCGCTGGTAGAGAGCGCTCGTGAGGCGCTGCCCGCGATCACGCCTCGGAGCGTCGCCTTCCGCTACTCCGCGCAGGAGACCGTCGAGGCGCTCGAGGCGCGCAGCCCGGGCCTGCTCACGCGCCTCTCACTGCTCCGTCAGCCCGACCTGATGCTCCGCGAGGGCGAGCCGGTCGTCGGGCCGAAGCGCCCCTCGTACGCGCCTTTCGTCGCGATCCTCCCGGTCGGCGCGGCGCTGATCGGCGCGCTGGCGCTGCCCGAGATGCTCGAGTCCTATCACCGCATCCGCCTCCATGGGGACGCCGTCCCGATGGGCCTCCTGCTCTTCGGGCTGGGCGTCGCGATCGCCGTCTCGAGCCGACGCGTCTGGCGGCTGGTGCCCGGCAGCGAGCTGCCCCTGGTCGCCCTCGCGTCCGCCCCGTGGTGGGGCGCGGAGCTCGTGACGTGGCTGGACGGCGCCAGCCTCTCCCGTCGACTGAAGGCGGCCGCGATCGGCGCGGCGTACTCGATGCCGCTGCTCTTCTCGGTCGCGGTCCTGCTCGCGCTCTCGACGCTCGCGCGCCGCACCCCGCACCGGAGCGGCAAGTTCGCCGTGTTCGGCCTCGCCGCGCTCGTGCCCTTCCTGCCGCTCGGCGCGACCCTCGACGACGCCTCCGCGCAGGCCGCGATGTTCGGCATGGCGATCGTCGCGTCCGCGGTGATCCTGCCGCTCGTGTTCTGGGCCGCGAGCGGGGACGCCGGGCGCCGCCACGCGCCGCTCCCCCTCGGGGCCTCGGTCGCGGCCGGTCTCGGGCTCGCTGCGGCCGGCACGGTGGCCGCGCACGTGGCCTGGCGACGCGCCCTCTCGCGCGAGCACTTCGCCGAGACCGCGGCCCCGCTGACCCTCTGGGACGATGCGTGGCCGTGGTTCCTGCTCGCGATCCCGGTGACGGCGACCGTGCTCGCGGTGGCCTTTCGAGGGCGGGCGACGCGCGTCTCGGTCGGCAACCTGAGCACGCTGGCGCCGCTGATGCTGATCGTCGCCCTCGTCTCCGGCGCGCACGCCGAGGCGCGCGCGCGCATCGCGGCGTCGGCCGCGGGGAGCGTCGACGATCTCCTGCGTCCCGTCCTCGGAGAGGGCGCGCGCGGGCTGGCGCTGCCCGAGATGGTGGCGGACGAAGACGCCCAGCAGCCGGTCGAGGTCGCGCTCGACGTGCGCGGGGCGATCGTCGGCGGCGCGTACGTCGCTCACCCGGGGCA
>SHBB01000081.1 GCA_004213565.1 Sandaracinaceae bacterium
CGTGCTGATGCCGCCGGCGGCGCCGAGGTGCAACACGGTCGTCTCGACCGAGCGGAAGTCGACCGTGGTCGTTCGCGCGATGAGCAGGTCCGCGTAGCCGTCGGCGTTCACGTCGCCGGCGGGGAAGAGTCGGTAGCCGTTGCAGGTGTCGCGTCCCCCCGTGCAGCCGGGCAGCTCGGTGGGCGTGGTGGCGTCGACGCCGCCGAGGGTGCCCCGGTAGACGTAGACGTGGCCGTGGCCGCGGGACATGACGGCGAGGTCTCCCCGGCCGTCCCCGTCCACGTCGCCGACCAGCGCGATCGGGTTGCCGAAGTTGGGATCCGAGCCGGAGGGCGAGCGCACGGTCTGGTCGGGCGAGAGCTCGTCGCCGCCGGGGATGCTCGTGAAGATGGTGACCGTGCCGTAGGAGCCGACGACCACGTCGGCCAGGCCGTCCCCGTCGAGATCGCTGCCGGCCCAGGGCGGTCGCGGCGCGCACTCGGTGCCGCGGAGCGCGAAGCCCGCGTCGCACGAGCGCGCGCACGCGCCCCCCTCGCACATGGCGGCGCCGTCGGCGGGCGCCTCGCAGGGAGAATCGCAGCCGCCGCAGTGGGCAGCGCTGGTGTCCGTGTCGACGCACTCGGCCCCGCAGAGGGTCAGGGTGCAGCTCGGGCCCGCGTCCTCCTGCGTCGCTGCGTCGTCCATCGGCGCGCCGGAGTCCGGGTCGATCGAGCCCGAATCCAACCCGGCGTCGGCCGGAGCCGCGGCGTCCGGGTCGGCCGGTGGCTCCCCACAGGCGGCCAGGAGGAGAGCGAGCAGTAGGGGCGTCCAGCGCATGGCTCAGTCTACGCCAACGGCCTCGCGACCTGCCTACCGAGCAGACCGACGTTCGCCTCAGCGGGCGGGCAGGCCGAGGAACCGCTCCGGCTCCTGCGCGAGGCGTCGATAGAGCTGCGCCGCGATGAGGCGGTGCGCGGCGACCGTGGGGTGATCGTCGTCCTCGAGGATCGCGTCGGCGCCCAGGTGGGTGGCGAGCGCCTCGGTCGGGTCGACGCAGACGAGCTCGAGGCGCGCGCAGATCGCCATCACCTCGCGCGTGGGCTGCCCGACGTCGATCCGCTCTCCGGGTTGCAGATCGAAGCGACTCCACCGTCGTGTGTCTTCGGGATCGGGAAAGCGCAGCTCCCGCGTGAGCGTCGAGAGCGTGGGCACGAGGACGACGGCGAGCTCGAAGTCGTGCTCGCGCGAGAGCTCTCCGAGCTGGCGGAGCGTCTCCTCCAGCACCTGGTAGGCGAGGCGAAACGTCGGCGGCACCGGCGTGATGTATCCGGCGAACTCGCCGCCCACGTAGTCGTTCATGGGGATCCCGTGCTCCTCCGCGGGCGCGGGGCTGAACGGGGTCCCCGCCGAGTGGGCGAGGAAGCGGAGGAACAGCAGGTGGCCGAGAGCGGAGTGCCGGCGGATCCAGCCGGCGTGCGGCCACCGAGCCCCCCTCACCTGCGTCAGGTTGTGCTGGAGATCGTTCGCCATGAACAACCCCAGCACCACGACGTCCGGCTCGAGGACGAGCAGCCGGTCGCGCAACAGGCGCAGCTCCCCGACCGTCGTGAGCCCCGGGACTCCGGTGTTGATCACCTCGACGCGTCCGCCGCCGTCGTGGATGCGACGGAACTGGAGTGGGAACGCGTTGCGGGCGCCGACGCCGGAGCCCGCCGTGCCCGAGTCCCCGACGAACAGCATCCGCCAGGTGTCCTCGGGCTTGTTCACCTCGTGCTCGAACTGATGCGGCGCGAAGCGCCCGCCCGGCACGAGCGGCGGCCCGTAGATCCAGCTCTCGGCCTCGACGTCGCCGTAGGTGTCGTCGAACTCCACGGCGAGCCGCTCTTGCTGTCCTTCGTAGCCGAAGAGCCGTAGCGCGACCTCGGCCACCAGCAGCGCGACCGCGGTGGACGCGAGGACGAGGCCAACCTTGCCGCCCACGATCGAGCGGGATGGGAAACACGTCACGACCGTGAGTCGCGGCACGACGCCAAGCTGCTTAAACTGAGCGCGCTCCGCGGCGCCTGCGGGCCGGGCGCCGAACGAGGGGACGGTTGGGCACGCGCTCCCGGCCTACCCGGAGCGCTCCCATGCGGGCTCCGCCCCGCAGGAGAGCGCGCCACGACGTCACGCCGCCGTCCCGGGTCTGTACGCCGGTTGCGCCTGCGAGCCAGGCGCAGCCCCGCGTCCCCGTCGGCGTGCTTCGTGCTGTGAGGCTGACTCATGGTGACGGCGACGGAGCAGTCGGGCTGGGTTCGGGCGGCGGCGATCACGGCCCTGCTCGCCGGTGGGTGCGCGCAGCTCGAGCACACCCGCGCCGCGGACGACGACGCGGCGACGGCGTCGGACGCAGAGCTGGACGGAGGCCGCGACGGCGACGGAGGGGCCTGGCCAGAGGACGATGGAGGCGTCGAGCCCGGCTCCGATCTGGACGGCGGGGTGGCAGAGGACGCGGCGCAGCCAGACGCGGGATCGGCGCAGGACGCAGGCCTCAGCCCGACCTGTCCCAGCTACCGCTTCCGACACCTCCAGGCCTCGATGCAGCGGAGCGACTCGGTCGCGCAGCGGCGCGCATCGATCGACGCCGCCTTCGACGCCGGCGCGCACACCATCAGCTGGACGGAGATCCAGAACATCGAGGCCGTGCGGCGCATCGACGGCCGTCGCGGCTGGGCGACCTTCTGGCCTTCGGGGCGCGCCGAGGTGTTGGCCCGGAACGCGGTCCCGATCTCGTGGCGCACCGACACGTTCGAGCTCCAGCGCGGTCGGACCTGGCAGGCGTCGTCTGGCATGGCAGGGGTCTCGCCGTCTCGCTGGGTGACCCGCGTCTGGCTTCGACATCGCGCGAGCGGTCGGATCCAGTCGCGACTCGCGCACCACTCGGTGTCGGGCGTGGATGGAGCGGGCAAGCCGCCGGTCGAGTGGCGCCGGATGGTCCACGCGCAGAACATCGCGAAGTTCCGGGAGGTGATGCGCATCGGCAGCGTGCCCGTCATCGGCTCGGCCGACTTCAACACCACCCGTCTTCGGAGCCTGCTCGGGCCGAGCTTCCTCTACGACGTCCCGTCCAGCGGTGGCTCCCACGGGCGGCGTCTGATCGACTGGATCGTGCGCCGCCCGCATCCGGAGCTCCGACGGACCGGCGTGCGTTTCATGACCCTCGGCACCAGCGACCACCGCGGCGTCCGCGCGGCCTACGCCTACACACCCCCGTGTGGCGGCTGAAGCCAGCTCGATGCGAAACCGCCGCAGCTCGCCGAACCGGGCGCAGCGCGACCCTCAAAAGTGTCGCTTGAACACAAAATCATCAGCGCTACCGTGGACGCATGCCTGGACGCCGACTTCTCGACGAGGGCCACCCGCGCCTCGCGCGCTACGACCGTCGCGATCAGGTGCGCCGACGCGCGGTGCTGCGCGAGACCGTCGCCGCGCTCGAAGCGGCGGACGGCCGCTACCACGCGCTCGCCGAGACGAACCTCGCGCGCTGGCGCGCCGCCGCGACCTCCCCCGAGTCGACCGGCGAAGTGCGCGTGCTCGAGGACGACTGGGGCGCGGCGACGCACGCGCTGACCCGCCATCACGGGCGCTGCTTCGCGGTCCTCAACATGGCGAACGCCCATCACCCGGGCGGCGCATACGTCGAGGGCACCGCGGCGCAGGAGGAGAACATGTTCCGCCGCACGGACTGCCACTTCACCATCGACGACGACGAGATGGATCCGGAGACGGAGCGCTACCGCCCGGCCACCACGGCGCTCCTCCGCGGCGCCGCGGGCGCCGTCTACCTCGACACCGCGCGCCCCCGCGTGTGCGTCCGTGGCCCCGAGGATCGTGCGGCGGACGACCTCGGCTACCCGTGGCTCGCCGACGACGAGGTGTTCCCGTTCTTCGAGCTCCGCGCCGCTGCGCAGGACTGCCGGGCCAAGAACTTCGACGAGGACGAGGCGCGCCGCCGCATCGCCGCCCAGCTCGACACCCTCGTCGCGGCGGAGCAACGCTACGCCGTCCTCTCCGCGTTCGGCTGCGGCGCGTTCCAGAACCCGACCCGGAAGGTCGCGCGCCTCTACCGGGAAGAGATCGACCGACGCCGCGACGACTTCGCGCTGATCGCGTTCGCGATCTTCCACCCCGGGTACGGGCTCGACAACCGCCCCCCCTTCGCCGAGGCCTTCGGCGGCGGGTGACGCCGAGCACGACCTCGGGGCGCTCACCCGAGTCCCCCGCGTGCTCGACGGACGTGGACGAGACCGTGGGGGCTCGCCATGCTCTGCCGATGCCAGTGCCGATCGGTAGCGCGCACAGTGCCCACGCCACAGCGGAGATCGCGGGCGCCTACCGATGCGCGCACTGCGAGCGAGAGTTCGTCGCGCACGCGTTCGGGGAGAGCAGTGGGGAGTCCTTCAGCCCGCTCTTCCTGCGCGAGGAGGGGGCCGCGAACGCCGCGGTCGCGAACGCGCGCGAGCACGCCCAGGCCGACGCCCACGAGAACGTCCTCATCGCCCCGTGCCCTCGATGCGGCCTCCGACAGCCGCGCGTCGCGCTGCGCTTCTGGGGGTTCTGGGGCTTCGTCACCGCGCTCCCCGTGCTCGCCATCCCGTTCATCGGGGGCTTCGCGTGGCTGGTCTACGGCGCCTGGCAGGCCGGCCTCGTGGCGTTGTTCTTCACGTCCTTGGCCGCGTTCGCATTTCGAGCTGCCCACCAGAAGTGGACACAGGGCTGGAGGGTCGTGAGGTTCGAGCCAGCCGTGACGGGCCGCGCTCAGCCCGCCAGCGCGGGAGCCACCCGGCGGCCGAGGTGATGGTGAAGCGCCGTCCGGGATCCCATGGCCGCCTGCTCCGCTCTCGCGACATCGCGCAGCGCCTCCCGTAACGGAGCGCATGGGGTGGCCGTCGGGGCGCGGCGAGTCGGGGACTGCACGCATGACGCGGGGATAGGACGCATGAACGCGCTCTCCGAGGTTGTCAGAATGCGCGTCCTGCGAAACCGACAGGGCTGAGGCGCGCCGACAGGCCAGCAGGTAAGGGGCTTCCGCCGCTGGCGCCTGGTCTCCTCGTCGCTCGGACCCAGGTCGATCCGAAGGGCGGACGCGCCAGGGCGGCCATGGTAGTAGAGCCGCGATGGCTGGGAAGATTCAGAAGGTCGCGGTGCTCGGCGCCGGAACGATGGGGCACGGCGTGGCGCAGGTGTGCGCGATGGCCGGCATGGACGTGTGGCTGCGGGACCTGAACGACGAGGTCCTCGCGCGCGGCGTCTCGGGCATCGAGAAGTCGCTCGCGAAGCTCGCCGAGAAGGGGAAGATCTCCGAGACGGATCGCGACGCCGCGCGTGGCCGCGTCCAGACCACGACCGATCTGAAGCAGGCCGTCGCCGAGGCGGACCTGGTCGTCGAGGCCATCCCGGAGAAGATGGCGCTGAAGCTCGAGACCTTCGCCGCGCTCGGCGAGCACGCGCCGAAGCACGCCATCCTCGGCACCAACACGTCGTCGCTGAGCGTCACCGAGATCGCCGGGGCGAGCGGGGATCCGGGGCGCGTGGTGGGCTTGCACTTCTTCAACCCGGTGCCGCTCATGAAGCTGCTCGAGATCGTGCGCGGGCTGTCGACCAGCGACGAGAGCGTGGAGACCGCGCGCGCCTTCGCGGACACCATCGGCAAGGAGCCGATCGTGGTGAAGGACTTCCCGGGCTTCGCCACGAGCCGGCTCGGGGTGATCCTCGGTGTCGAGGCCATCCGCATGCTCGAGAGCGGGGTGGCGAGCGCGGAGGACATCGACAAGGCGATGGAGCTCGGATACCGCCACCCCATGGGCCCGCTGAAGCTCGGCGACCTGGTCGGGCTCGACGTGCGCCTCGCGATCCTGGAGCACCTGCACAAGGAGCTGGGTGAGCAGTTCCGGCCGCCCGCGCTGCTGCGGCAGATGGTGCGCGCAGGCAAGCTCGGGCGTAAGTCCGGCGAGGGCTTCTACAAATACACCTGAGCGGCTTCGCAACGGGTGCGCGCGGTTCGGTCCGCGAGCGTGTCGAATCGCCCCGATCGTGCGGCCGAGCGCGGGTTCTGCGCCATCTGGCGGGGGGCCCGGAGTTGGCACGAAGGCTGCGCTCGTACTCCTCGATGGCCCAGCGAGGAGGACCCCCCATGGCAGCTCAGGACCACAACAACGATCACGCGAACGTCGTGGATCTCTACGGCTCCGAGCGTAGCCGCGCGCGGCGGGACAGCTCCATCCGGCCCCGGGTCACCACCGTGGAGCCGGGCGATCTCTCGGGCACGAAGAACCAGAACCCGGAAGGGATGCCGCTGCGTGAGCTGGTCCTCGAGGACTGGCGCACGCACGACTCCGACCCGAGCCAGCTCGGCTTCTGGGCCCTCGCGGTGCACCGCTTCGGCAACTGGCGCATGGGCGTCGAGAACCCGAAGGTGCGCGCCGGCCTGAGCGCGGCGTACAAGGCGCTCTACCAGGGCGTGACCATCGCCACCGGGATCGACCTGCCGTACTCCACGAAGATCGGGCGCCGCGTCCGCTTCTGGCACCACGGCGGCACGGTGATCTCGGCCCGCGCGGTCGGCGACGACGTCGTCTTCCGGCACAACACCACGGTCGGCGTCGCCAGGACGGACGCGCCCGTGAACGACAAGCCCGTGATCGGGAACCGCGTCGACGTCGGCGTCGGCGCCGCCATCCTCGGCCCCATCGAGGTCGCGGACGACAGCGCCATCGGCGCCAACGCGGTGGTGGTCAAGACGAACCTCCCGGGCGAGGTACTCGTCGGCATCCCGGCCCGCCCGCTGAAGAAGCAGCAGCGCTAGAGCCCCCGTCGCAGAACGGATCTACCCTCCGCTCATGCGACGCTCACTCTTCGGCGCCTTCGGGCTGTCTCTCTTCCTCGTGGCCTGCGGCGCGGACGCGGAGGCGCTCCCCGCCGACGAGGCCCGCCAGCAGCTGACGGACCGCAACTGGATCGACGTGTGGCCGGAGTCCAAGGACGAGCAGCTGCACGTCTACCGGTTCACGCCCTCGATGGGCGGCGGCGTCTTCCAGGACCGCACGGTGTTCCAGGGCAACTTCGAGCTGTTCCAGTTCGAGGCGTCGGGCGAGCAGATCCGCTTCCACTTCCCCGGCCCGGAGGAGCGCGTGACGACCGCCTACCGCATCGAGCCCGTCGATGGGCCGGCGCCCTTCACGCACCGCCTCGTGCTCGAGGACGATCCGCGCGGCCCGGGCACGTACTACGGCTGGAACGAAGGCCAGACGGCCTCGCCGTTCCGTCAATGAAATCCCTCCGCCTCGGCCCGGTCTGGGGGCTCATCGCGCTCGCCGCGCTCGGCGTGACCTGGACCCAGAACATCCAGTGGATGATGGCCAACCCGGGCGCGTCGCCCTGGAAGTTCGTCACCGACGGCTTCGTCAACCACGCCGCCGCGAGCCTCAGCTGGGATCTGCTGCTGCTCACCGCCGCGTGCATCGTCTTCATGGTCATCGAGGCCAGGAAGCACGGAGTGCGCTTCCTCTGGGCCTACATCGTGTTCGCCTTCGCGATCGCCATCTCCGTCACCTTCCCGCTCTTCCTCTGGGCGCGGGAGCGCGCGATGGCCAAGGTGACTTGAATCGTGTAGCGTCGAGCGATGCGGCCTCCGCTCCCCACCGTCTGGCTCGTCGTGGGCGCGATCGCTTGTGCGCTCGGTGCGGGCTGGAGCCTCCTCGCGGCCGTGGCGTTCTCGGCCACCGAGGGGTTCACCGCGCCCGTCCCGTTCGCGGGGTTGCTGCTGATGCCGGTCGCGCTCGGTCTGTTGCGGCGCGAGGCGGCGGCGCGTTTCCTGGCTCTGTTCCTCCTGCCGTACCTCGCGCTGTGTGTCGTTCAGCGGTCCTTGCACGAGGTGGTGGTGGAGCCCGGCGCGTGGCGCTGGGCGCTCGCGGCGTGCGCGCTCGTGCCCGCGCTGGTCTGGGGCTGGCTCTGGACTCGCTCCGGGCGTCGCGTGTTCGGGGTGCTGCGCCGCGCGGAGCTCGAGCGGGCCGCGGACGGGGCGCCGCTCCCCGACTCCGGTAGGTGCTCCGTCCTGGCGGGAGGCGCGCACTGGCCTGGCTCGAGCGCGCACGTTCGCTGCCATCGGTGCGGGGGCGCCTTCGACGCGGGTGTGCTCGGAGAGTGCGCGAGCTGCGGAGACGCGATGCTGACCCGGCCCATCCTCCGCGTGCGCTCCCGCCCGGCCAACGTCGTCGCGGTGACCTGGGTGGCCGGCGCGCTCAGCCTGTACGTGCTCGGCCGGCTCGGGGGCGCGCTCTCAGCGTCGCTGCTCGACGGCCAGTTCGACACCGTCGCCTTCGTGGTCGGTGTCGGCATGGCGGGCGCGATCGCGTGGCCTGCGGCGCATCTGTGGCGCGGCGGGGTGCCGTCCGCGCGAGGGTGGCTCTCGACCGTGTTCGGGCTCGCCGCCGCGGCCTGCGCCACCTCCGTGATCGCGTCGTCGCGCATGGCCCTGATGCGCTTCGGCGACCCCGGCGAGCTGTTTCACTGGTTCTTCGTGCTCCTCTGGACGGGCGCGCTCTTCCTGGTGCTCCACTGGCACATCCGGCGCGACCGCGTGATGGCTCGCTGGATGGACGTCGGATCGATCCCCCCGACCCGCTCGGAGCTGAAGGCGCGGGGCGGGACCCTCTCCTTCGACGAGCACGCGTCGGCCACCGGCATCCCTGGAGCCGAGCTCGCGCTGGTGCACTCCCTGCCTGTCGAGGAGGGTGTCCACGTGAGCTGGAGGGACCGGTCCTGGACCCTCGACGCCGAAGGGGCGTGCCCCGGCTGCGGATCGTGCGCTCTCGCGGACCTCCCGGCGGGCCGCTACTGCGGCCAGTGCGGGCACCTCGATCCGGCGGAGAAGCGCACCTACCGGGAGTAGCCCAACCCGCGGTCCCCCGCGTCAGCCCTCGGTCTGCTCGACCGCCGCGAGCCGGCCCGTGCGGGACACCCACCAGTCGAAGAGGAGCGTGCCGAGGGGTGGGAACGCGGCGGCGACTCCGAGGGCGGTGACGCCGAGGCCCCAGCGGAAGCGCATCGCCGCCGCGAGCGTGATGGGCACGTAGGCCAGGAAGGCCGCGCCGTGCAGCGCGCCGAAGATGCGCACGCCGAGCGGGTCGCCGCTGATGACGTACTTGAAGAGCATACCGATCAGCAGGCCCACCCAGGTGAAGGCCTCGAAGACGGCGATGGCGCGAAACGCGAGGGCGAGCATGTCGCCGGGAGCATGGCGCGCAGAAAGTCTGCGTCCATCCCGCGGGTACCCCGTCTGCCCATGTGAAGCCATTCTCCGAAAGAGAGGGAAACATGAAGCAGGAAGAAGTCAGGAAGACGGTTCGAGACCACTACGCCGAGGTGGCGCGCACGGACGGCGCGGTCGGCTGCGCGCCGGGGTGCTGCGCGCCGGGGGCGCAGAGCTCCCTCGCGCTCGGCTACAGCGAGGCGGATCTCTCCGCCGTGCCCGAGGGCGCCAACATGGGGCTCGGCTGCGGCAACCCGCAGGCCATCGCGCAGCTCCAGGCGGGGGAGACGGTGGTCGACCTCGGGAGCGGCGGCGGCTTCGATTGCTTCCTCGCCGCGCGGCAAGTGGGTGAGGAGGGCCGGGTCATCGGCGTCGACATGACGAGCGAGATGATCGAGAAGGCGCGGAAGAACGCCGCGAAGCTCGACGCGAAGAACGTCGAGTTCCGGCTCGGCGAGATCGAGTCGCTGCCCCTCCCCGACGGGACGGCGGACGTGATCCTGTCCAACTGCGTCATCAACCTGTCGCCCGACAAGGAGCGGGTGTTCGCGGAGGCGTTCCGCGTGCTCGCGCCGGGCGGACGGCTGGCCATCTCCGACGTGGTCGCCCTGAAGCCCATCCCCGAGGCGCTGATGGACCAGGCGATCGCGCTGAGCGGCTGCGTGTCCGGGGCGGCCGACGTCGCCGAGGTGGAGCGCATGCTGAAGGCGGCTGGCTTCGAGGACGTGCGCGTCCGAGTCCGCCCGGAGAGCCGGGACTTCATCGCGGGCTGGCTCCCCGGCAGCGGCGCCGAAGAGTACGTCGCGTCCGCTACCCTCGAGGCCACCAAGCCAGATGGCGCCTGCTGCGCTCCCACCTGCTGCGCATGAAGAGAACGATCAAACCCGCCTGGGACCAGCTGTCCACCCGTCTCCGCCCCTTCGTGCGGCGGCGGGTGGACAGCGACGTGGACGCCGATGACGTCATGCAAGAGGTGTTGCTGAAGGCGTACCGGGGCATCGGTGAGGTCCGGGACGAGGAGCGCCTCGAGGCGTGGCTCTACCGGGTGGCCCGCACGTCGATCGCCGACCACCTGCGCGCCCGCCAGCGCCACCCGCTGGTGCGCGGTGACGCGCGGGACGAGGGGGAGGCGCAACCATCTCAGGAAGACCCGTTCCAGGAAGACCCATTTCGAGAGGACGAGGACGCGGTGGCGCGCGAGGTGGCGCTCTACGTCGCGATGTTCGTCCCCTTCCTGCCGTCGCCCTACCGCGAGGCCATCACCCTGGTCGAGCTCGAGGGCAAGACCCACCGCGAGGCGGCGGAGATGCTCGGAATCTCGGTGTCCGGGATGAAGTCGCGCGTCCAGCGCGGCCGGGCCAAGCTCCGGGAGCTGCTCGAGGCCTGCTGCGAGGTCGCCGTGGACGCCCGCGGCAAGGTCATCGCCTGCGAGCGTCGGGACCAGGACTGCTGCTGAGCCTCAGGCCCCGTGCGCGAGCCAGGTGACGGTGATGTTCATCACCTTCATGTAGCCGCTCGTCTTGTACTCGAGCTTGAACTTGTCGTGCTCGGCTTTGACGACGCGGACCTCGAGCCGGAAGTTCTCCAGCTCCTTCGACTGCGCCTCGAAGCCGGCGAGCGACGCGGTGACGGTGGGCGGGACCGAGAACGGCTCCGGGAACTTCACGACGAATCGGTGCGTGCGCGGGCCGTGCCCCTTGTGCAGCTCCCAGTCGGGATCGTTGTGGCCTGCCTTCGCCGTTCCGCTCTGAATCTTCATGCAGCCCGCACGGTAGGCAGCCCGCCGCGCGGCCGTCAACCGCCCAGCGCGCGGGTGTGATTCTCACGGGTCCAGAACGATCCCGGGTAGGTCGGGCTCCGCTTCGTCGTATCCTCGGCCGCCATGACGCGGAGTCTGATCGCGCGACGTCGGGAGCTGCCGAAGAAGCGGAACCTCAAGAAGGTGCCCTTCGTCGAGCTGGCGCCCGGTCGGCTGCAGGGGGTGGTCTCGAGCGGGTCGGACGCCAAGCGCGTCTACGTCTCCTTCGTCGACGCCGGGAGCACCGACTTCTACTGCTCGACCAACAACAACCGCCCGTGCGGCGGGCTGCGCGGCGCGCCGTGCAAGCACATCCAGGCCATGATCGACAACGCCGTGGCGCAGTACGGCGGCGCGCGCGTGGCGAAGCACCTGGGCATGGAGGAAGCCACCGACGCGCGCGCGATCCGGAGCGCCATCCGGGGCACGCAGAACAAGCAGCCGGCGAGCGAGGTCTTCAGCCGCTTCCTCGCCTACCTCCGCTACGTCGAGCTCGACGGGACGCGCGAGCCCCTGCCCGAGCTGACCTGGTTCGTGACGGGATGAGCGCGCTCGACGATCGGCTGCCCGCGGGGGTCGAGGACGCGCTCGAGGTGGTGCGCGCCCTGGACGTCGGGCTCGTCGGTGGGCTCAGCCGGCTCGGCGGCGCGGAGCGTGAGCGGGTCGAGGGGCTCGGCTCGCTCTTCGCCGGCACGCCGCTCGCGCCCGCGCTCGAGCGCGCCGCGCCCGGGTTCGCGAAGGGCACGCCAGGGGAGGACGACATCGCGGCCTTCGCCGCCGCGCGCGCGTCGCTCCTCGGCGCCGTACACGACGCGCTGCTCGCGCAGGCCTGCGCCGCCCTCGGACGCGACGTGCCGCCGGATCCCGCGCTGGGTCCGCCCGTCACGCTCAGCCCGGAGGACGAGGCCCCGCTCCGCAACGCGCGGCACTGGCTGCTCGAGCTGGGCAGCGCGGGTCTGTCCCAGATCAGCCCCGCCGCGGTCGCGCCCTTCGCCTCGACGCTCGAGACCCTCGCCGAGCGCCCCGCCCTGCAGCGGCCGGCGGCGATGCTCAGCGGCTTCTTCGACGAGCTGGCCGAGTCGCTGCCGCTGTCGAGCCGGGACGACGCGCCCATCCCGCGCTGGCCGGACCTCTGGATGCAGAGCGTCATCGCGGCCGGGCCCACCCTGGCCGTGGAGGAGGCGCCCTTCGAGGGCGAGCTCAGGCCGCTGGGGGTCGAGCTTCGACATCACGACCACGCGATGTCGGCCGTGGTGCACGGCGTGATGGACGGCGAGATCGTGCGGGCGAGCTTCACCGGCTGGAAGGTCGACGCGCTCCTCGGCGACGAGGCGCTGCGGGTCCTGCCCGCGCCCGCGCTGGACGCGATGACGAGCGACTCGGTCCTCGCGGTCGAGGGCGTCCGGCGCGGCGCGGATCTGATCGTGTCCGAGGCGAAGCCGACCGGGAAGCACGACCCCTACGTCTCGATCGACGCGCTCCCGTTCCCGGTCGCCGCGCCCGCGGATCGTCACCCCATCCACCTGGCCATCCCGGTGGTGCTGCCCGAGTGCGCGCTCCGGGAGGAGGGCGGCGAGCGCTTCGTCGACCCCCTCGGGGTCCGGCTCGCCGAGGAGCGCGTCAGCCCGCTCTACGCGGCGAAGAAGGGCGGCGCGCTCGAGGCGCCCGACGCGATGATCGGCCTGCTGCGCTGGGACGCGGGCTGGTCGCTCCAGCCCCTCGACGCGAAGCTCGGCAAGCTGCGCTGGAACCTGGACGAGGCCGTGGCCGCGGCGAGGAAGGCGGCGAAGGCCACCGACACCCTGAGCGTGCTGACCGAGCGCGCCTCGAAGCTGCTGAGGAGCTGATGGGCGCGACCGAGAACCGCCGCAGCCTCCTCCTCTGGCGCACCCTGGCCACCGCGCTCGGGACCGACCGCGCGGAGCTGGACCCGGCCGCGACGCAGATCCTGCTCGACGCGGATCTGCCGCCGATCCTGCTCGACCCGCGCGCGTCGGTGAAGGACGTGATCCGGCGCCACCCCGAGCTCGCCGCGGAGCTCCACGGCATCGTCCCCGAGGAGGAGGGCCCCGTCGACGACGCGTCGGTGCGGCGGACGGCGCTCTACAGCAAGCTGCTCCTCAACGTGTTCGAGCCCGCGGCGGGCGACGGCACCATCGAGGCGAGCCAGTACTCGCAGTGGCTCGAGGACGTCGGCGCGTTCGAGAAGGCGCTCGGCTACGCGCCCGGGGAGCTGTCGGGCGGGGGGACGCCAGGGCGCTCGAGCGGCGCGCCGTCGCCGACCGCGAAGGACACGCCCGCGTCGGGCGGCGGGCCCGAGGTGACGAGCGGCGATCTCGAGATGGCGCTCGGTGAGATCCAGCGCGGTCGCGGTCTGATGAGCGAGCCCGAGATCAAGGCGGGCATCGCGGGCATGGAGAAGCGCCTCGTCGATCGCATGGCGCTGCACGAGGTGCTGAAGGACCGCGCGCTCGCGGAGAAGCTCACGCCGTCGATGGCGCTGACCGAGCAGCTGCTGCGGCACAAGGGGCGGCTCGAGGGCGAGGCGCTGCGGAACGCGAAGCGGCTCATCCGGCGCTTCGTCGACCAGCTCGCCGATCTCCTGAAGAAGGAGGTGGTGAGCGCGCCGAAGGGCAAGGTCGACACCTCGATCCCGCCCAAGCGCGTCTTCCGCAACCTCGACCTGAAGAAGACGATCTGGCGCAACCTCACCAACTGGAACCCGGACGAGCAGCGCCTCTACGTCGATCGGCTCTTCTACCGCCGCACCGCGACGAAGAAGCAGAACACGCGCCTCATCGTCGTCGTCGACCAGTCCGGCTCGATGGTGCACGCGATGGTGAACTGCACGATCCTCGCGTCGATCTTCGCCGGCCTGCCGCGCGTGGAGGCCTACCTCTACGCGTTCGACACCGAGGTCATCGACCTCTCGCCCTGGGTCGACGACCCGTTCGAGGCCCTGCTCCGCACGAAGCTCGGCGGCGGCAACGACGGCCCCAAGGCGATGCGCGCGGCGGCGGCCCGCATCCAGGACCCGCGCAAGACCGTGATGGTCTGGATCAGCGACTTCTACGAGTTCCAGAACGACAAGCCGCTCTTCGCGATGATCGAGGCCGTGAAGCAGTCCGGCGTGACCTTCATCCCCGTCGGCTCGGTCTCGAGCGGCGGCTACTTCAACGTCAACCCGTGGTTCCGACAGAAGCTGAAGTCGATCGGGACGCCGGTGGTGAGCGGCAGCCTCAAGACGCTCGTGCGCGAGCTCAAGTCGGCCTTGCCGGTCTGAGGAGCAGACAGAGAATGGCGAAAGAAAAGCAAGAATCCCTGCGCCTCCCCGCCGAGACGCGCTACGCGGACGAGCTGCGCTACCTCGCCGAGGCGGACACGGGGCCGCGGCCCTTCTCCTGGCGACTCACGCCGAAGATGGTGCGCGTCTTCGTGCTCGGGAGCCGCCCCGAGGACGGGCTCGAGCGCGAGATCCCGCAGAAGTGGTTCGGTCAGACCTCGATCGTCGAGCGCGCGATCGTCACGCTCGCGTCGGACCGCGGGCTGCTGCTCATCGGCGATCCGGGCACGGGCAAGAGCTGGCTGGCGGAGCTGCTCTCGGCCGCGATCTGCGACGCCTCGACCCACGTGGTGCAAGGCACGGCGGGCACGACCGAAGATCAGATCAAGTACTCGTGGAACGTCGCCATGGTCATCGGCAAGGGGCAGACGCGCGCCGCGCTGATCCCCTCGCCCATCATGACCGCGATGGAGCTGGGCGCGCTCGGCCGCTTCGAGGAGCTGACCCGCTGCACCTCGGACGTGCAGGACGCGCTCATCTCGATCCTCAGCGAGAAGTACGTCTCCATCCCCGAGCTGGACGAGGACAACACCGCCTTCGCCCAGCCCGGCTTCAACATCATCGCCACCGCGAACAGCCGCGACCGCGGCGTCAACGATCTCTCGAGCGCGCTCAAGCGCCGCTTCAACTTCATCCACATCCCCGTGGTGACGAACAAGAAGCAGGAGCAGGAGATCGTGCTCTTCCGGGTGCGTGACCTCCTCAAGCGCAACCAGTTCGAGGTCGAGGTCCCGCCGACCATGCTCGACCTCTTGCTCACGACGTTCCGCGATCTGCGCGAGGTGATGCGGAGCGCGGACACCGACGACGAGCGCATCGAGAGCGCGCTCTCGACCGCGGAGCAGATCGGCGTGCTCGAGGACGCGGTGCTGCACAGCCAGTTCTTCGGCGCGGCCGCGCTCGACTCGGGAACGCTCGCGCAGTCGCTCGTCGGCACGCTGGTCCGGCGCCTGCCCGAGGACGTCGCGGTGATGAACCGCTTCTGGCACTCGGTGGTCGACAAGCGCGCCAAGGAAGAGGAGGGCGAGTGGAAGCCCTTCCTCGAGGGCGGCAAGCAGGCGATGGCCAACCTGAAGTGAGCGACCGCCTCACGCCGCTGCGCGAGCAGCTCCTCGCCGCCGCGAAGGCGCTCTCCGACGAGCCGCTCGAGACGCTGCTCGCCGGGATGGCCGACGACGTCGCGCGCGCGAGTCGGGAGCGGCTCGAGATCTTCCCGGTCGCGCACCACAGCCCGGCGAGCGCGGTGCACCTGGTGCGTCGGCTTCGCGAGAAGGCGCCGCGGGTGATCTTCCTCGAGCTCTGCGAGGACCTCGACGCGAAGCTCGACGAGCTGGGCGACTGCAAGCTCCCGGTCGCGCTCCAGGCCTTCGCGCACGAGACGAGCGGCTTCCCGCCCGAGCGCGCGCCGCTCAGCGTGGTGGCGCCCTTGACCGAGCACAGCGCGGAGCTGCAGGCGATCGCGTTCGCGCAGACGCACCCGGACACCGAGATCGTCTTCGTCGACCGCTCGGTGGACCACGTCTTCCAGTGGGAGCGAGACCCCGAGCACGACGAGGACGCCGACGAGGAGGACGAGAGCGCGCGGCTGCACGGCGGCGCGATCGGGGTGGAGGTCGGCCAGCTGATCCCCAGCTTCGACGCCTTCCGCGAGACGATCTGCGCCCACGCCAAGGTCGCGCACTGGTCCGAGTGGTGGTCGCTCTACGTCGAGCAGGCGACGATGGACGCCGACTACGACACCTACCGCGAGGTCTACTTCCTGGTCGGCAGCCTCATCCGGCGCCTCGGCGTGCGGAAGGAGCTTGTCGAGATGGACCGGGACCGCGAGCGCTTCATGTGGACGCGCATGAAGGACTGGCTCGACCTGCACGACGTCGCGCCCGAAGACGCCTTGCACATCTGCGGTGCGGCCCACGCCGCGAGCGACGTCGAGGAGTTCGGCGTCGACAGCCCCGCGCGCTGGGCGATCCCGCCGCGCACCGAGACCCAGTGGCTCTACGGCTTCATCCCCTCGAGTCACCACGCCATCGAGCATCAGTTCGGCCACCCGGTCGGCACGATCACCCTCGCGGCGGAGAGCTGGCGCAAGGCCACCAAGGGCCTGTCGCTGACGCCGTTCGCGCTGCCCAAGCCCGGGGGCACGGGAAAGAAGAGCGCGGCGAAGAAGCCGAAGAAGATCAAGAAGGCCAAGGCGCCCGTGGCGATCGAGGGCGGCGTGCTCGGGCTCATGCAGCGCCCGCCCGCGCTGGCCCAGGAGGACCACGCGGAGCTGCTGCGCTGGTGCACGGGCATCGTCTCGCTCGCGCGCAAGAACGGGTACCTGGCGAGCACCGCCGACGCGATCGCGATCTACGAGACCGTGATCCTGCTCGCGCGGTTGCGCGCGCGCCGGCACCCGAGCGCGTACGACTTCATCGACGCGGCGGTGACCTGCCTCGAGAAGATGGCCGTGCCCGGCAAGCGCGACGTGCGGCGGCTCTGCGAGATCCTGCTCGGCGGCGATCGCGTGGGGCAGGTCGGCTACAGCTCGCTCCCGCCGCTGGTGCAGAACGTCTACGACCGCCTCGCTCCCGCGGGGGTGACGCCGGGCAAGACCACGGTCACGCGCTGGCTCGTGGACTTCTCGAAGGACGCGAGCAAGCAGGGCTGCTCCGACCTGCTGTGGCGGCTGAGCTGGCTCCTCCCGGGCACCCGCGTCGCGCGCCCGATCATGGGTCAGCGGGCGCTCGGCGAGCGCTCCCCCCAGGAGAGCTGGGACATCAAGCTCGGCGGCTCCGAGCAGCGGCACCTGATCGAGCTCGCCTACGAGGGCGTGACCGTCGAGCAGGTGCTCGAGCGGCGGCTGCGCGAGCACGCGTACGGGCCGAAGTCGACGACGATCACCGCGCTCGACGCGGCCGAGCGGAGCCTCGCGCTCCTGCACTCGCCGCGCCTGACCGAGGACCTCGGCGAGCGCGCGGTCAGCCTCCTGATGGGCGAGCGCGGAGCGGCGGACGCGCGGCCGATCTTCGAGGAGGCGCGCCGCCTGGTCCACTACTACCGCGGCACCCCGGCCGGCCTCGCGGGCTGGCTCGAGCGCTTCGTCACCAGCGGCTACTCCCACTACGCCAGCCAGCTCCCCGACGCGTTCGCGGACCGCGGCACCAGCCCCGAGCAGCTCGCGGCCATGCTCGCCTTCGTCTTCACCCTGGAGAGCCTCGCGCTCTCGCTCGGCTGCGATCGGAGCGAGCTTCACATCGCCCTCGAGCAGGCCGACACCGACGACCCCAACAAGCTGGGCCTCCTGTGGGTGGCCGAGTGGCTGCTGGACCTGAAGACCGAGGCCGACGTGCGCGCCGCCTACGCGAACGCGCTCGAGAACCCGCTCCTGCGGCGCGCCTTCCCCGCCTACCTGAGCGGGCTGTTGCGCGCCCTCGAGCTGTCGCCCCGGGTGAGCGCCATCGCGACCGAGCTGCTGAGCCGCGCGTTCAGCGAGCTGCCCGACAGCGTGCTCCTGCCCTGGTTGCCCGGCCTGCTCCAGACCCTGCAGCCGCTCGCGCGCGACGTCCTGCCCGCCCTCCTCGACGAGCTGGCCCGGTCGATGCCCACGAAGCTCGCCGAGCTCGACGCGTGGACCCCGCCGTGGGAAGCGAGCGCGCCCGCGGCCACGTCCGCGACCCCAGCTCCGAGCGGCGGCGCAGCGCTCCTCTTCGCGCACCGCGCCTCCACGAGCGCCCACGCCGCGCGCCTGGGCGAGCCCGCCACCTGGGCCGAGCCCGACGCCGCGCCGCCCCTCCCGAGCGCACCTTCGAACGCCGCCGCCGCCCTCCTCGCCGACCACCCAGCGGCCCTCGCGGCCCACACCCGCCGCCTCGACCGACGCTGAGCGAGACCTCCGGAGGCGCCAGGGACGGTGTTTACTTGTGAACTTCTTGACATCTAGAGTTGCGCGCGACGGCGTGTATGGTTGACAACAAGTCAACAAGTAAACACCGTCCCTGTCAGCTCAGCCGCGCTGTCCGCGCAGCCGCGGGCTGGGTCACACGAGGGTGGGGACGGGCGGGGCGCCGTATGGGGGGCAGCAGCTGTGGTCGACGTGGACGCGGCGCTGCCTGGAGTGCTTGCGCGACTCGGCGTGGGCGCGCTCCTCGCGGGAGACCGAGGGCGACTCGTCGACGGAGCCGGGGTCGACGGCGCGCGGGGGGGAGACGGGCGGCCGGGGTGGGGCGGCCTCGGGCGGCTGGGTCTCGAGCGGCTCCATCGCGACCTCCAGTGTGGGCGCGGGCGGGGGCGGCTCGGGGGGCGGGGTCCCGCACGCGCCCAGGGTGGCGCCGCCGTAGAAGAGCAGGGCGCGCGTGACCTGCCGGACGACGCGTGGGCCTCGCTCGGGGCCCGGGGAGATGGCCCCGCCGCAGAAGGGGCACGGGCCATCCGGGCGGACGTGGCGGTCGCAGCGCGAGCAGGGGCGAAGCGTCATCGGAGCTTCGACGCGCCAGGCCCCGATTCGTTCTGAGGTGTCTGGTCCCCGGCCGGCGCCGCGGGCGCTCTCCGCGCTCGGGTCCACGGTCCCCACTTCGCGGGGCTCTTCGCCCGCCAACCCCCGCAGATCGTGACGGAACGAACCCTGCTCTGGGGTCTCGCGATGACACTCGCCACGCGTCGCGCGCTCCTCCCCGTCGTCGTGCTCCTCACGGGCTGCATGGCCGCCCCGCCGGAGGCTCCGGTGGACGAGCTGGGCTCGAACCTCAACGCGCGAGAGCGCCGGGAGCGGGCCGGGCAGATCCGGGACATCGCCGCCAGCTACGGCATCCGCGAGGGGAGCTGGCTGGTGGCCGGGGTCGGGGACGCGGAGACGTACCTGACGCAGTGCCAGCACAACCTGACCTGGGCCTGTCGCGGCCCGGTGCACGCCGACTGCGGCGGCCGCGCGGTGGTGGCCGGCTCGGGCGATGGGCCCTGCTGGCGAGAGCAGGGCGGCCTCGGCATCTTCCAGCTCGACGGCGGTACGTACGATCAGACGCTCCGCCGGGACGGGCGACGCGTGCTCTCCATCGAGGGCAACATCCGCGCGGGCACCGAGTTCATCCTCGATATGGTGGTGCGCTCCACCTACATCAGCGGGGTCTCCTCGCGCGCCCAGGCCGCGGCCTGGATGAACGGCGTCACGACCAGCAACTCGCGCTTCCCGATCTGGGTCAAGACGGTCACGCACTACTACAACGGCTGCCGCCCCGGAGCGCGCTGCTACAACGACCGCTACGCGCGCTACCGCCGCTTCGCCCGCAACATCCGGAGCGAGTTCGGCAACAGCTTCTGGACGTCCGGCTCGAGCGCGGGCTCGGACTGGATCGGCAGCGTCTGCGACCCTTCCGCGAGCGACGCGTGCGAGCTCGGCCTGCCCGGGCAGCGCTGCCTCACCACCGACAGCAGCGGCGTGTGTGTCTCCAGCTGCGAGGGCTTCTGCCCCGACCGCTCCGGCTTCTCGACCACCTTCTGCGTCTCGCTCGACGGCGGGGCGACCGGCACCTGCCTCCCCATGGCCACGGGCGGCTGCCCGCCCGGCACGTCGGCGCGCGAGATGAGCCGGCACGTCGGCTCGAGCGGCGCGTCGATGCGCACGGGCACGGTCTGCGCGCCCAGCGCCGCCCCCGAGCCGCCGCGCGGGCTCTGCGCCGACAGCTGCGCGAGCGCGGGCAACGGCACCTGCGAGGACGGCGGCGCCGACTCGGTGTTCTCGGACTGCGCCTTCGGCACGGACTGCGGCGACTGCGGGGTGCGCGATCCGGGCGACGAGCCCATGAGCTGCCTCGACACGCGCGAGAGCTGCGCCGCGGGCGGGACCTGCTGCGGGGATCTGTCGTGCCGCGACGGCGTGACCTTCGACGACCAGTGCTGCGTCGAGGCGGGCGACTCCTGCACGACGGGCAGCGACTGCTGCGGCGCGATGGCCTGCGTGGCCGGCATGTGCGCGTGTCACTCGGCCGGGCGCACCTGCGTGGCCGACGCGGACTGCTGCTCGGGAAGCTGCAACTCCGGCACCTGCCGCTGAGCTACGCTCCGGCGTGCTCTACAAGATCATGTCCCGCTCGCTCTGGGCTCAGCGCGGAGCGAGCATGCCGCGGGCGCCGGTCGACGTGAGCGACGGCTTCGTGCACCTGAGCTCCGCGGCGCAGGTGGAAGAGACGGCCGCGAAGCACTTCGCGGGGCAGACGGAGCTGCTGCTCCTCGACGTCGATGAGGCGAAGCTCGTCCCCGGCACGCTCCGCTGGGAGCCGTCGCGCGGCGGCGCGCTCTTCCCGCACGTCTACGGCGAGGTGCCCGTGACCGCGGTGGTCCAGGAGCGGGCGCTGCCCTGGAACGGCGAGGCGTTCGACTTCCCGCCCCTATGAGAGCCTGTGAGAGCCTCTGAGCGTGGGTCACGCGTCGCGCGCCGAAGACGCCTGGTCGACGAGGGTCTGCACGCGCTGGCGCAGGGTCTCGGTCTCCTCCGGGGTCTTCGGCACGGGCTGGGGCTCGCCCACCGCGGCCCAGATCGGCGTCCGCCGCCGCGTCGCCATGCGCCCGAAGTGCTGCCGGAAGCTCTCCCCGAAGAACTCGTCGCCCGGCCGGTAGGCCAGCCCGAGCGGGAGCACGCGGACCAGGTCGAGCCCGCGCGCGGCCGCGAACGCGCCCCGCATGAAGGGCCGGACCTCGTCGCCCGTGAACGTCGTGCCCTCGGGGAAGACGATGAGGTTTCGGCCCTCGATGAGCGCGCGGCGCATCGAGCGGATCGCGCGGACGCCGCTGC
Organism: Sandaracinaceae bacterium; assembly: GCA_004213565.1. Classification (GTDB taxonomy): domain Bacteria; phylum Myxococcota_A; class Polyangia; order Polyangiales; family Sandaracinaceae; genus JAVJQK01. The sequence continues at coordinate 21,176 of SHBB01000081.1, forward strand.
GGCGGTCGTCGCGGTCGACGAAGATCGTGTCGGTCGCCTCCGCCGCGTTCCCCACCACCGGGATGTCGCGCACGCCGTGGTGGCTCAGCACCACCCCGCCCACGAGATGAATCGCCACGAGGATGTCGAGCGGCGAGCGGTGGTTGGCCACGACGAGGAAGGGCCCGAGGCCGCCCTCGGGGACCTCGCCCGCGACCTTCTTCAGATCGATGCCGAGGAGCGGGATCACCCCGTGGCTCCAGGTGTCGATGAAGCGCTGCTTGCCCCAGGGGGTGGCCAGCTCCGAGTCGAGCAGGCTCAGCGCCTTCTGGCTGTAGACCACGGCGCTGGTCCAGGTGGCGAAGCCGAGGGCGCGGCCGGCGGCGCGGGCGGATCCGAGCGGGTTCATCGCCGCCACATAGCACGCACATCAGCACGGGTGACAAGCCTCGGACCGAGGTCGTAAGATGGGGTGTGTCCAGCCAGCTCGCACCCGGCCTGCTCGTGGCCGCCCCCGGAATGAGCTGCCCGTTCTTCAACCACACCGTGATCCTCCTCGTGGAGCA
>SHBB01000082.1 GCA_004213565.1 Sandaracinaceae bacterium
TAGCAATTCTAGTCAGGGGCTTTTCGCAAAAGCCCCTCGCTGCGGCGGCAAAGCCGCCTTCGCTTCACCCGAAAACGACGCGCCTGCGGCGCTTCTAGCCCCAAATACAGGCACATTGTGGAACCAGGCGCTGGATTTGGGGCTAGGTCAGGTCCAGCGGTCGCCGCAGACCCAGCCGCCGTTGACGGTCTCGTGCTTCGGGATGCTCGGGTCGCGCACCATGTACATCGGGGCGCGGTCGAGCGGGCAGAAGTGCGTCACGTGGGAGCGGCGGGTCTTGCCCTCCGCCACGTGGTCGCGCCCGCCGTGGAAGAGATCCGCGGCCCAGAAGAGCGCGTCGCCCTTCTTCGGCAAGAAGCGCTTCAGCTCGAGCCCCGCCCCCTGCGCCGCCGCGTGCAGCCGCTCGCTGTAGTCGGGGACCACCGTCGTGTCCTCGGGGACCCACTTGTAGCGACCGTCGAAGAGCTGCTCCTCGAGCGCGTGACTGCCCGGGTAGTACTCGAGCTCCCCCGAGTCCGGAGTGATGTCCTCGAGCGCGATCCAGCACGCGGCGAACTCGAGCGCGGAGCTGACCCGCACGAACGCGGTGTCCGCGTGCACCGGCTGCCGCGTGCCCTGCACCATCGAGAGGCTCTGGAACGCCAGCGGCGGCCGCTCGAAGATGAGCTTCAGGAAGCGCGCGAGCGGCGCGTGATAGATCATCCGCTGCGTCGCCGGGCTCGTCAGGTGGAGATCCAGCAGCTTCGCCGCGTGGAAGGTCATCGTGTCCGAGCCCGCCACGCCGAAGTGCTTGCCCGACTCCGACCACCACTCGGCCTTACGGGGAGGCAGATCGTGCTCGAGCGTGCGGCGCAGCTCGTCCAGCGCCTCGTCGATCACCGCGTGCGGCACCGCGCCCTCGAGGATCACGTAGCCCTCGTCGATCCAGGTCCGGAGTCGCGCCTCCTCCTCCTCGGTGACCAGGCCGAGCTGGCGCTTGCCGGTCAGGATGTCGTGCGCGGTCGAGAGATCCGTCCAGAGCCCACCGTAGCGGCTCCGGAAGTGCGGCACGACGGGCGGCATGTTGGTGCGCTCGTACTCGTCCTGGGCGCAGGGGACGTCGCGGGGATCCCCCGGTCGGAGCGCGCCGCCGTAGGTCCTCAGCTCGGCTTCGGGTTCGGCCATGGCGCCCATGATCGCACGCCTGGACCCCCCTCGCGAGCGGCGTCCGCCACCCCTCCGCCCGCCACCCCCGCCGTTTCGCCCTCACAAGTATGCGGAATCACTGAGCGGCGCCCCGGCACGAGCCTTGAGATGGCCCGCCACCATGATGGTGAGAACACGCGCAGGTTGTGTGGTCGGCGTCGAAGCCCGAGCGGTCGACGTCGAAGCGCACATGACGACGAAGCTCCCGGGCATCGACATCGTGGGGCTGCCCGAGACCGCGGTCCGCGAGAGCCGGGTCCGGGTGGGCGCCGCGATCACGGAGCTGAAGATCGCGCTCCCCAAGCGGCGCATCGTGCTCAACCTGGCGCCGGCGGATCTGCGCAAGCGCGGCGCGAGCCTGGATCTGGCGATCGCGGTCGCGGTGCTCAACGTGGCGGGGGCCTGCGCGCCCAACCGCCTGGAGGACACCTTTCTCTTCGGGGAGCTGTCGCTCGGCGGCGAGCTGCGCGCCTCGCGCGGGCTCCTGCCCCAGCTGATGCACGCGCGTGATCGCGGCCTGAGCCGCGCCGTCGTGCCGCGGAGCCAGCTCGGCGAGGCCTCGCTCGTGACGGGCATGGACATCCGCGGGGCGCACGACCTCGGCGGGGTGCTCGCCTACCTCAACGGAGAGCTCGACCTGCCGCTGGCCGGCGCCGAGGGTCCGCGGATCGCGCGCCACGGCGCGCCCGATCTCGCCGACGTGCAGGGCCAATGGCAGGCGAAGCGGGCGATCGAGATCGCCGCCGCGGGCGGGCATCACCTCTTGCTGATCGGTCCCCCGGGCGCGGGCAAGACCATGCTCGCGCGGCGCCTGCCTGGCGTGCTCCCGCTCCCTTCCCGGGAGGAGGCGCTCGAGATCGCCACGATCGCGAGCGCGGCCGGGATGGGGAGCCAGCTCGCGGGGGCGCCTATCCGTCGCCCCTTCCGCGCGCCCCACCACACCGCGAGCGCGGCGGCGCTGGTCGGTGGCGGCGATCCGGTGCGTCCGGGTGAGGTCACGCTGTCCCACCTCGGCGTGCTCTTCCTCGACGAGCTTCCCGAGTTCGGTCGCGTCGCGATCGAGTCCTTCCGGACCATCATGGAGGGGGGCCGCGCGGTGGTCGCCCGGGCGCGGGAGCGGGTCTCGATGCCCGCGCGTCCGCTCGTGATCGCCGCGATGAACCCCTGCCCTTGCGGCTTCCACGGCGATCCGACGCGGCTCTGCAGCTGCACGCCCGCGCGCATCGAGCAGTACCGCGGCCGCATCAGCGGGCCGATCCTCGACCGCTTCGACTTGCACGTCTGGTTGCCCGCGGTCGCGCTCCGCTCCCTCGAGCCGCACGTGCGCGGCGAGCCGAGCGAGGCGGTGCGGCGCCGGGTCGAGGACGCGCGTGGGCGGCTCGGCCCGCCCGACCGTCGCGCGCCGATCGCGCAAGCGCTCGACGCCCTGCCGCCGCTGACGCGCGAGCTGCTCATCGACACCGCCGAGCAGCTCGGCGCGAGCATGCGCGGGCTCGGCAACGCGATCCGGGTCGCGCGCACCATCGCCGCCCTCGACGGAGTCGAGACGGTGCAGCCCGCCCACGCCGCGGAGGCCCTCGGCTACCGCACGTTCGAGCTGGGCGAGGACGGCAAGGCTCTCGCGGCGGGATAGGCCCGGCGCGTCGAACAGGAGAGAGACATGACGAAGGACAAGATCGCAGCGCTGAAGACGGCGCTGGAGGCCATCAACAAGGGCAGCGCCGAGAAGCTGGTGCGCATCCTCGGCGACGAGCGGGTCTCGAAGGTGCCCGCCATCCCCCCGGGGACGCCGTCGCTCGAGCGCGCGCTCGGCTGCGGGGGCTACCCGCGGGGGCGCATCGTGGAGGTCTACGGGCCGGAGGGCAGCGGCAAGACGACGCTCACGCTTCACGCCATCGCCGAGTGCCAGCGCGCGGGTGGTACGGCGGCCTTCATCGACGCCGAGCACGCGCTCGACGTGACCTACGCCAAGAACATCGGGGTGCAGGCGGATCGGCTGCTCATCGCGCAGCCCGACCACGGGGAGCAGGCGCTCGAGATCGTCGACTCGCTCGTGCGCTCGAACGCGGTGGACCTCATCGTGGTCGACTCCGTGGCGGCGCTCGTCCCCGCGGCGGAGATCGAGGGGAGCATGGGCGACCAGCACGTGGGTCTGCAGGCGCGGCTGATGAGCCAGGGCATGCGCAAGCTCGCCGCGGTCGCGAACCGCTCGAACACCTGCATCATGTTCATCAACCAGCTGCGCATGAAGATCGGCGTCACCTTCGGCTCGCCGGAGACGACGACGGGCGGCAACGCGCTGAAGTTCTACGCCTCGCAGCGGCTCGACGTGCGGCGGATCGGGCAGGTCAAGCACGGCGACGTGGTCACCGGGCACAAGATCCGGATCAAGGTGGTCAAGAACAAGCTCGCGCCGCCCTTCCGGCTCGCGGAGCTCGAGGTGCGCTACGGCGAGGGCTTCGACGCGGTCATGGATCTGCTCGACCTCGCGGCCGAGGCGGGGGTGGTCAAGAAGAACAGCGCCTACTACGCGTTCGGCAAGGAGACCATCGGGCACGGGCGCGAGAAGGCGCGGGCCCGCCTGGTCGAGGACCACGCGCTCCGCCGCAAGATCCACGACGCGCTCTTCCCCGCCGCGAAGCCCGCGGAGACGCCGAAGAAGGGGGCCGACGCGAAGGCGGCGTGACGGAACGACGAACGGCCGATCGCGTGGGCGATCGGCCGTCGTCGTGCTCCTGAGGGAGCCGGTCTGCGTCAGGACCTCAGCAGGTCGGGTTGACGCAGAAGTTGTGCGGCTCGACGCTCATGAGCGACTCGTCCACCTCGTTGAGGGGGCGACGGTCGCACACGAAGCCGACCAGGCCCGCCGAGCGGCAGTCCGAGTCGTTGGTGCAGGGCACCGCGCAGGTGCGGCTGACCGCGTCGCAGTCGAGCTGGCCGTCCCGCCCCGCCGGGTCCTTGCCCTGTCCGCAGGGGTTGGGGTCCGAGGACTCGCTCGTCTCGGGCGCCATCGGGTCGCAGAAGGTGCCGATCTCGACCTCGCCGCCGCCGCCGGACTGGACCGACTGGAAGCACTCGAGGCGGACCGTCGCGCCCGAAGGCGGCTCGCTCGTGAACGCGATGCGCTGGCCTGCGACGGCCCCGCTGCCGCAGTTGTTCTGGACGTCCTCGGTGAAGTCGTCGTAGTACCAGCCGGCCTCGCCCGGGACCTGCTTCACGCCGCCCTCACGCACGGGGACCCGCTGGAAGAGCGTGCAGACCGGGTTGCCGTCCTCGAAGAGGGCGTTGCCGTCGGTGTCGGTCCGGACCTCGCCGCCCGCGCCGAGCGCGCTGCAGTCCATGTCCTCGGGCATGACCGCGACGACATCACAGTCCACCGAGCCGTCCGCCTCGACGTTGAGCTGGCGCGGCAAGCACGCGGCGCCGAGCGCGCTGGCGATCTGGCGAATGATCTCGTCGAGCGCCGGCGCGAAGCTGTCCTGGCAGATCGACTGCACCGTCACGCCGGCCCCGCGGGTCTCGAGCTCCTGGGCCACGCGGACGATGCGGACGGGCGGGAAGGCCTGACCATTGTCAGTGATGCACGAGGGCACGAGGCGGCTCGGCGTCATCGGGTCGACCCGCTCCTCCATGCGCTCGTCACGCGTGCCGGGCGGGCCGACCAGCGCGTTGTAGTTGGGGCGCTCGCCGGGGCCGGGCGCGAGGTCGGTCGGGATGCCGACGATGGGCGCGTAGATCAGCAGGCCGGGCGCACGGCGGAGCTGGAGGAAGCCGTTGACGAACCGCTGGATGGGGTGGAGCGCCGCCTCGGCGTGGGCGAAACAGCGGAGGTTGAGGTCGGTCGCGCCGTAGGTCGCGCTCGACGGGTTGAACAGCTCGGGATCGAGCGCCGAGCAGTCCTCCTCGTCCGTGACCGGGATGAGGGCGAGGACCGAGTTGTCGCGCACGAAGCCCAGGTTGTCGCCGTCGGCGTGGCCGAGGCTGCCGCGGAAGAAGGTGGGGGGCGCGTAGCCATCGGCCGTCCACGAGGTGGGGGCCGACGGGGAGACCGCCTTGAGGATCGCCTCGAGCTGCTGCTCGAAGCCGCAGCCGCCCGTGCCGACCGTGGACACGCAGCCCACGTCGGTGCCGAACTCCTCCGGCGTCTGAGCCCCGCCCGGCTGGAAGTTGAGGAACGTCGGGTACATGGCCATGCAGCCGGTGATGGAGGTGTTGCCCGTCTCCCGGAGCACGCCGTCGTCGCCGAGGTCGGACCGCATGCAGGTGGGCACGGTGAATCCGCCCGTGCCCATGTCCGACGTGATCACGCCGACGTTGAGGTCCTGCACGGGCTCGAAGTCGCCTTCGTCCTCCATGCCGTTCTCGTTGAGGTCACCGGAGGCGAGGATGCGCACCATCCGGGGAAGCTCCTGCGCCAGCTGCGCCTGCTCCTCCATCATCGAGTTGGAGTTGTCGACCATGAAGAGCAGGTCGACCTTGTCCACGCTCGTGACCTGAATCGCTCGGGCGACCGTGACGTTCGTGCACGGGTTCACCGGCCGTCCTTCGCGCTCGATGCAGCCGAAGGCCACTAGGCCGAGGGCGATCCCCGGCACGGCCCACTTCGTGATCCGCATGTTCATCTTTCCTCCAAGAAGCCGCCTTTGGGCGGCGGCCGAAGCTCGCGCGTACTGTAGCCGCGCGAGCGCCGGATGATCAATCGTCTACCACTCCCCGACGAGGGAATCTTCACTGGGCTTTAGCAAGGTCGGATCCATGCCGCCCCGCCGCCCATCCGCGCAGTCCCGGGCGGCCCATCGCCAGTCTGGTTGGCCCGTGCGCCAACATTGTTGGCAGCTAGCGACGCGGGGGCGGCAACGGCAGCACGGGCATCGGCTCACCCTCCGGTCGGCGGAGGCTCGGACCCCGGCAGCTCCGGGTGGGGTGCGCATGCGTCGATCGCTCCGTCGCAGAAGCCGGACTCGCACTGGGAGTGGCGCGCGCACTGCGCTCCGTCCTCGAGGAGGATCTCCGCGAAGCACTCCGCGCGGAGCACGGCTCGGATCGGCGGGTGCGCGTCGGCCGTGAGCGAGAGCTGCGGGCAGGCGCCGCGCTCGCCCTCCTGGTAGAAGAAGCCGCTCTCGCCCTCGAAGGGGACCTGGGCGACGGCGCAGATCTCCCGGCCCTCGCCGTCGTCGGCGAAGCGGGTGTACCCCGGGTGCGCGGAGCACGGGGTCCCCGGCGGGAGGGTGACCTGCACGCGGCACGGCACGCCGCTCGACTCACTGGTCGGCAGGGCGCGCACGAGGCAGACGCCCTCGAGCCGTGAGCCGATGCGGGCCCCGATCTCCGCCACCGCGGGGCCGAAGTCCTCGGTGCAGATGGTGGTCAGCACCGAGTCGGGCGACTGCTGCGCCAGCTGCGCGAGGCGCCGCGCCGGGTCGGCTTTGCCCAGGTCCTCTCCCTCCGCCGTGACCTCCTGGCAGGCGGGGCGGAGGCGGAGCCCCTCGGAGGGGTCGACGTACTCCCGGTACTGCATGTCCTCGGTCTCGAGGAGCGCGCCGATGTCGTCGCCGGCCCAGCCGGTCGGGATCCCCGCGATGGCCGCGAAGAGGAACATCTCCGGCTCGCGCTCCCCGCGGATCGAGGCCAGCACCTCGGAGACCGGGCGCAGGCGATCCCAGCGTCGGGAGCAGTGCACGTTCGCGGTCATGGTCATGACGTCGCTGAAGAAGGCGTCGTCGTTCTCGACCGAGCAGTCCTCCTCGTCGGTCACCACCACGAGCGCGAACAGGCTGTCGTCCCGCGGGAAGTCGTGCTCGACGCGCGCGCGCTCCGTGGCCCGCATCGCCGCCTCGAGCGGCTGCTCGAACGCGCAGCCGCCGATGCCGAGCCCCGCGACCACCCGCTCGACGTCCGCCGCGAGCGCGTCGGGGTCGTCGCCACTCACCCACTCGAAGAGCCCCTCCCGGAGCGCGCCGTCTTCGCCCCGCGGCATGCAGCGGCTGCCGGGGTACATGACGCTGCCGGTGCCCACGTCGGTGGTGGCGATGCCGATCCGGAGCGACTCGACCGCGGCCCAGTCCGGCTCACCGTCGGCGTCGTGGTCCGGCGGGGAGACGAGATCCCGGACGAGCGCGGGGATCTGAACCGCCAGGTTGTCTTGCTCCTGGCTCATGGAGCCGGAGTTGTCGATGACGAAGAGCAGATCGACGCGGGTCACGCCGAAGTCGCCGACCGACACGTCCTGGCCGAAGCCGATGTTCGGGCCGATCGCGGTGCCCCGGCGCTCCAGACAGCCCGCCGACATCGGCAGCGTCAGCACCATCGACACGCAAATCACCCTCCAGAGCCGAGCGCTCCACCGCATGAGAGACCTCCGAGACTGAAATCCAACCCTCGGCTCCCCGACAGAACGGGGAGCGGCCGGGGCTTCGGAGGTGTGTCGTCCCGCGCCGGCGGGTTTTCCACTCAAGGATGCGTGAGCAGCCGCCCGAGCGCGGACAGCTCGGCGCCCACGTCCATCTCGCGCTGGCGCTGCCACCGCTCGACGCCGCGCAAGTCGCCCTCACGATCGTAGTGCGCGGTGGCGCCCCACAGGGCGCGGGTCGGCTCGACGATCGAGCCGTAGCGGAGGTCCTCCACCACCACGTCGAACCCGGCGTCGACGTGCTCGAGCTCCGCGTGTGCGTAGCCCATCGCGAACCACCGGAAGATGCGCAGCTCGTCGGTGCGCATCGCCGCGTCGACGAGCGGGTCCTCCTCGTCTCGGAGCGCGTCCCAGCGCAGCGGCCGCGGCGCCGAGAGGCTGCCGAGCGCGACCCGGAAGCGGCCCGCGCCGTCGCGCGCGACGATCCGATGCACGAACACGTTCCCCATCGTGGGCAGCGCCCGGATCTCGCGCGACTCGAAGCCCTCGGCCGCGAGGGACGCCTCGGCCTGCGCGATGGCGCGCTGGGACTGCACGAAGCCGAACGCCAGGTAAGCGGTGGTGAACGCGAGCGCGCCGATGGCGACCCGCCGGCTCCGCGATCGGAGCTCGCCCCGCCACGCCCAGATCACCGCGACCAGCAGAGGCACCGTGTAGACGAGATCGATGATCGCCACCGCGTCGATCGCGTAGCGGTGCGCGCTGAGCGGGGCGAAGAGCTGCGTGCCATACGCCGTGCACACGTCGAGCGCGGGGTGCGTGACGAGCGCCCACCAGCTCAGGTGCGCCCACTGCCACCACGCCCCCTCGCGGCGGCCCCAGAAGCGCCAGGCGAGGTAGCCCAGGACCGGCGCGAGCAGGCTCTGGACGATCCACGAGTGCGACGCCCCGCGGTGGTGGACCAACGCCTCCCACTCCCCGGCGAGGGCGGCCACCATGTCGAAGTCGGGCGCGACCCCGCAGAACGCCCCCCACGCGAGCGCCCTGCCGCCGAGCTTTCCGCGAAAGCCGGCCTCCGCGATGGCGGCCCCGAGCAGGCCCTGGGTGATGGAGTCCATGCGTCAGCGGGCGTGTCGATCCGCCGCGGCTTCGTCGCTGAAGACGGCGCCGACGTTCGGACAGCAGTCCGCCACCACCCGCTGGAGCTGGAGCTTCTGGACGGCGTGGTCGCCGACCAGCACCGCCACCGGCCGCCGCGCGCGCTCGAACGACTCCAGCATCTGCCCGAGCGCCTCCTGCGTCTTGGGCCCCGTCACCGGGGGCGCCTGCCGAAGATCGAACACGAGCGCCCGCGCCGGACCCCGCGCGAGGGCCTTGAAGTGAGAGATCTTCTCCTTCGCCCACGCGGCGCCCGTTTGCCCATCGACGTCGGGGCGTCGCCAGACCACACAGCGCGCGATGCCCTCGTCCAGCTCGATGCGGTAGTTCCCGCCCTCGGCGTAGACGCTCGACATGCATCAGCCCTGGGGCGGTCTCGTCTTCTTGAACGCGGCGCGCTCACTCAGGGGCGCGAACCACGCGCGCACCGCCGGATACGGCGTCAGGTCGATGCCCGCGAAGTCGCACAGCCCGATCGACTCGGCGATGGCGATGTCCGCCACCGTCAGCGCGTCGCCGACGACGTGCTTGCGGCCCTCGAGGTGCCCGTTCAGCACGGTGAGCGGCGGCTTCGCGGCCGCCACCTTCTCGGCGTGCGCGGCCTCGTCGAAGGGCTGCCCCATCGACGCGTAGAGCTTCATCATCCACGGGTCGAGGCACGTCGCGGCCAGGTCGGCCGCCTGCCACGCGAGCCACTGCCACACCTGCGCCCGGCCCTCCGCGTCTCCGGGCAGCAACTTCCCGTGCTTGTCCGCAATATAGAAGAGGATGGCGTTCGACTCGTACAGCACGAAGTCGCCGTCCTTGAGGACCGGCACGCGACCGTTCGGGTTCAGCGCGAGGAAGTCGGGCTTCTTCTGCGCTCCGGACATGAGGTCGACGGCGGTGTGCTCATAGCTCGCGCCCACCTCTTCCAGCGCCCACGTCACCTTGCGCGCGTTGTGAGAGAACGTGTTTCCCAGGATCTCGATCGACATGATTCCCTCCTACCGCCATCGCCCCACCGAAACGGCGCAGGGCCGAATCCTCTCGGATCCGGCCCCGCGATGCAACGCTCCCGTCGTTCAGTCGTCGTGGCTCGGGCTGTCTCCCGAGCCCGGCGCCGCGCGGTACACGAACGACTCCATGGAGACCGTGTAGTCGTCGCGGTTCGGGCGGTAGCGCATGCAGTACTCGAGCGGGTAGTAGCCCGAGGTCGCCCACTCCGAGGGGAGCTTCAGCGGCACGCAGGTGTCGGGCTCCGAGAGCAGGTACTGGCGGGTGATCATCGGCTCGTAGAAGGCGATCTCGCCATCCCAGGCGCCGTAGATCCAGGTGTGGTCGAACGAGCCCGGGTCGGTGAACTCGTGCCCGCTCAGGTCGATGAGGTGGTCGCCCATCGCGACCTCGGCCGCGCCGAGGCTCTGGTAGTCGGTGGGGATGAACTGCGGCGGGATGGGCGCGGTGGCGACGTCGTAGTCGTCGCAGTCGATGAGCAGCGCGCACGGCCCCGCGTCGATGCTGTTCCGCGTGGCCAGGTCGAGGCTGTAGAAGTGGAAGTCGAAGTGCGGGTACGTGTAGACGCCCGGCGGCGCGTGGCCCATCGTGTTCCAGTTGATGAGCATCCACTCGAACGGCATGTCGGTGTCGTTCACCGCGACGTCGGGGAGGAAGAGGACCGACTCGTGGCCGCCCATGCACTCCATGCCCACCATGTCGTTCTGGATGACGCCGTCGCCGTTGACGTCGAAGCAGTGGTTGCCGTCGGTCATCGCGGTCGGCAGGTTCTGCAGCGTGCTGGCCGGGAAATTCACGCCGACGGCCAGCGGGGCGCCCGCGTCGTCGTACTGCGCGTAGGTCTGGAAGTAGCCGTCACCCCGGTCGCCGGCGTCGCCGTACTCGTAGCAGGGCCCCGGGTACGACAGTGTGCGCGCGGTGATCCGCTCGGCCACCCGGCGCGGCACGCGGACGTCGATCTCCCGGTCCGGGTTTCGCTGCGGCACCAGGCAGAGATCCACCAGGCCTCCCCGGCGCAGCTCCGCCTCGCTCGCCCCCACGTCCCCCGCCTCGCCCAAGTCGGCGGCGCAACCCACCACGGTCAGCGCCATCACACAACCCACTGTCACCGCTCGCATCGTTCGCATGGACCTTCCCTCCCCAAGATTGGACTGTACGAACCCTGCGCACTGTCTCATTCCGGTGCAAGCGGTCGATTTTCAGTGTGGCGGAATATCACTCTGGATCCACTGTGCATCCGTTCGGGCTATTCACCGCTTTCCTTCATGATCTCGGTGAGTAAGAGAAACCTGGCCCACTATGTGACAAGAGAGTAACAAGCACCCATTAGCCGCACTTGGGGGCTATTGAAGAGCGCCTCCGAGCGGGTATGAATCGACCGCCTCGCGTTCGCCCGGGAACGTGAGCGAGCTTCCCAGCGAAGCGCTGACGAAGAGGCTCAGAGGAGAGGTAGGCGGCGCCGGTCGTCGGCTGGCGGCTCGACCCGCTCCTTCGCCTCGACCGGCTGACCCCGCAAGCTGCGGTCGTGGAGATGGCTCGCCACCACGTTGGACAGCGCCGCCAGCATGCTCTCCTTCACGCGCGGGGCGTGCCCCTCCAGCTCGCCCAGCAGCCGCTTGACCTCCGCGCGCTTCAGGCCGTCCTGAGAGCCGCAGAGGTTGCACGGGAGGATGGGGTAGCCAGCGAGCTCCGCCCAGCGCGCGATGGTCGGCTCGTCGCAGTACATCAGCGGCCGGATCACCACGTTCCGGCCGTCGTCGCTCCGGAGCTTCGGCGGCATCGACTTCAGCGAGCCCGTGTACATGAGGTTCAGGAGCAGCGTCTCGAGCGCGTCCTCGCGATGATGGCCGAGCGCGATCTTCGTGCAGCCCAGCTCCTCGGCGACGTTGTAGAGGATGCCGCGGCGCAGCCGGCTGCAGAGCGAGCAGTACGTGCTCGACGCGTCGAGCTTCTCGGTGACGATCGAGTAGGTGTCCTCACGGAGGATGCGGTGCGGCGTGCCCCGCGCCTCCAGCCAGCGCGCGAGCGGCCGGCCGTCGTAGCCGGGCTGGGCCTGGTCGAGGTGCACCGCGATCAGCTCGAACGAGATCGGCGCGCGCCGTCGCGCCCGCTCGAGCAGGTCGAGCAGGGTGTAGCTGTCCTTGCCGCCGCTCAGGCAGACCATGACGCGGTCCCCCTCCTCGATGAGCGCGTGGTCGGCGATGCAGCGCCCCATGGCGCGCGCGAGCTGCTTCTCGAGTCGGTCGGTCTCGGTCATGGAGGGTCAGGGGTAGCGGCGCGGCGAAGGCGGAGCAAACTGCGGCGAGACGTCTCCTCGCAACGGAGGTCTCGGGTGCTATCGTCGGGCCGATGGGCGACGACCCGGCGCACTTTCGACGGACTGCGCGCGAGCCGGTCGAGCTGACCGTGCGTTTTCGGCGCGACGCCGAGGACGCCGCGCTCGAGCACTCGGGCCGGCTCGTCGATCTCGGCATGGGAGGCGCCCAGGTGAAGTGCGAGCAGCCCCCGCGCGTCGAGGAGCGCGTGCGGCTCGTGCTCTCGGCTCCCTCCGCGTGGGATCCCCTCGATCTGCCCGCCGTCGTGCGGTGGGTCGAGGACACCACGTTCGGGGTCGCCTTCGGAGAGCTGTCCCGCGCCCAGGCCTCGGCGCTCTACGAGCTGCTGGCCGCGTCTCGCTTCGCGGAGGCGGCCCGATGACCGACCCCGGCGCGAGCGCGGAGCAGAGCCACCCCGGCGACGAGGGCGGGAGCTACGCCGACTGGGTCGGCCGCGTCATCGACGACCGCTACCGCATCGAGGGCATGCTGGGCGAGGGCGGCATGGGCGCCGTCTTCGAGGCCGAGCACCTCAAGCTGATGAAGCGGGTCGCCCTGAAGGTGATCCACCCGCAGTTCGCCGGCGACGGCGAGGTGGCCAAGCGCTTCGTGCGCGAGGCGATGGCGAGCGCCCAGATGGAGCATCCGCACGTGGCCTCGGCCACGGACTACGGGACGCTCGAGGAGGGCGGCGCCTATCTGGTGATGCAGCTCATCCGCGGCGAGTCGCTCCGGGACGTGCTCGCGCAGTCGGGCGCGCTCGGCTGGGTGCGCGCGTGCGAGGTCGGCGCCCAGGTCGCCGACGCGCTCTCGGACGCGCACAAGCGCGGCATCGTGCACCGCGATCTGAAGCCCGACAACGTCATGCTCGAGCCGCGCGACGACGGCAGCCGCCTGGTCAAGGTGCTCGACTTCGGGATCGCGCGCGTCGCGGACGAGAAGCTCACCCAGAGCGGTCAGGCGCTGACGCGGGTCGGCACGGTCATCGGGACGCCCGGCTACATGGCGCCCGAGCAGGCGTTGGGGGAGTCGGTCGACTTCCGGGTCGATCTCTACGCGCTCGGTCTCCTCCTCTACGAGATGGCCACGGGCAAGCGGCTGTTCGAGATCGACGACCTGACCGCCATCGTCACCCGACAGCTCACCGAGGACTGCCCGCGGGTCTCCGAGCTCGTGCGCGACGTCCCGATCGAGCTCGACGACCTGGTGGCGCGCATGCTCGAGAAGGACCGCGAGCGGCGCCCGGAGAGCGCGGGCGACGTGCGCGAGGCGCTGCGGAGCCTGATCCTCGGCGCGACGCTCCAGGCGGTCGCGAGTGGAGAGCAGGAGATCCCGAAGCTCGGCACGACGGAGCTCGCGGGTGCCAGCGCGCGCGAGCCGACGCCGCTGAGCGTGAGGCTCGAGCCCAGGGAGGACCCGAAGAGGCCGCCCGCGGCCGTCGCCCCGACGATGATGGCCGCCCCCACGCCGAGCCCTTCGGCTCCGAACGGCGGCTCCCAGCACGGCGCCGCGAGCCCGGCCCCCTCCACGGCCGGGCGGCGCGCCTCCATCCCGACGCCCATCCGGGAGACGGCGGCCGCGGCGCGGGCCTCGACGATGGACGCCCTGGAGAAGGTGAAGGCCAAGGGGCTGCCGCTGCCGCTCATCGGCGCGGGGTGCGCAGGCCTGACCTTGCTCGGGATCACGCTCCTGGGGATCGCCATCTTCGGCGGCTCGGGAGACCTCGTGAAGCAAGAGCACGAGCGCCCCGTCGTGGTCGAGCCCGCCGAGGAGGAGGACGAGGCGCCCCTCGTCCCGAGCCTCCCGATCCCGGACGCCATCCCCGCCGCCCTCAGCCAGGCCCACGCCGACGTGCTGCTCTCGGAGAGCCGGCGGGATCGTCGCCGCGCGGCGCAGACGATCCTCGCCCACGAGCCCCGCGACGACGTGCCGGAGTTCCTCGTCGTGGTGGCGGAGCTCGAACGGGCCACGACCTGCAACCGCAAGAAGCCGCACGTGGAGCGGCTGGGCGAGCTGGGCGATCCGCGCGCGCTGCCCGCCCTCGAGCGCCTCGACGCCTCGCCCCGGAACGGCTGCCGACGCCTCTTCCAGCGCTTCGACTGCTACGGCTGCATGCGCGACGCGCTCACGACCTCGATCGAGGCGCTCCGCTCCGAGATGTGAGCGGCTCAGCCCTTCGGGCGCCGGATCGAGACGGCGCGGGCGTGCGCCTCGAGGCCCTCGAGCCGGGCGAGCGACTCGAGCAGGTCCGCCTGCCGCGCGATCGCCTCGGGCTGGTAGCGGATCAACGAGGTCCGCACGACGAAGTCGTACACGCCGAGCGGCGACGTGAAGCGCGCGGCGCCCCCGGTGGGCAGCACGTGGCTCGGCCCGGCCGCGTAGTCGCCCGCCGCCTCGGGGGTGTGGTCTCCGAGGAACGCCGCGCCCGCCGCCCCGACGTGCTCGAGCAGCGCCTCCGGCTCGCGGACCTGGAGCGAGAGGTGCTCGGCGGCCAGGGCATCCGCCACGCGCGCCGCCTCCTCGAGGTCGCCCACCACAAAACATGCTGCATTGTCACGCACCGAGGCCTCCGCGACCGCCCTGCGGGGGAGGTCCGCGAGCTGGCGCTCGAGCGCGGCCTGGACCGCCTCGGCCTGCGCGCGCGAGAGCGTGACCAGGAGCGCGTAGGCGTCCTCGTCGTGCTCGGCCTGGCTCAGCAGATCCGCGGCGACGACCTCCGGGCTCGCCTCGTCGTCCGCGACCACCAGGATCTCGCTCGGCCCGGCGATGCCGTCGATGTCGACGATGCCGAAGACGAGGCGCTTGGCGCACGCGACGTAGATGTTTCCGGGGCCGACGATCTTGTCGACGCGGCGCACCGTCCGTGTGCCGTAGGCGAGCGCCCCGATGGCCTGCGCGCCGCCCGCGTCGATCACCTCGGTGACGCCCGCGATCTCGGCCGCGGCGAGCACCTCGGGGGTGGGGCGTGGGGTGGCCAGGACGATGCGCGGGACCCCCGCCACCGAAGCGGGCACGGCCGTCATCAGGACCGAAGACGGGTAGCGCGCCTTTCCGCCGGGGGCGTAGACGCCCGCCGCCTTCACCGGGCGCACGCGCTGCCCGAGTCGGACGCCGTCCTCCTCGTAGACGAACCCGGGCTCCCTCTGGTGCAGGTGATAGCGGCGGATGCGCTCCGCGGCGGCGCCGAGCGCCTCTCGCACCTCGGCCGGGGCCTTCGCGGCCTCCGCGCGCCAGACCGCGTCGGGGAGCGCGACCGCGCTCGGGCGCCGCTGCTCGAAGCGCTCGGTGAGGTCCAGGACCGCGTCGTCACCGCGCTCTTTCACCGCGCGCAGGATCTCGCGGACCGCGGGCTCGACTCGCTCGAGGTCCGCGTCGCCGCGATGGGCCAGCGCGCCCAGAGCTCGATCGTACGCGTCGGTGCCTCGGTCGTGGATCGCGAACATCGCCGATCTCATAGCGCAAGGCTGCCCTCGAAACGACCGGCCCGAGTGTGCCATGATGGCCGCGCATGGCGGGTGCAGCGCAATTGCCCGAACCGCTCGCGCAGGGAGACCTCGAGCGAACGCCGTTCGCACACATCCTCCTGTACGTTCACCAGCAGGCGCTCACCGGCACGCTGGTGGTGTGGAAGCCGGAGCCCGGTGAGGCGCGGCCTCGTCAAGATCGCATTCGATTCGACAGCGGCGTCCCGCAGTCGGGGCGGATGATCGAGCGGGCCTCTCGTCTCGAGCGCGCGATGCTGCCGCTCTTCGCCCGGGCCGACGGCCCGTACGCGTTCTACGCCGACACGGATCTGGTGGGCGACGGAGACGGCGTGATCGACGGCCCCGCCGACGTCCTCATGCTCATCGCCGCGTCGCTCCGCGGCTCGTCCCGCGACGAGGTGGTGTCGAGCGTGGTGAGCGGCTTCGGCGAGGCGAGGCTGCGCATCCGGCGCGGCGCGGACATCGAGGCGCTCCACCTGCTGCCGGACGAGCTGGCCACGGTGCAGCTCCTGCGCGCGGACCCGGTCGCGGTGGCGCAGCTCACGGAGCTGAGTCCGCTCGAGGCCCACCGCGTCGAGCGGCTCGTCTACCTGCTGGCGATCACCAAGTCGGTGGAGCCCTACGACGAGAGCGAGGCGACCGCGAGCGGGAGCCGCCCGAAGCAGAGCACCCCCAAGCCCGCGCCCCGCGAGCGGCCAGCCCCCCGAGAGCCAAAGCCGAGCGAGGCCCAGTCCCGCGGCGTCCCCGGCGCTCCCGACCCCGTCGAGCCGCCGCCGCCCGGGCTCTCGAGCGAGCACCGAGAGCTCTGGAAAGAGGTGGCGCAGCGCGCGGCCGAGATCGAGACCGAGAACTACTACGACATGCTCGGCGTCGCGCGGGACGCCACCGCGGCCAACATCCAGAAGGCCTACTTCGGGCTGGTCAAGAAGTGGCATCCCGACCGCGTCCCGTCCGAGCTCGCCGCGCTGCGGCCGGTGGTGGAGCGCATCTTCCGCTACCTCACGCGCGCGAGCGAGACGCTCACCGACGACGAGACCCGCGGCAAGTACCTCGCGACCGTGCAGGACGGGGGCGGCACGCCGGAGGCGGAGCGACAGCTCGGGCTGATCATCCAGGCCGCGATGGAGTTCCGGAAGGTCGAGGTCCTCATGCGCCGGCGCGAGTGGGACGAGGCGCTGGCGTTGCTCGACCCGATCCTGTCGATCAACGACGAGGAGCCCGACTACCACGCGACCCGCGCGTGGATCCTCTATCAGAAGACGAACGGCGCGGCGCAACGCGAGGTGCTCGAGCAGCTCGACAAGGCCCTGTCCTTGACCGAGGCGCACGACAAGGCGCACTACTACAAGGGCATGGTGCTCAAGCGCGCCGGCAAGCGCGACGCGGCCGCGGAGCACTTCCGGCGCGCGGCGGAGCTCAACCCCAAGAACATCGACGCCGTGCGCGAGGTCCGCCTCCTCGACATGCGCGGCTCGACGCCGCCGACCAAGCCCGGCGGCGGTGGCGGCAGCGACGGCTCCTTCTTCGGCAAGCTCTTCGGCGGCAAGAAGAAGTAGCCGGCCGCTTTTTCGCGTCGATCCGCTCGGGTCCGTAGCATTCGAGGCATGTTTCAGCTGGTCCGTCCCCGTCGGCGTCGAAGCCTCCGCCGCTCCTTCCGTGCAGGCTGTCAGGCCGTCCGTCTCGACGGCTTTCGTCTGTTCGGCGAGCACATCCTGGATCTGTCGCCCCGCGGCGCGCTCGTGAGCTCGGATGGCTCCGCGCACCCGGGCGACGAGATCGTGTTGAGCTTCCAGGCGCCCCACGGCGGCCCCTGGATCGACGTCGTCGGCGAGATCGCGCGCATCGTCGCCGATCGCCGGGTCGAGGATCCCGGGTTCTGCGCCGGGGTCCGCTTCGCGACGCTCGAGAAGGAGGCCCAGCAGGAGCTGCTGGTTCGCCTCGCGGGCTACCCGCCGCCCGTGCCGTCGCGTCGGCCGCCGGTGGACTACGCCGAGACGATCCGGCGCGTCGGCGCGATCACACCCAGCTGACGTCGAAGGCCAGGCTGTGGGGCCCCGCCGGCGGCGGCAGCTCGCGCGCGTAGACCCTGGACGTGACGGCGCCGAGGCCGCTGTGGATCAGCCCCTGCCAGGCCATGCGCACGTACGAGAAGCGCGCGAGGGTGACCCCGTAGAACTCGATGCGGGCGTCCTTTCGCCCGAGCCCCACCGCGCGCGCGGCGCCTCCCTGGGCGATGCGGCCCAGCACCCGGGGCAGCTGCGGCAGCATCATCATGACGAGATCGGCGCCGGTCGCCCTGCCGAGCGATCGGGCGACGCGCGCGATGAACGTCCGCTCGAGCCGCCGGCCGACCTCCTCGCCGATGGCGAGCTGCACCTCGGGATCGGCGATCAGCTGGTCCATCACGGTGTAGTGCGCATCGGCGAGCGCGAGCGGCACCCACGACGCGGCCAGCACGCTCCGGATCCCGTCGTGGTGCGCGGCGGGGAGGCGCTCGAAGTACGCGTCGGTCAGCCCGCGCGCGCGCATCGCCTGCACGGACGAGAGCACCATGGTGCCCCGGATGGCGTGAATGGGCGGCACCGCCTCGGGCGCGCATGGCAGCCCCACGATCTCCCAGGGCTCCACCTCCCAGGACTCGACGCGTGCCACGGCGCTCACCTCCGATACGAACGGCGCCCGAGCGGGGTCTCGAAGGGTGGCGTCGGCGGGCCGCCGCGCCGCTTCAGCGGACCGAGAGCGGGAAGGAGCGCGCCGCGGTGACGCGCGCGAACGCGACGTCCATGCCCGCCGCGTCGAACGGCGAGAGGCGCACCCGCCGTACCGTCAGCCGGGCCGCCGCGTCCTCGAGCAACATGGCCATGTCGGCGGCGGGGATGCGGAACGATCCCTCGTCGCGCGCCAGGCAGGCCAGGGTCTGCCCCGCGGTCGAGAGCTCGATCTCCACGAAGTCCCGCGGATCTTCGCCGTCCCACAGCAGCGTGAGCTGGTCGGACGGGGCGATCTCCGCGAGCCGACCGTCGAGGTGCGCGTAGGTCCCGTCGGCGCCGAGGAGCGCGACCCCGCCCGGGGCGGCCGGCGCGGGCACGATGACCTCGAAGGCGCCGACGTCGGCGCTGCCGTCGGCGCGGAAGCGGTACTCGTCGACCTCGCCGTCGACCTCTTCTCCGGCGGAGGCCGCAGGCAGGTTCGCGTCGCCGGCGTAGAAGACGCCCGCGAGCACGCTGGCCAGGTCCGGGAAGGTGCGGGGGGTGAGCCGCGCCTCGGTGTCGGCGACGCCAGTGCGCAGCAGGCCCACGTGCAGGGCCCCGACATCCACCAGCTCCACGTCCGCCTCGTCCGTGCCGAGCTCGGGGCTGGGCAGCGCGGCGGCCGGGTCGACGATGGCGCAGGTGCCGAGCGGGGCGGCGTCGTGGCTCCCGAGGAGCCGGAGCACGGAGTCTCCGTCGATGCCCTCGTAGCGGGCGAACGCGGCCTGCAGCGTGGTGTGGCCGTCGGCCTCCGCGGCGATCTCCGCGCGCTCCACGTGCAGCACGCCGATCGAGCCGCTGAGCGCACCGGTCTCCATTCCGGGAGAGGGCTCCACGGAGCTGCAGCCGACGAAGGCCAGCGCGAGCAGGAGGACGGAGAGACGCCTGGGCATCGGGAGGCAGTATAGGAATGACGGGGCTCCACCACAAGACGGCGACAATCCCGCCGCTCGATCACGGCTCTGTCAGACCGGGTAGAGCCGGCCCTGGCGGAGTGGCTCGATCACGCTGGACGCCCGGTCGAACGCGTCCGGGTAGTGGATCAGCCTCATCTTGGCCCGGATCTCCGGGCTCAGCCCGGCGAGCTTCTCGTAGGGCGTGTGGGTGCCGAGGTTGGTCTCGTGCACCATCAGATCGGCCTCCGCGAGCCAGTCGATGAGCGACGGATCGAAGGCGGTGTCGGCGCTGTAGCCGAGACAACGCCCGCCCGCGTGGATGCGGAAGGCGGTGGTCGGCACGTGATGGAGCGTCATCCGGCACTCGATCCCGAACGGCCCGACCGTCGTGCGCGTGTCGGTGTCGAGAGGCGCCAGCTCGAAGTAGTCGCCGAGGCTGCGTCGGGCCGGGGCGCGCGAGCCGGGCACCCAGAGCCGCTCCATGCCCGCCGCCAGGTGGCCCTGCCAGAGCCGCTCGCTCACGGCCGGGTTCGCCGCGATCACCGCGCGTCGACCGAGCACGAAGTGGTTGAAGTAGCCGTACCCCTCGAGCCCCGAGGCGTGGTCGGCGTGGAGGTGCGTCAGCGCCACCGCCTCGACCCGGTCGAGGTCCAGGTCGACGTCGGACTCCCGGAGCATCTTGCGGATGGGGTGCGGGCAGTCGACGAGGATCCAGCGATCCTCGAAGCCGACGGCCAGACAGCTCGAGTAGTAGAGCGCGCTGAAGGCGTCGCCGACGCCGAGCGGCACGAAGGAGAGGGTCATCGGCCGAGCCTCTGCGCCAGGCGCGCGGCCACGATGGGCGGCGCGAAGTCCGAGATGTCCTCACCGCGCTCGGCCCGCTCCTTCAGCTCGCTGCTCGAGACCATCGAGAGCGAGGGCTCGGCGGGCAGCATCACGGTGGTGATCTCGGGGGCGAGCGCGCGGTTCTGCTGCGCCAGCTCGGTCTCGTACGCCGCGTCGGCCGCGCCGCGGAGGCCGCGCACGAGGACCGTGGCCCCGATGGCGCGCGCGTACTCGACCACGTAGCCGTCGGTGCCGTCCACGCTCACCGTCGGCATCGGCCCCACCGCGTCGCGCGCGAGCTCGATGCGCTCCTCGAGCGAGAAGAGCGGCTGCTTGTCCGGGTGGACGGCGATGAGCAGGCGCACGTGCGCGAAGAGGCGCGCCCCCTCCCTGACCACCGAGAGGTGGCCGGTGGTGATCGGGTCGAAGGTGCCGGCGTAGATCGCGATGGTCATGGACAGACTCCCGGGACGGCCGCGAAGGCGCGGCGGCGAAGGGTGACGGAGAGGGCGGCGGCGACGGTGCCGATGGCGGCCGCGAGCGCGAAGAGGCCGGGGTAGCCGAGGCCCTGCGCGAGGAAGCCCGCGACCGCCGCGCCGCCGCCCGTGGCCGCGACCACCGCGCACGCCTGGAGCGTGTAGTCGGTGGCGGCGTGGTCGGCTCGGCACGCGTCCATCATGCAGGTGAACAGCGCCGCGGTGGCCATTCCCGCGAAGAGGTGCTCGGCGCCCACCAGGACGTGCAGGAGCGCGGTGTCCGGGTGCGCCGCGAGCCAGGCGTAGCCCGCGAGGCCGACGGCCTGGAGCGCGGCGAACGACGCGAGCGCGCGGCCGCGGCCGAGCGGCTTCATCAGGGCGCCGCCCACGAGCGCCCCGACGAGCCCCGCCCCGAAGCCGACCTCACCCAGCAAGACGCCGACCTCCGCGACGCCGAGCCCCCGGTCGACGAGCATGGGCCGCAGCATGGAGGTCGCGAGCGCGTCCCCGAGCTTGTAGACGAGCAGCAGCGTCAGCCACGTGGCCACGCCCGGCCGGCGCGTGGCCTCGGTGAGCGACGCGAGGGAGGTGGTGGAGGGACGCGCGACCCGGGGCGGCTCCCGGAGGAAGAGCACCGGGAGCGTCGTGATCGTGAGGCCGAGCGCGAGGAGCCGCAGGGTCGCGCTCCAGCCCAGCTGACCCATCGCGACGAGGAGCACGCCGCCGCCCACGATCATGCCCACCCTGTATCCCGCGACCTGCACCCCGTTGCCCAGGCCGCGCTCCTCGCGGGAGAGCACGTCGACGGCGAGGCCATCCGTCGCGACGTCCTGCGCGGCTGCGAAGAGGTTGGTCGCGAAGAACGCGGCGAGCACGAGGGCCCAGGCGTCATCGGGGGCGAAGGAGAGGAGCAGCAGCCCCACCACGCTCACCGCCTGGAGCGGCACGATCCACGCGCGCCGGCTGCGGGCCCGGTCGAGCGTGGGCGCGAGCACGAACTTGAGCGCCCAGGGCAGCGCGAGGAGCGACGAGAGCCCGATCAGCTCGAGCGAGACCCCGGCCTCCCTCATCTTCACGGGCAGCGCCTGGGTGAAGAAGCCGAACGGCAGGCCCTGCGCGAGGTAGAGCGCGCCGAGCACGAAGAGCCGCCTCACGACGCACCTCGCGGCCGGGGAGGGCGCCGACCCGGACGCCGTCGCGTGCTGGGTCGCGCTGGGGACCGAGGCGCTCACCGAGCCCAAGGTGGGCGAGGCTTACCGGGAGGTGGTCCGCGGCCAGC
>SHBB01000083.1 GCA_004213565.1 Sandaracinaceae bacterium
GGAGGTGCTGGTCGAGGCGGCGCGCGCGGAGGCGAAGCGGAAGGGCTGGCGCATCATGAGCCGCGTGGAGGCGTGCAATGTGTCTCCCTACCGCGTGGCGCGGACCGAAGAGGAGCCGGGCGGGCTTCGCCCGCAGGTGATGGCGAGCTCGCGCGAGGAGCGAATTGCGGCGCTGCGGCGGCTGAAGACGTTCCGGGCGAGACACGCCGAGTGCAAGGAGCGGTGGTGCGCGGGGGATCGGAGCGTGGTGTTCCCGGCGGGCACGTACTGGATGAAGAAGCACCACGCGGCGGCGTGCGAGCCGTTCCCGTAGATCGGCGCTGATCCCGAGAGTCTCATCGTGACCCTGGTGGCATCGCGCCGCCGGGGTCCGTCTGTTCGCGGCGCAGGGCGACCGTGAGGCCCCACCCAGGCCACGTTCGTGTCGCTTCTGGGGACCTTCAGAGCGCCGACCAGCCGATTCTGCGCCCCGCTCCGATGGTCAGGTAGACGTACCGCAAGTTTAGTTAACTCGGGACCAGGGGCGGATGTCAGCGTCGGCTGGCCAGCGCGCGGTCCAGGTCTTCGCGGGTGACGACTTCGTCGACCTCGAGGACGCCGTCGTCGTCCATCGCGAACAAGAGACGATGGTGAATGCCCACGCGGGCCGAGCAGAGGCCGTGGAGGCCCTCGAGCTTCTTCGCGTGGCGCCAGGCTTCCGGGCGGCCGGCGCCCAGGGCTCCGGCGGTGGCGATGGCCGAGGCGACGATGTTCTTCGGGAGCTTGTCCAGCGAGCTCACGGCCTTGTCGGTCCACGTGGGGATGCGCACGCCGTGGGGGATCGCGGGGGCCTGACGCTCCTCGAGGCTCTCCTCCTCCTCCGGGCGCTCCTCGGTGCTCTGCTGGCTGGCGAGCTCCTCCGCGCGCTCTCGGAGCTCGCGCCGCTCGCGCTGACCCTCGCGAATGCGGCCCTCCAGCTCGCGGATCTTCTGCCGCAGGCGCTTGGCCGCCTCGACGTCCCGCTCCGCGGCGGCGCGCTCGGCGGCGTTCCTCGCGCGGGCTCGACGGGCCTCGGCCTCCTCCGCGCGCGACTCCAGGGCCTCGAGCTGACCTCGGTGCTTGTTCAGCTCGCGGCTCAGGACCTGCGCGTCGGCGCGCGCGTTCTGCGCCTCCGCGCGCATCTTCTCGAGCTCGCGCTGCAAGGCCTCTCGCTCCTCGTCCCCCGCGCGCGCGAGACGCCGCTCCTCGTTCATCAGATCCCACAGCGACCACGCCGGGTCGTCCGGAGGGGCGCCGAGCCGATCTCGCGCCCACTCGATCTCCGCGAGGAGGGTCTCGCTGTCCGCCGGATGCTCGGGGTCCAAGCTGCCCCGGGCCATGACGATGCCGAGCGCCGGATAGGGCTCGAGCAGCTCGTACGCCAGCACCATCGGCGCAGGGCCGCCCTCGACGATGTGCGCGCGGCACTCCGCCTCGAGCACGCTCAGGGCGTCGGCGGTCGGGTGCCGCAGCACGCGGCCGAGCGCGACGTGGCTCGGGATCGAGTCGGGCGCCTCGAAACGCTCGAGATGCCGCGTCACGAGCTCGTCGTGCCCCCAGTCGTGCGCGTAGGTCACCAGCTCGGCGCGCAGACCGTCGACGGTGAGACCCTCCGGCAGCTCTCGCTCGGACAAGAGCGACAGGGCCCGCTCGGCGTCATCGAAACGCTCGCTGTCGATGAAGGCGCCGTAACACGCGTCGAGCTGCGCGGTGGTCAGGTCTTCGAGCGGGAGGCGCGCTAGGTCGGCCGGGTGCTCTCGCGCCAGCTCCTCCGCGGTCTTCACCTCGTGCAGCCGCTTGCGGTACTCGCGCATGGTCAAGCCCGCCACGGGCGACAGCGCTTCGCGCGCCTCCTTCTTGCCGGCGCAACACTTCTTGTGCTTCTTGCCGCTGCCGCACGGGCACGGGTCGTTCCGACCCACCTTGGGCGTGGCGCGACGCGCGGTGTAGCCGCTGGCGATCACGTTGCTCCGCGTGGGCTCCAGCGAGTCGATCCCCGGAGCCTCGCCGAGGTAGGAGAAGAGGCTCTCGTCGACCTTCTCGACGTCGCGCTTCACCTTGAACAGCTCGTCCAGCTGCGCGTCGCCGACACGCAGCGCCGCCTGCACGGCGAAGCCCTCGCCGACCCAGCCCTCTCGCGTCCTGGCGAGGCTGCGGAGCACCTCGAAGAGCACCGGCGGCCAGGGACCCTCCGGCTCCAGCACGGTGTAGAGCGCGCACGCGACGGCGAGCTGATAGCGATCGAGCTGACGCATCCGGAGCATGCGCTCCAGCACCTCCCGCCACTCGGGGTGTGAGGCCACCAGCACCTGCGCCGCGCGGTCACTCAGCGCGTCGGGATAGATGCGCACGACGGCGTCCGCGGGCGGAGGCTCACCGCTCGCCAGGAGCGCGAGGGCCAGCACGGTCGCCGCGTCGATCTCGTGCAGCTCGAACGACTCCTCGAGCGCAGCGCGCAGCGCCTCGACCCCCTCGCGCTCGGCCAGCGCGCGCACCTCGTCGACGACGGGCTCGCGTGTCGCCGCCTCTTCGATGAGTCCGCTGTGCATCGGCGCGCTCACGGCGTCACGACGTACACGCCCTCGATGTCGTCGCCGCTCGCCGCGATCCGCCAGACCTGGACGGGCGCGCGCGTCTCCTCGGTGGTCGGGTCGTAGTCGAGGTCCCCCGACGCGCCTCGCACGTCGACGCTCTCGCCGAGCCGGAAGCGCTCGGCGATGTCGTCGTAGTTGGAGCTCCGAAGATCGAACGGCGGGCCGCTGCTCAGCATGCGCATCCCGCGCGCGACGTTCTCGGGGGTCAGCGCGCCGTCGGCCTGGAGCGTGGCCCAGGTCGCGCCCAGGAGGGCCACCCACGCGGCGTCGTAGGCGTGCGCCGTGAAGCTGAAGAGCTCCGCGTTCGCGCCCATGTTCTCGGCCGCGTAGGCGCTGACGAAGGCGTCGAACACGATGCCCTCCGGCGCGGCGGGGCGGGTCCCCCGGATCCGATCGAAGAGGCCCGAGGCCGCGGAGGCGTCACGCAGGAAGTCGCGGTTGGCGGCGCTATCGCTCAGGAAGAGGTTCTTGTCGGCGTAGCCGGCGAAGGAGTCGGCGAACAGGACGAAGGCGGTGACGTCCGAGGTCTGCGAGCCGAAGAACAGCACCTCCTCTGCGCCGCTCGCGCCGGCGTCGGTGGCCGCCGCGTTGCGGGCGCTCGCGCTGTCGAAGGTGAACCGCTCGACGGTGCCCCCGAAGGCCGCCTCGAGCTCGTCCGCGAGCCCGGTCCCGTACGCGCCGTCTTGCGCGATCACGGCCACGCTGGTGACGCCGCGCATGTCCAGGTCGTCGGCGATGACCCGCGCCTGCAGCGCGTCGGGCGCGACGGTGCGCCAGAGCCGGCCCGGTGCTTCGTCGGTGGCGTCGCCCTCCAGCGCGGTCAGGGCCGAGCTGGAGGCGGAGGGGGAGATCAGCAGCGCCTCGTCCGTCGCCTCATAGGCGGCGCGCGCGGCGTCGCTCGAGGGCGGGCCGAGGATGACCGGGACGCCGAGCTCGTCCTCCAGAAACGCCGCGACGGCGGCGCTCGCCTCGGTCTGGGTCAGGTCGTCGAGGCGCGGCTCGACCGCGTTGGTGCAGAACACCAGGCCGACCTCGCGGCCGTCGAGGCCGCCGAGGTCGCGCACTTCGGTGAACGCGAGCCGCACCGCGTTCTGGCGCGCGATGTGGGTGTCCACGGTCGAGTCGATGATGCTCCCCACCACGAAAGCGTCGCCGAAGCCCTCCGCCCTCAGGTCCGCGGGGTAGGTGGACTGGCAACGCGGGTGCATGGGCACGGGGCGGCAGAGGCCCGCGTCGCCACAGGCGAAGCCGAAGCCGAAGGCCTGCCGACAGTCGGCGTGGCTCTGACACGCCTCACGGTCCGCACGCGTGAGGCTGCAGGAGCCGAGCAGAGAGAGCGCGAGCACCCACCCGAGACGCCGCATTCAGAATCGTCCTCTCGCGAAGAGCGCGCCGCCGTTCGGGCCGATCGCGACGTCCACGGAGGCTTCGGTCGACTCGCCGCGAGAGAGCGCGTCCACCAGCAGGTAGATGCCCAGCCCCGCCGCCGCGAGGCCCGTGACCGCGAGCACGTCGGTCGTGATCGAGAGCGCCTCGTCGGTGGCGAGGGGTCCCTCGGCCTCCACGCTGCAGAGGCCGTCGACGCAGTGGGCGCTCGCCGTGTCGCGGGCCCTGAGCGCGAGCCCTCCGGTCACCGCCGCGGCGATGATCAACGCTCCGCCCCCGCCGAGGACGAGCGAGGCGGGCAAGAGATCCGGCCCCCGCACGACCGCCGGCTCCGACGGCTCGGGCGCGCGCGCCGCTTCGGCCGCGCTCGCCGCCTCCGCCGCCTCCGCCGCCTCGGCCTCCGCGCGCGCCGCTGCCTCGGCGCGGTCCTCCTCCGCGACGCGCTCTCGCAGCGCCACGAGCCGGCTCTCGACCTCGTCGCGCTCGCTCCGACGCGCATGCGGCAGGTATCGCTCGAGGCTGCTCACCGCGTCGCGCAGATACCCGGCCCGCTCCTGCGCGTTGGCCAGGTTGAACAAGAGCAGCGGCCGCTCGCTGAGTCGGTAGGCCTCCTCGAACGCGGCGATCGCGGCGTCGTAGCGCCCGTTCGCGTACGACTCGTCCCCGAGCGTGAACAGCTCCCGCGCCCGCCGCTCGTCGGGAGAGAGCCTGCGTCGGCGCTGCGCCTCCGCGGTCGAGACGCTGGCGAGCAGGAGGGCGACGAGGGAGAGGTACGCGATCGCGCGGATCACGGCTCCTCCGCCCATGGATCGCGATTGTCTGTGCGGGGACGGTCCCGCTCGCCCGCGCTCGGCCGTCGCGGACGCTGGGTGCGCGTCGGCTCGAGTCGCACGTGCAGCTCGCGCTGCCCACCGCGCACCGTCAGCGTGCGATCGTCGTGGCCCCGCGCCGAGACGTCGAGGGTCCAGATCTCCCCGCTCGGGATCACCAGATTCAGCGGCGCGTCGCCGAGATCGCGCCCGTCTCGACGGACCTGCGCTCCCTCGGGCTCGGTGGTCAACCTCACGACCGTGTCGACGGGCGCGGCCGGCGTGGCCTCGCTCGCCTCCTCCGGTGGAGCAGGCTCGGGCGGGGGGGCGACGACCGGCGGCGGCGCGGGCGCGGGCTGGGCGGCTGGCGCCTCGAGCCCTCGATAGACCACGAAGCCCACG
The DNA here is from genome assembly GCA_004213565.1 of Sandaracinaceae bacterium. Taxonomy (GTDB): domain Bacteria; phylum Myxococcota_A; class Polyangia; order Polyangiales; family Sandaracinaceae; genus JAVJQK01. The sequence continues at coordinate 5,210 of SHBB01000083.1, forward strand.
GCCAGCACGCTGAGCGCGAGCGCGCCCACGACGAGGGCGAGCAGGGTCCGCTGGCTCCGGGGCGCCTCCGCGGGCGCGGCCACCGGCGCGGGCGTGGCCGGAGCGACGGGAGCGGGGGTCGAGGCGCGCACGCCGCTCTGCGACGGCGCCTCCGCCGTCTCGAGGGGCGTCGGCCGGGGGCGAGGCTTGGACACGCGCGTCGAGTCGTCGGTCTCGGGCTCCTCCCGGACCCCTGGCGCGCTGATCAGACCGCCCAGCGGCCAGGAGCCCGAGCGGGTCGAGCAGGCCAGCAGGGCGTGCGCCACCTCGCGCATCGACGCGTACCGCTCCGAGGGCCGCTTGCGCAAGCATCGCAAGATGACCTGCTCCAGCCCGTCCGGGAGCTGCGCGGCGGAGACCTCGCTGATCGGGTCGGGATCGACGTCGGCGTGTTTGACGAGGAGCTCGAACCGGTTGTCGGCCTCGAACGGAGGACGCCCCGCGAGCGCGTGGTAGAGGGTCGCGCCGAGGCCGTACACGTCGGTCGCCGGGCTGACCGGATCCCCCACGATCTGCTCGGGGGCCATGTACTTGGGCGTGCCCACCATGAAGCCGGTGTGGCTGGCGTCGAGGCCGGTCTCCGGGCGGTGTTTCACGAGCCCGAAGTCGAGCACCTTGACGAACTCCGGGTCGTCCCCGCGCTTGGTCAGGAAGATGTTGCCCGGCTTCAGGTCGCGGTGGATCAGCCCCTGATCGTGCGCCTCCGCGAGGCTCGCGGCGATCTGCGCGCCGATCTTGATCACGTGCTCGGCGTCGACCAGGCCGTCCTTCATCACCTGACGCAGGGTGCGCCCCGTGAGCAGCTCCATGGCGATGAAGTACGTGTCGTCGTCGACCTGGCCGTAGTCGTAGATGACGATCGTGTTCGGGTGGTTCAGCTTCGCGAGCGACGACGCCTCGAGGAGGAAGCGACGCGTGAAGTCCTCACGCAGGCGCGGCTCCACGTCGCCGGCGGTGTCGAGGACCTTCACCGCGACCTCGCGGCTCAGCTGCACCTGCATCGCCCGGTAGACGCGCCCCATCCCCCCACGCGCGAGCGGCTCGAGGATGCGATAGCGGTCGCCGACGAGGGTGCCCAGGAGCGGATCGGCGGGCGGGTCCGTGGAGGGCGTATCGGGCGTGGATGACAAGTGAGGCGCTTCTCGAGAAAAGGGCAGCCCGGAGCTTATCCGTGCAGGGCGCTATCTTCCACCTACGAGTCCACCCACTGGACCCTACCGCGGAGCACATCGCCCGGCGCCCCGAGGTCGACCGGCTCGGGCGTGGCGTCGCGCAGCAGGCGGTTGCTGTCTCTCGAGCGGGCGCCTCGCGCGCGGCTGACCGTGGCGTGCAGCACGCCGCCGTCCTCGGGGCGTCGCGTCTCGCCGCCGATCGCGACCACGAGCGCCTGCACGGCCTCGTCGCGCACCTCTCCGACGACCTGGAGCTCCACCTCGTCGCCGACCGCCGCGCCGCCCGGGATCCAGGCGGGAGAGAAGGTGTCGGGGTCGACGCGGTGGACCAGCGTCACGTGGGTCCCCCGCACGACGGGATGCGCGGCGCGCGCGCGCAGCGCCGCTCGGCTCGCGTCGTCGAGCGCGATCCGGAGCGAGCGCCGCTTCGAGGCCGCCTCGAGGCGAGCGATCGCGCGGCGGTACTTCTCCACGCGCGCCCGGTCGGCGTCGGTCGGTGAAGCGAGGCGCGACAGATCCGCGTTGTCCGCCAGGTCGAGCAGCTTCACGCGGGTCGCCAGCGGCTCCGCCTCCACGCGGCCGAGGAAGTCGTCGTAGCTCTCCCCGTCGCGCTTGGACAGGGCGTCGATCGCGCGGAGGACCGTCTCGGGGAACCCCTCGTCCGCGAGGCGCTCGACGGTCCAGAAGGGGCTGTCCTCCACCACGTCGTGCAGCGCCGCCGCCATGCGCGCTTCGGGCGTGTCCGCCGCGAGCACGAGCCGGAGCGGGTGGTAGACGTAGGGCTGGCCGGCCTTGTCGAACTGTCCGAGATGCGCCTGCGCGCAGATCGTCACCGCCCAGCCGGGGAGCCACGCGGCGAGGGTGTCGAGCAGCGCGTTCTTGGCCTCGTCGAACGATGCGAGCAGCGCCGGGCGGACGCGGCCCGCGTAGATCGCGCGCAGGGTCGTCAGCTGGGCCTCGTGCTGTCCGGGCCGCGTGCTCAGGCGCATGAGGAGCGCGTGCCCCTCCCGCTCGGCCGACACGAGGCTGCGCGTGTTGTGGATCTTGTCGGCGCAGCTGATCGGGATCGCCCGGCGCGCCGCCTCGGTGTCCTCCTTCAGACCGGCCACGTAGTCGCGAAAGCGCGCGCGCTTGTCGCGCGTCTTGCCGCGCCCGTCGGTCTTCTTCTCGGTCAGCGCCTCCACCGTCGCGACGACCTCGGCCGGCATCTCCTCGCGCAGCCGCGGCGCGTGCGCGGGCTGATCCTCGAGCAGGTCGTGAAGGTAGGCCGCGGCCACCGTCACCTCGTCGTCGTGACCGTGCGCGACGAGGATCTCCGCGACGCTCTCGAGGTGCGTGAAATAGGGCACGTCGCCCGCCTTCCGCGTCTGCTCTGCGTGGGCCGCGCGGGCCAGCTCGCGGGCGCGATCGATCAGCGGGGTGGAGGCTGACATGCGGGCAGTATCGGCGCTCTCCCGAGGCTTTGCTACGCTGCCGGCGATGTTGCCCTGGGAGACGCTGCGCCGCTTGCTCGGGCTGCCGTCGGACATGCCGCCGCTCGGCGCGTCCGAGCTCGTGCGGCTGGCTCTCGACGACCCCCGGCGCGCGCGGATCGTCGCGATGGGCCTGCGTGGCTTGCGGCCCGACGAGGCGGCGGCCGGAATGGTCCTGGCGGCGCTCGACCGCGGGAGCTTCGCGCCGGAGCTCGCCGCGGAGCTGCTCGGCGCCATCGCGCACCGCGCGGGCTATCCAGTGCTCCAGGCGATGCTGCTCGACGAGGAGGCGGAGTCGGCGTGGGTGGCGGCGGGCGTGGCGATGGCGCGCGTGCTCGGTCTGGACTCCGGGCCCGATCTCGCGGTCGCGCTCCGGGAGGCGCCCGAGCGGGGCGCGCGCGAGGGGGCCGCCTTCGGCCTGGCCGAGCTGGGGGACGAGGCGGCGCTCGCCGGGATCGTCGACGCGGGGCTCCGCGGCGCCATCCGCGCGCGCGTCGCGGCGCGATGCGGCGCCGACCTGCCGCTCGTGCCCGATCTCTGGCTCGAGCTGCTCGCGGCGGAGGATCACGCGGCCCGCCGGCTCGGCACGGAGCTCGTCTACGTGCTGCTCAACCGCAACGACCCGGGCGCCCGGCAGCGCCTCGACATGCTGGGCCCGCGCGCGAAGATGGCGGTGCGTGAGGCGCTCGACGATCCGTCCCTCTACATGCTCCCCGAGAAGCGCGCGACGCTCGAGGCCTGGTCCACGCCGCGCTGAGCCGGCTGAAGGAATTCACGGATCGTCGGGGCGCTTCACGAGCCGGATCCGCCCGAGGGAGGACTTCCGACGCCGCGTCGGGAGGATCTCGTCCTCCACTTGCTCGCTGTGCTCCCAGAGATCCGCCGCCGCGATCCGGAGCGTCGTCAGGACGTCTCGCGGAGCCGATTGCGCGCGCGCGCGGGCCGACTCGATGAGCCGAGTGGCCTCGACCCGGTCTCCCTCGGCCGCCGCCTTCGCGGCGTCGAGCAGCTCGATGTGGCCCTTGCGCAATCCCGTGATGTGCTCGACCGGGGTGCCGCGGAGTGACGCGGCGACGCCCGTCATGTGCGCCGCCCACTTCCGCGCCGCGGCGTCGTCACCGAGGCGCGCGCGCGCCGAGACGAGCACGCCGAGGAAGAACACGATGACGCCCCGCTCGCCGATGCGCTGGAGCGTCTCGACGGCGCGCTCGACGGCCTCCGCGCCCTGCTCCCAGCTGCCCTGCAGGGCGACCGCGTAGCCGATGAGCCCACGCGAGACCGCGCCGTAGCGCTCCTCGCCGAGCTCGCGGAAGATCTCCTCGGAGAGGTAGAGCGCCTGGTGGGCCTGATCGGGGCGGCCGTCGTCGAGCAGCTGCGCGCCGAGGTTGCTCAGGGTGATGCCCTCGTACACGCGGTCCTGCGCGTCGCGGCTCGCCTCGAGCGCCACGCGGTACATCATCGTCGCGGCCTGGGTCTCGCCTTGCTCGCTCAGCAGGTTGGCCAGCCGAAGCAGCACCACGCCCTCGCCCCTCCGGTCGCCCGCCTCGCGCATCGCGGCGAGGGCGTCGCGATACCGCTTGGCGGCGTCGGTGCCCTGGCCGCAGCGCACCTCGACCATCGCGAGCTCGCTGCGCGCCTCGGCCATCAGCTCGGGCTCGCCCGCGTTCTTCGCCAGATCGAGGCCGCGGTTGGCCGCCTCGAGGGCAGGCTGGAAATCGAACTGCCAGCCGTGAGCGCGCGCCTCGGCGAGCGCGCCCCGGGCGGCGAGGGACGGCCGCGGCCCCGCGCTCCGCGCGAGCTCGAGCAGCGCCACGAGGCTGCGGTGGTCTCCGCGCCGCGCGAGGGTCGGCTCGAGGCAGAGCGCGGCCCGCATCGCGCGGTCGCCGTCGCGCTGGGCCACGGCGAGCCCATGGATGCCGCGCAGCTCGGCCTCGGCGGTCCCGAGCAAGGCGAACGCGCGCCCCGCGCCGGGCCCGCGCAGGCTGCTCAGCAGGCCCTCGCCCGCGTCGAGGAAGTACGCCGCGTGCCGCTCGCGCGCGGCCTCCACGAGCACGGGGTCCGTCACGCTCGCGCAGAGATCGCGCACGCTCTGGTGAAGCCGGAAGCGCCCGCCCTCTTGCAAGAGCAGTGACTTGTCGACCAGCGCCGCGAGCGCCTTCGGGGCGGACTCGACGCGCAGGACCGCGGTGGCCGAGATGCCGGTGAACGAGCCGTGGAACACCGAGCACTGGAGGAGGGCGCTCCGCTCCTCGCCGTTGCAGTCGTTCCACGCGTCGCGGAGCGCCGCCTCGGTGACGTCCTCGACGACCCCGGGCGAGGAGGGGCGGAGCTCGGCCGCCATGCCCGAGGGCGTCTCGTTCGCGGCGCGGGCCGCGGTCACGACGATGGCGAGCGGCAGCCCATCGAGGCGACGGAGCACGCGCTCGACCTCCCGCAGGCGCTCGGGGTCGCGCCAGCGCTGGACCGCCTCCTCGCCGCCCACCTCTTCGAGCCGCGCGAAGAACAGGTCGGCCGCGGGGCCCCGGAGCTCGTCCCCGTAGGAGCCGGCGAGCGGCTCGAGCGCGATCTGCTCGGCCTGCGCGAGCTTCGGCGGCTCGCGCGACGTGATCACGAAGATCGCCTCCGGGGCGCGCTCGAGCCAGGGCGTGAACAGCCCCCCGGCCTCCTCCAGCAGCTGATCGAGCTGGTCGAAGACCACCACCGACGGGCCGGCGCTCGCCAGCAGCTCGCCCGCGTCTTGAACGGGATCCCGCGAGCCCCGCGGCTGCACGCTCGACGGCGCGAGCTTGGCGATGACGAGGTGCGCGGCGTCCTCCGCGGTCCTCGCCTGCTGGGCGTCGCAGAAGACGGCGCGCGCGCCCGTCGTGTCGCGCACCTGCGCGGCCCAGGTGACCGCGGCGCGCGTCTTGCCCACGCCGCCTCGCCCGGAGAGACACAGCACGCGGCGCCCGCGCACGATCGCGCCGTCCATGGCCCGCAGCTCCTCGTCCCGGCCGAGCAGCGCGTCTTCGGTCTCCGGGAGATCGGGATCCGGGGGCGGCGGGGCGAGGGTCTCGGTGGGCGTCGGGAAGACGCCGGAGTCGGTCGTCGCCTCCAGCGGCGTCAGGCCGCCCGGGCCGAGGTCCGGACAGGCGGTGGTCATCCAGTCGGCCAGCTCCTCGCGGCCGGTGGGTCGACCGAACGCGCTCAGCCAGTCCCGCAGCGCGTCCGCCAGCTCGTGCGCGGTCGCGTAGCGGTCTCGCGGGTCCGGCGCGGTCGCGCGGGCGACGATGGCGTCGAAGCGGAAGTCGAGCCGCTCGTCGAGCTCGGAGGGGGGCGGGATGTCGATGGGGCCCTCGGGTCCCGCCTCGTTGGACACGAGGGGCCGACCCGTCCCGATCTCCCAGAGCACGACGCCGAGCGCGTAGATGTCCGCGCGACGATCGAGCTCTCCGCCCGCGGTCTGCTCCGGCGCGACGTAGCCGCTGCCTCGCATGCGGCTGCGAGCGGCCCAGCGCGACGAAGACGACAGCGCGGCGCTGAAGTCCGCGACCTTCACCTCGCCGAGCTGGGAGATGAGGATGTTGCCCGGCCGCACGTCGCGGTGGACCACGCCCTGGCCCTCTGCGCCCTGCGCTTCGTGCGCGTAGTGCAGTCCGCGTGCCGCCTCCGCGATCACGTGCGCGCCCATCTCGACCGGGATGCGGGTGCCCACGCCGCGCGTGTAGCCGATCAAGTTGGCGAGCGAGGGGCCGTCGACCAGCTCGAGCGCCATGAAGTAATCGGCACCATCACGGGACAGGTCGAGCGCCTGCACGATGTTGGGATGCCGGAGCTGCGCGACGAGGTTTGCCTCTTCCAGGAAGAGACGGACGCGCTCGGGCTCCCGGCCGAGCTCGGGGCGCAAACACTTGAGCACGATGTCCCGACGAAACCCGCCTTCCCCTTCGAGCTGCGCCAGGTACACCTCGGCGACGTCGCCCACGCCGAGGCGCTGGCTCAGCAGGTAGCGCCCCCGCCTGTGCTCTTCCGGGATTGACGCAGCCATGCCGCATCCTAACAGGCGTGGCGGACGAGACGGTAGGGAGTCGCGAGATCCGCGTTTGCGTTGCCGGGCCCCCCGGTGGGTGTACGCTTCTCCCCAGACGAGAACCGGGGCCGCTGGCGGTGGGGTTTCGCGGGTCGAGGGGAAGCCAGTTGTTCCACTACTTCGGATACGGCTCGAACATGAGCGCCACGAGCCTCGCGGCGAAGGGCGTCGAATCCGACCGGGCCGAGCCCGCGATCCTGCGCGACTGGCGCCTCGCGTTCACCGTCCCGAACTTCTTCGCGATCGAAGGTTGCACCGGCAACATCGTCCCCGATGAGGGACGTGCGGTGCACGGCGTCCTGTACGCGTGCGACGATCGATACCTGCCCGTGCTCGACGAGCTCGAGGCGGTCGACGTCGCGTACGCTCGGCGCGAGCTCGAGGTCGAGACCTACGACGGGGAGCGACGCGTCGCGTACGTCTACGTGGGGCTGCCCGCGCGCGTCGTGCCCGAGGGGCACCCCTCGCTGCGCTACCGCAACATCCTCGTCCAGGGGGCGAGGGACGCGGGGCTCCGCGACGACTACGTGGCCTGGCTCCGTGATCTGCCGGTGGTCCAGCGCCCCGAGCCACCTCCGTTCGAGCACCCGGTGGAGGGGGAGCTGCTCACCCCCGAGCAGCTGGCGAGCCGCAGCTCCCACGTCGCGCTCGCGGGCGCGGTCTTCGACATGTCCAAGGCGCCGCCAGAGCACGCGTACCTCGAGCGGCTCTTCGCGGGGCGCGACGCGACGCTGTTCTTCCTCAAGCGGATGGACACGAGCGACGGCTCGGAGACGCTCGCGGAGATCAGCGAAGGCAAGCTGACCGACGAGCAGCGCGGCTACCTCGACGGGTACCTTCACGAGTTCGAGCGGGTCTATCGGTACGTCGGTCGTCTGCAGTACGGGCCCCGCAAGACCGGCCGCGCCGAGCGGATCGCGTCCGCTGCCCGGGCGGCCCACACCTTCGACCCCTCGAAGGCCCACGAGCGACACGGGGAGATCCTCGTCCCCTCACGCCGCGTGCTCACCGACGCGGAGCAGACGAACCGCCGGCTGGGCCACGAGAACCTCGGCTTCCTCTCGGAGGTCCACGGCTTCGCCCCGATCGAGCCGCCGCGGCTCGGGTTGCCGTCGAGCCACGCCGCCTGGGACGAGGCGATGGCCGACCTCACCGGGCTCTACCGCACGCTGGGCCTCCGGCGTCGGATCGACCGCATGGAGGTCTTGCCCGCCGACCCCGACCACCTCGACGACGCCCACCTGCTCCGGGCTGGCGCCGTGCTGGGGATGCTCGCGCACGCCTACTGGTACGTCGAGACGCAGCCGCCCGAGCGCCTGCCGCCCAGCCTCAGCGAGCCGTGGGCCGAGGTCCGCCGGCGCCTGCATCGCCCGCAAGAGGTCCTCAGCTACATCGACCTGATCGTCTACAACTGGCGGCTGCGCGATCCGAACGCGGACGACCCGCGACGGGTCGAGAACATGCAGTTGGCGTTCCCGACCGTGGACAACCAGGAGGAGCGGGTCTTCTACCTGACCCAGTTCGAGATCCTCAGCCGGTGCAGCCCCGTGATCGGCGCCGTCGTCCGCGCGCAGGAGTCGGTGGCGCGCGACGATCCGGACGGGCTCGAGACGGAGCTCCACCTCATCATGGAGGCCCTCGAGCGGGTGGTCCGGGACTCGCTGCTCAAGATCAACCCGAACCCGCACGGCCCGCACCACGTCGACCCGGTGGTGTGGGCGAAGACGGTCGCGCCGTTCGCGGTGCCCTTCGTGGAGGGCGTGCAGGGCCCGAGCGGGACCTCGTCTCCGATCTTCAACCTGCTCGACACCTTCTTCGGGCGGCGCGGGCACGCCACGTTCCTCGGCAAGGAGATCAAGGCGCTCCGGAGCGGCTACCCCAAGTACTGGCAGGAGATCATCGCCGCCACGGGGGAGGTCTCGATCACCGACTACGTCTCCCGCGTCGACAAGCCCTGGCTGTCGGGCCTGCTCAAGGACGCGATCCAGGTCTACGCCGGGCAGCAAGGCTTCCTGGGTCGACACCGGATGAAGGTCTACGGGTACCTCGAGCTGGCGTTCAAGGTGGGCCGCAGCGTCACCATCGGGGGCTTCTCGGGCGTGTTCTCGGACCGCACCTGGGACCAGGTCGACTCCGAGCTGGAGTACGCGCGCAAGGAGCGCATGGCGAGCTTCCCGCACGGCGCTCACCCGGCGCGAGTTCTCGAGGCGCGCAAGACCACGGAGCGCGGGACCGAGCGGGTGCAGCACGTCGTGCTCGACGTGAAGGGCGCGGGGGTGCGCTACGAGCCGGGCGACCGCTGCTACGTGCTGCCCGAGAGCGATCCCGAGCTCATCGAGCGCACCCTGAAGGCGCTGTCGAGCTCGGGGGACGAGACGATCGCGCTGACCGACGAGTGGAGAGACGCGGTCTCGTTCCGACCCGGGCGCGAGCGGCCCGAGAGCCTCACCCTGCGCGAGCTGCTCCGCTACGGGCGGCTGCGACCGGTCGAGCCCCGCATGGCGGAGGCGCTCCACGCCGTGACCCAGAGTGAGCTCCTCTTCGACGCGATCCGCGAGCAGACGACCGAGCGCTGGGAGCTCTGGGACCTGCTCGACATGCTGCGCGCCGAAGGCTGGGATCCGCGTCGGCTCGTCGAGGCGCCGCTGACCTCCACCGAGCACATCGCGCGCGTCGTGCCGCCGGAGATGTTCCGCGCCTACTCGATCGCGTCGGTGATGGACGAGCCCGACGCCACCGCGGCGAGCGAGGTGCACCTCACGGTCGGCAAGATCCGCTACGACGACGAGGGCAAGCGTCGGCTCGGCACCGCCTCGAGCTTCCTCGCGCGCGTCGCCGGCCGCGAGGAGCCGGTCTCGATCGCGGTGCACCACCCGCCGCGCTTCGCGCTGCCCGCCGACCCGTCGACGCCGGTCATCCTGCTCGCGGGCGGCACGGGCATCTCGCCGTTCCGGTCGTTCATTCTGGAGCGGGCGCGGCAGCCGAACGCGGGGCCGACCTGGCTCCTCCTCGGCGTCCGGACGCGCGAGCACCTGCACTACCGGACGGAGCTGCAGCAGCTCGTGCGTGAGGGGAAGCTCCGCCTCGAGGTGGCCTTCTCGCGGGACGACGCGGAGGTCCGCAAGGTCCAGGCGCTGCAGGGCGTGCAGCGCATCACCGTGCGGCCCGGGGAGAAGCGCCGCGTGGACGAGCTGGTGCTCGACGACCGCATCGGTGGGGACCTGCTCCGGCTGCTGCGCGGGACGACCACCTCGCCGCCCGCGCAGGTCTACGTCTGCGGGCACGCCCGCTTCGCGCGCTCGGCGCACGCGTCGCTCAAGCGCCTGCTGATGCAGGCCGAGCGCGGTGACGACGCGACCCGCCGCGCGGCGGCGGAGCGCACGCTGCAGAAGCTGGCCGCCGAGGGGCGCTACCTCTTCGAGGTCTTCACCGACAACCGCAGCTGGGCCCGGGACCGCACCCCCCTCGATGTCTCACAGGTCGTCGAGCACAACGACACCGAGCACGGCTACTGGATGGTGATCGACGGCAGCGTCTACGACGTGACGGAGCTGCTGGAGCTGCACCCCGGGGGCCGCTCGGTGCTCCGCGGCTACACGGGCATGGACGCCACGCAGGGCTACATGCGGGTCCACGAGGGGCGCACCGAGGTCGACGCGATGCGCGGCATGTTCGAGATCGGGAAGCTGCGCGCGCTCGACTTCGAGGGCGTGCGCGGCACGGTCGAGTACGACGGCGTCGCCCAGACGGTGGCCCTCGCGGCGCTGCACCGCGCCTGGGTGAAGCTCACCTACCTCGTGGTGGAGATGCAGAACGCGCTCGTGGCCGACCACTCCCTGCAGCTCGGGCGGACCACGCGCGACGAGCCGCTCGAGCCTCGCTCTCCCTATCGCTGGCAGCGCGCGATCGAGACGCACCAGCGTTTCCTGCACGCGTACCTCGATCCGCTCTCGGGGCCCGCGCTCTCGGACGTCCAGCTCATGACCTGTGGCCTCCTGGGAGACCCGCGGCAGGCCTCGGCGCTCCAATTGCGCCTCGACGCGGTGCGGGACTCCGAGAACGCGCGGCTCGGGGACGCCGCCCCGCACGAGCTGCACGAGCGCCTCGAGGCCCTGATCGAGGACAGCGTGCCCCCTGGCGAGGCGGCCTGGGAGGGGCTGGAGCAGGCGGTGCTCGCGCTCGAGGAGCTGGACCGCGGCCTCCTCCGCGACCTGAAGTCGACCCTCACCGAGGCCCTGCGCGCGTTCGAGCGGCACACGGCGCGGACGCTGGACGACGCGGGCGAGACCCTGATCTCCGTCCTCGATTCGGTGATCGTCCTCATCGAGGAGTATCACCGGACTGTCAGGTGGCGCCTGACAAAATCGGGGCTACTGCCTGCTACGATCCCTCCACCCCGCCCCAGCTCGTCACAGGTCATGCTGAAGTCCGTCGTCTCGACTTCCCTCTGGCACATGGTCGAAGACCTCGACCGAAAGGTCGTCCTCCTCAGGCGCAGCGCCGCGCCCGTGGAGACGATCCACGATCTCGTCGAGCAGAACGAGATGGTCATCCAGTCGATGCGCCCCGAGCACACCGAGTGGGGCATCGTGGTCGACATGCGCCAGGCGCCGTCGCGCAACGATCCCGAGTTCGAGGGCGCGATGCGCAAGCTGCGCGGCTCGGTCAACCACTTCAAGCGCGTGGCGCTGCTCGTGAACAGCGCCACGGGCATGCTCCAGGTCAACCGCCTGAGCCGCGACGAAGGCGCGCGCACGACCTGGGCGACGCAGTCCGAGGACGCGGCGCTGCGGTTCGCGGCCGGCATGGCCTGAAGCCGCTGGCGTCCTCTGAAGCACGTGAAAACGGCCGACCCGGCGAATGCCAGGTCGGCCGTTCGAGCGAAAGCGCGGTCTCTCAGTGCGGCGAGCCGCCACCCCCACCGGGATGGCCGGGCGGCATGCCGGGCATGCCCGGGGGCGCCTCGAGGATCTCGAGCAGCTCCACGTCGAAGACGAGCATGCCGGCCGGGGCGCCCGGGCGGCCCTGATAGGCGAGGTCCTCGGGGATCCAGAGGCGACGCTTCTCGCCCACCACCATCAGCTGCACGCCCTCGGTCCAGCCGGGGATCACGCGGTTGAGGGGGAAGGTGACGGGCTCGCCGCGGGTGACGGAGGAGTCGAACATCTCGCCGTCGGTGGTCCAGCCGGTGTAGTGCACGCGCACGACGTTGGTGGCCTCGGGGTGCTCGCTGCCGGTCCCGCGCTCGAGCACGCGCGAGGCGAGGCCCGACTCGGTGCGCTGCGCGTTCGCGGGCGGCGCGGCCACGTCGGACGGCGCCTCCGGCGGCGGCGGCAGCTCCTCGAACTCGAGCAGCTCCACGTCGAACACGAGCATGCCCTGCGGCGCGCCCGGGCGGCCGGCGTACGCGAGGTTCTCCGGGATCCAGAAGCGCCGCTTCTCGCCGGTGACCATGAGCTGCACGCCCTCCGTCCAGCCGGGGATGACGCCGTTGAGCGGGAAGGTGGCCGGGCGGCCGCGGCGCTGCGACGAGTCGAACATCTCGCCGTCGGTGGTCCAGCCGGTGTAGTGCACGGTCACGCGCGCGTTCGCGGTGGGGTGCTCGGCGCCGTCACCCGCCTCCAGCACGCGCGAGGCGAGGCCGGACTCGGTGCGCTGCGCGTTCTCGGGCGGCGCGGCGACGTCGGGCGGCGCGGGGATGCCGGCCGGCTCTTCGCGCTGCGGGAGGCCGAACGGGTTGGACGGAGAGGCCGGGTCGGCGGCGGCGGTCGGGGTCTCCTCGGTCGCCTCTTCGGTGTCGAGCGTCGTGAGCTCCTCGGCACCCGCGTCTCGGTTGTTCCACCACCAGAGGCCGACGACCGCGACCGCGGCCACGATCACCGCGCCGATGATCATCGGGGTCGAGTTCTCTTCCGGCTCCTTGCGCGCGGGCTGCACCGGCTTGGCGGTCTTCTTCTTCGGCTCGCCCGCGGTCTTCTTCCGCTTCTTCTTCTTGGAGCCGCCGGCGCTGGCCTTGGACGACTTCTTCGTCGTCGACTTCTTGGCGGTCTTCTTCTTCGCCGACGCGTCGTCTTCCTTCGCGGAAGCGGCGGGCTCGCCCGAGTCGTCGTCGCCCGAGTCGCCGTCGCTGGCGTCGTCGTCGTCCGCGTCGTCGTCGTCCGAGTTGCCATCGCTGGCGTCGTCGTCGTCGTCGCCCGCGTCGTCGTCGCCCGCGTCGTCGTCGCCCGCGTCGTCGGCGCCCTCGGTCTCGTCCGCGTCGGTCTCTTCTTCGGCCGATGCCGTCTCCGGCTCGTCCTCTTCCGAGGCCTCTTCTTCGGAACGCTTCTCGTCGTCTTCCTTCGTCATCGGCGGGACTGTAGCAGCCCGTCGCGAAGAAACCCGCTTTCAGCCCGTGTGGTCGGCGAGGGCCTCTGGCTGGGGCCGATCCGGTCTCACGAGCGCCTGGATCGGGGCGTCTTCGCCGTCCATCAGCTTCGCGCAGAGCTCGCCCGCGGCGACCGCGACCGTCATCCCGCGCCCGCCGAAGCCGGCCATCCAGCTGAGCCCGGGAGCGCGCGGATCCGGGCCGAGGACGAGCTCACGATCGTGGGCGTAGGTGCGCAGGCAAGCCCACTTCGTGCGGACGGGCGCGTCGACCAGGGAGGGCGCCACGGGCTCCAGCGCCTCGGCCAGCGCCTCGAGCGCGCCGGGGTCGGCCGGCGGCAGCGACGCGGTGACGGGGGCCTCGTCGCAGGGGCTCGCCAGCACGCCGCCCGACTCGGGCCGCCAGTAGACCTGCGCGTCGCCGAAGCGCCACACCGTCGTGCCCGCGGCGCGCGGGTCGGCGTCCAGCAGGACGAGGTGCCGCCTGAGCGGGACGAGCGGCACGTGCGCGCCTCGCGCCCGCCCGAGCTCCCCGGCCCACGCGCCGGCCGCGTTCACCACTTCGTCGTAGGGCACGCGCTCGCCGCCCTCGAGCCGCACGGCGTCCGACTCCACGGCCTGCGCCCGGGCGCCGAGGCGGATCTTCACGCCGTGGGCCTTGGCGGCCTTCGCCAGCGCGCCGACCATCGCGTGCGGGTCGAAGATGCCGGCGCCCTCGATCCAGAGCGGCACGCCGACCCGCTCGGTCACGACGGGGCTCTCGCGCGCTACGACGTGGAAGTCGACGGTGCGCGCCTTCACGCCGCCCTTCTCCGCGCCGCGCCGCACCGTCTCCGCGCTCGCCGCGTCCGGCGCGAGCACCAGGGCGCCGTCGCGCACCAGCCACTCCGTCTCGGCGCCCAGGAGCGAGGTCAGCGCCTCGGCGCTCCGGAGGGCGAGCGGCCCGGTGGTCTCGTCGTCGTCGACCGGCAGCCAGATCTGCGCGTTCCGCGCGGAGCTGTGCGTCCCGAGCGCTGGCTCGGCCTCCAGCAACGTCACGTCCCGGCCTCGCTTGGCCAGCGCCCAGGCCACCGCGAGCCCCGCGATGCCTCCGCCGACCACCACACTGCGTGTCGCGCGCATCTGCGCCGGAACCTAGCAGGGTCCGGCAAAGATGCGCGCGATGCGCGCGCAGTCATCTTTGCCGGACACTGCTGCGGGAGAAGGCCCGTCGGGCGTCTCGGGGCTCCCATTGTTCGCGGATCTGGCTCGGGCTGCGAGTCGCGGGCTGCTATGTCCCGCCATGGCTGACGAGCAGACCCTCCGCGCGCAGCAGAAGCGGCGCATGAGCCACATGCCCTGGCTCTACTTCCGCGCGAAGCCGTCCATCCGCGCCTGGGCCGAGCCGTGGCAGGCCGAGGTGCACGCGGCGCTGAGCGCGCTGGAAGACGTCGAGCTGGACCCGGGGTGCTTCGTCGCGCCGGAGGCCCGCGTCTTCGCGGAGCCCACGCGGCCCATCCGCCTGGCCGCGGGCGCGAGCGTGGCCGCGGACGCCTTCCTGCACGGACCGATCTCGCTGGGCCCGGGCGCGAGCGTGAACGTCCGGGCGACCCTCGACGGCGGGCGGGGCGGCATTCACGTGGGGGCGGGGACCCGCATCGCGACGGGCGCGACGATCTTCGCCTGGGATCACGGCACCGAGCCCGGGACCCCCATCTCGGAGCAGCCCACGCGATCTCGCGGCATCCACATCGGGGCGAACGTGTGGATCGGCGCCAACGCGGGGATCACCGACGGTGTCCGCGTCGGCGACGGCGCGGTGATCGCGATGGGCGCGGTCGTGACGCGCGACGTGCCTCCCGGCGCGAGGGTGGGCGGGGTCCCGGCCCGCGCGCTCCCGTCGGAGTGACGCCCTCGATCGCGCCGGTTTCGTCGCGCGCGTGGGGCGGGCGCGTTATGCTGACTCCCTCTGCTTCATGAGACGCTTTTCTTGTTTCATCCTGGGGCTCTCGCTCCTCTCGCTCCTCCCCGCCGGCTGCTCGCTTCAGCGGAGCGGCCTCGGGCCCATCGACGCTGGTGTCGTGGGCATGGACGGTGACACCCAGCCACCGGCCTGCAGCGCCGACCGCGAGTGCGACGACGGCTTCTTCTGCAACGGCTTCGAGATCTGCTCGGGCGGCACGTGCATCTCGGGCAGCCCGCCGCGTTGCAACGATGATTTCGCGTGCACGGTCGAGGTCTGTGACGAGGCGGCCGACGAGTGCTTGCGCCTGCCGGACCACGCCGAGTGTGGCGCCGATGAGCTCTGCTCGCCCTCGATGGGCTGCGTGCCCATGGAGCCCTGCGCGTCGGACGCGGAGTGCGACGACGGCTTCGTCTGCAACGGCCCCGAGCGCTGCGCGGACGATCGCTGTGTGCCCGGCGCGCCGCCCGAGTGCGACGACGCCACGACGTGCACGATCGACGCGTGCTCGGAGGCGCTGGGCGGCTGCGTGAACACGCCCGACGCGCGAGAGTGCGCGGGGGACTTCGTGTGCGATCCGACGGGAGGCTGCGTGCCCCCGACCCTCTGCGTGGGCGACGCGGACTGTGACGACGGCAACTTCTGCGACGGCGCGGAGCGCTGCGTCGACGGGCGCTGCGCCGCGGGGACGCCGCCCGACTGCGGCGACGGCGTCGCATGCACGGTGGACGCCTGCGACGACGTGGCCGACGCCTGCGTGCACGTCGCCGACGACTCTCTCTGTCCGCTCGACCGCCAGTGCATCCCGCCGGGCGGCTGTACGTTCGTCGGAGACTGCACGAGCGACGCGGACTGCGACGACGGCTTCTTCTGCAACGGGGTCGAGACCTGCAGCGCCGGCCGCTGCGTCGGTGGGATGGCGCCGAGCTGCGGCGACGCGGTGGCGTGCACCGTGGACTTCTGCGACGAGGTGGCCGAGCGCTGCGCCAACCTGGTGGATGACTCGCGCTGCGCGTCGAACGAGACCTGCGACGCGGTCATGAACTGCGTGCCCGAGTGCACGGTCGACGCGGACTGTGACGACGGTCAGTTCTGCAACGGCGCCGAGGCGTGCGTGGCGGGCGCGTGCGCCCCGGGCGCGGCGCCGAGCTGCGGCGACGCGGTGACGTGCACGACGGACCTCTGCGACGAGACGGCGGACGTCTGCCGGAACGTGCCGGACGACGCCGCGTGTGGGGCGAGCGAGACGTGCAACGCGACGATGGGCTGCGTGCCGGAGTGCGCGGCGGACGGCGACTGCGATGACGGTCTGTTCTGCAACGGCGCGGAGACGTGCGTGTCGGGCGGCTGCATGCCGGGCACGGCGCCGAGCTGCGGCGACGCGGTGACGTGCACGA
>SHBB01000084.1 GCA_004213565.1 Sandaracinaceae bacterium
TCGGGCCCTGATCTCGTGACCGACCTCACGCGGCGTGGAGCCGCCTGCCCGTGTCACGGAGACGGCCCGGATGCGGCCGCGGCAGCTGTGATATAAGCCCAGCCCCACCGGCGCTCGCAGGCTGCTGTTTGGCTTGCTCGGAGCGTCGGTTTTCCAAGGTCTTTCGGAGGTACATCCACATGAGCTTCGACCCGCCCAAGTCCGGCACCGCCCTCGAGATGGGGAGCGACGGAACCCTCAACGTCCCCAACGACCCCATCATCCCGTTCATCGAAGGCGACGGCATCGGGCCGGATATCTGGAAGGCCTCCGTGCGCGTCTTCGATGCCGCGGTCGAGAAGGCCTACGGCGGTGAGAAGAAGATCCACTGGTACGAGGTCTACGCCGGCCAGAAGGCCTACGACGAGTTCGAGAGCTGGCTGCCCGACGCGACCGTCGAGGCGTTCCAGAAGTACCTCGTCGGCATCAAGGGCCCGCTGACCACGCCGATCGGCGGCGGCATCCGCTCGCTGAACGTGGCGCTCCGCCAGCGGCTCGACCTCTACACCTGCCTTCGCCCGGTCCGCTGGTTCACCGGCGTGCCCTCGCCCGTGAAGCGGCCCGAAGAGGTCGACATGGTGATCTTCCGCGAGAACACGGAGGACATCTACGCCGGCATCGAGTTCGAAGAGGGCTCGGCCGACGTCGAGAAGCTCAAGGGCTTCCTGAAGGAGACCTTCCCGGAGCGGTACAAGAAGATCCGCTTCCCGAAGACGGTCGGCATCGGCCTCAAGCCCGTCAGCATCGAGGGCACCGAGCGGCTCGTCCGCGCGGCCATCCAGTACGCCATCGACCACAAGCGCCCGAGCGTCACCCTGGTGCACAAGGGCAACATCATGAAGTTCACCGAGGGCGCCTTCCGCAGCTGGGGCTTCGCCCTCGCGGAGAAGGAGTTCGCGGACCAGACCTACACCTGGGGTCAGTGGGAGCGGACCGTGGCCGAGAAGGGCCAGGACGCGGCGAACGCCGAGCAGGCCGAGGCCGAGAAGGCCGGCAAGATCATCGTCAAGGACGCCATCGCGGACATCGCGCTCCAGCAGGTCCTGACGCGCCCGAAGGAGTTCAGCGTCATCGCCACGCTCAACCTCAACGGCGACTACCTCTCGGACGCGCTCGCGGCGCAGGTCGGCGGCATCGGCATCGCGCCGGGCGGCAACATCAACTACGACAGCGGCCACGCCATCTTCGAGGCGACCCACGGCACGGCGCCGAAGTACGCCGGCCAGGACAAGGTCAACCCGTCTTCCGTGATCCTCAGCGGCGTGCTCATGCTCGAGCACCTCGGCTGGCAGGAGGCGGCGGACCTCGTGATCAAGGGCATCGAGACCTCGATCGCGAACAAGACCGTCACCTACGACTTCGAGCGGCTCATGGAGGGCGCGACCAAGGTCAAGTGCTCCGAGTTCGGCGACAAGATCATCGAGAACATGGGCTGAGCTGATGAACATCCACGAGTATCAGGGCAAGCAGTACTTCGCGAAGTACGGCATCCCGATCCCCAAGGGCATCCCCGCGTTCACCGTGCCCGAGGCGAAGGACGCGGCCACCGAGCTGATCAAGGAGACCGGCAGCGAGGTCGTCGTCGTCAAGGCGCAGATCCACGCGGGCGGTCGCGGCAAGGCGGGCGGCGTCAAGGTCGTCAAGGGCGCGGCCGCAGCCGAGGAGGCCGCCAAGGCGCTCATCGGCGCCACGCTCGTCACCCCGCAGACGGGGCCGAAGGGCAAGAAGGTCGAGCGGCTCTACGTCGAGCAGGGCATCGGCATCGAGCGCGAGCTCTACCTCGCGATGCTCGTCGACCGTGAGACCCGCCGCGTGGTCGTGATGGCGTCCACCGAGGGCGGCGTCGAGATCGAGAAGGTCGCCGAGGAGACGCCGGAGAGGATCCTCAAGCAGTGGGTCGACCCCGGCGTGGGCCTGATGCCGTACCAGATGCGCGAGATCGGCTTCGCGCTCGGCATGGACGGCAAGCAGGTCCGCCAGCTCGCGAGCCTCGGCCAGAAGCTCTACGAGATGTTCATGAAGGAGGATTGCTCTCTCCTGGAGATCAACCCGCTGATCGTCACGACCGACGGTCAGGTCATGGCGCTCGACTGCAAGCTCAACTTCGACGACAACGCGCACTTCCGTCACCGCGAGTGGGACGGCCTGCGCGACGCGTCCGAGGAGAACCCGGTCGAGACCGAGGCCAAGCAGGCGGGGCTCAGCTACGTCGCGCTCGAGGGCAACATCGGCTGCCTCGTCAACGGCGCCGGGCTCGCCATGAGCACGATGGACATCATCAAGCACTATGGCGGTGAGCCGGCGAACTTCCTCGACGTGGGCGGCGGCGCCAACAAGGAGCAGGTCACGCAGGCCTTCAAGATCATCCTTCACGACAAGGACGTGAAGGGGATCTTCGTCAACATCTTCGGCGGCATCATGAAGTGTGACGTCATCGCCGAGGGCGTCGTCGCGGCGACCAAGGAGATGGGCCTCGAGGTGCCGCTCGTGGTTCGCCTCGAGGGGACCAACGTCGAGAAGGGTCGCGAGATCCTCGAGAAGAGCGGCCTCGCCATCACGCCCGCGGGCACGATGGCGGACGGCGCGAAGAAGATCGTCGAGCTGGCGGGGAAGGCCTGAGATGTCGATTCTGGTCAACAAGGACACGCGCGTCGTCGTGCAGGGCATCACCGGCAGCGCCGGCTCCTTCCACGCCGACATGTGCATGGACTACGGCACGCAGATCGTCGCCGGCGCCACGCCGGGCAAGGGCGGTCAGACCTTCAAGGGCGAGACGAGCGGCAAGACCGCGCCCGTCTTCGACACCGTCGAGAACGCGGTGAAGGAGACCGGCGCCGACTGCTCGCTCATCTTCGTGCCGCCCCCGTTCGCGGCCGACGCGATCCTCGAGGCCGTCGCCGCGAAGATCCCGCTCATCATCGCCATCACCGAGGGCATCCCGGTGGCCGACATGCTCCGCGTGCGGAGCGTGCTCGACAACCCGTCGCTCAACCTCGGCGGCAGCCGCCTCATCGGCCCGAACTGCCCCGGCGTGATCACGCCCGACGAGTGCAAGCTCGGCATCATGCCCGGCCACATCCACCAGCGCGGCCGGGTGGGCGTGGTCAGCAAGAGCGGCACGCTCACCTACGAAGCCGTCGGTCAGCTCACCGCGCTCGGCCTCGGCCAGACCACCGCCATCGGCATCGGGGGCGACCCGGTCAACGGCACCGACTTCATCGACGTCCTGAAGCTCTTCCAGGCCGACGACGAGACCGAGGGCGTGATCCTCATCGGCGAGATCGGCGGCTCCGCCGAGGAGAGCGCGGCCGAGTGGATCGCGGAGAACTTCACCAAGCCGGTGGCTGGCTTCATCGCCGGCACCACCGCCCCGCCCGGCAAGCGCATGGGCCACGCCGGCGCCGTCATCAGCGGCGGCAAGGGCACCGCCGAGGCCAAGATCGAAGCCCTCACCAAGGCCGGCGTGAAGGTCGCGCCGACGCCGTCGGACATGGGCACCACCATTCAATCCCTGCTCAGCTGAGAGGAACATTGCACATGAAGACCCCCATCAAGGTCGCGGTGACCGGCGCCGCCGGAGCCATCGGATACAGCCTCCTCTTTCGCATCGCGTCGGGCGACATGCTCGGCCCGGACCAGCCGGTCCACCTGCAGCTGATCGAGATCCCGCCGGCCATGAAGGCGCTCGAGGGCGTGATCATGGAGCTCAACGACTGCGCCTTCCCGCTCGTGTCGAAGATCGACGCGTTCGACGACCCGGCGAAGGGCTTCGACGGCACGCAGGTCGCGCTCCTCGTCGGCGCGCGCCCGCGCACCAAGGACATGGAGCGCAAGGATCTGCTCGGCGCGAACGGCAAGATCTTCGTGCCCCAGGGCAAGGCGCTCAACGACAAGGCTGCCCGTGACGTCAAGGTGCTCGTGGTCGGCAACCCCGCCAACACGAACGCCTACATCGCGAACAAGAGCGCTCCGGATCTGCCGGACCAGTGCTTCACGGCGATGGTGCGGCTCGACCAGAACCGGGCGATGAGCCAGGTCGCGGCCAAGCTCGGCGTGCACTCGAGCGAGGTCGACAAGATGGTCATCTGGGGCAACCACTCGGCCACCCAGTACCCGGACGCGTTCCACGCCGAGGTGAACGGCAAGACCGTCGCCGCGCACGTCGACGACCAGGCCTGGATCGAGAACACCTTCATCCCGACCGTCCAGACCCGGGGCAAGGCCATCATCGAGGCGCGCGGCTCGAGCAGCGCGGCGAGCGCGGCGAGCGCGGCCATCGACCACATCCGCGACTGGCACCTCGGCACCAACGGCCGCTGGGTCTCGATGGCGGTTCCCTCGGACGGCAGCTACGGCATCCCCGAGGGCCTGGTCTACGGCTTCCCCTGCACCTGCGAGGGCGGCAAGTGGTCCATCGTCCAGGGCCTCGAGATCGACGACTTCAGCCGCGCGCGCATGGACGCCACGGCGAAGGAGCTCCAGGAAGAAGCGGACGCGGTCTCGGACCTGTTCTGAGCCGCGCTTTTTCTGAGCGCCGCTTCCGAGCGCCCCGTAGGTCATGGACCTGCGGGGCGTTCGTGCTATCAGGCGCTCGACTTCCGGATCCGCTTCGGATCCGAGCACTTCAGGAGATCCAAATGGCAGTCGAGCGGACCCTTTCCATCATCAAGCCGGACGCGGTCGAGAACCAGAACATCGGCGGGATCCTCGCCATGATCGAGGGCGCGGGCCTGACGATCAAGGCGATGCGCATGATGCACCTGACCCGCCCCATGGCCGAGGGCTTCTACGCGGTGCACAAGGAGCGCCCCTTCTTCGGGGAGCTCGTCGAGTTCATGACCCGCGGCCCGGTGGTCGTGAGCGTGCTCGAGGGCGAAGGCGCCATCACCAAGTACCGCGAGCTCATGGGCGCCACGAACCCGGCGAACGCCGACGAGGGCACCATCCGCAAGGAGTTCGCGAAGGACGTGGGCGAGAACGCGGTCCACGGCTCCGACGCGCCGGAGACGGCCGCGAACGAGATCCGCTACTTCTTCCCGGGCTACGAGGTCTGAGCTCCTTCGGATCCGTCGAACGGCCCGGTGTCGCCTGACGCCGGGCCGTTTCGCGTTCGGAGGCGCGGGCCGGTCGGGCTCGCTATCCTGCCCGCGTGAAGCCCTGGCTCGGTGCGGCGTGTCTCACCGCGATGATCGCGTGCGCCACTCCCTCGGCGCCGAGGCCGCTCGCCCCCGTCGAGGCGGCCGACGACGCGGTGGAGCTCGCCGCGATGCTGCCCGAGCACGTGGGGCGCTGCGTCGTCGTCCGGCCGAGGCTCCTCTCGGCGCGGCGTCGCTCGTTCGCCGTGCTCTCGAGCTGGGCCGAGCCCCTCGCCTACGCGGAGGACGTCGCGCCGGCTGCCTACGCGAGCGCGACCGCCGAGCGGATGGACGGCTCGATCGCGCGCCGGACCTACGTGCGCTTCGCCGCGACCGGGCGCGAGGTGCGCGCGCGAGCGCGGGAGCTGCCCGTGCGCTGGCTGGACGAGCCGTGCGAGGGGATGGCCTGCCGCCGCCCGGTCGCGCGCTGGGTCGACGCGCGCACGGTCGAGATCGCGCGTCACGCGTGGCCGCGCCGCGAGCTGGCCGCGTCGAGCGCGTCGTGCGTGGAGCTCGCGCGGCGAGCGCGTGACGCCTACGAGGTGGCGGTGGACGGCACGCGAGACCGGCTCTCCCGTCGCAGCGTGCCCCAGCCGCGCCAGGTCCAGCGCGTGAGTCGATCCGACGGGGTGACGGTCCGGACCTGGCGCGCGCTGACGTTCCGGGACGCGCTCGAGGCCCGGCTCTGGGAGAGCTTCACGCGGAGGCACGGCTCCCCGCCCGAGGTCTCGCTCATGCCGACCCTCCCGCAGGAGCTCGAGACCACGCGGGAGGGGGCCGAGGTCACAATCACGGAGGCGCGCCTCTGGGAGGAGCTCGAGCTGGCCATGGAGGACGAGCGGCTGCGCAGGCGCGGGCTCGCGCACGCCCGGCAGCGCGCGGAGCCGGTCCCGGTCGAAGACGTCGACGTCTCGCGCATGGCCGTCGTGCGCCATCAGCTCCGGCTGCGTCGCGCGCGGCTGAGCGACGCGCGCGGGGTCGAGCGGCGCCCGGCGGCGGAGGCGCTCGCGAGGCTGCTCGAGCGGGCCTTCGAGGCGCACCCGAGCGAGCTCGAGCTGGCGACGCTGTGGGCCCGCACCGAGCTGTCGCTGGAGCGGCCCGAGCGGGCGCGCGTGGTCGCGGAGCGGGTGCTGGAGAGCGGGCTCGCGACGCGCTCCGATCCCTGGCTGCGCCTGCGCCGGGAGGCGCTCGCCGCGTCGGATCCGGCGGGCCTGGAGCGCGCCCTCGTCGACGACGGCGTCACCGGGCGAGGCGACGCGGGCCGCGCGGCGGTCGATCTGATCGCGCTGCTCGAGGCGGGGGTCCCGTGGGAGTGGGCGGAGAGCGCGTGGCTGGCCAGCCGCGCCCTGCTCGAAGGCGGCCCGGTGCGCGGCGGCGGCCCCGCGCGGCTGCCGTGGGACGCCGCCCTGCCGACGGTGGCGGCGCTCGCCCGCCTCGACGGCGCGCCGCGGAGCGCGACGGTCCAGGTCGCGGTCCACGCGGAGCGAGGAAGCCAGGTGGGCGCGGCCGGCGCGCTGCGCCCCGAGCTGGTCGCGGTGCGCGCGCCGGGGGAGGGGGTGGCCATCGTCGGCGCCTGGCCGAGCCTCGACCTGGTCACCCTGCGCCGCGCGGCGGACGCCCTCGGTCCGCTCGTCCCGCCCGGTCCGGTCACGCTCGTGGTCGAGCTGCGTGAGCCGGGGGGAGACGTGGCCCGGCGGGTGCGCGTGCGCGGGCAGCGGAGCGGTGACGAGCTGGTCGTGGAGGCGGTCGACGGTCTGCGGCGGCCCGCGCGGTGGACCGTGCTCACCCGCTACCTCGCGCGCCCGCTCGCGGAGCTGTCGACCTCGCTCTTCCCGCCCCCGACCCTCGTGGTGCGCGCAGAGAGCGCGGAGGTCGCGGCCGATCTGCGTCGCGCCGTGGCGCCGCTCGCGGTCGGCCGCTGCGCGGTGGCCGGCCCCGTCCTGCGCTGCACCTCGCCGGGGCAGCCCGAGCACCTCGGCGAGCTGCTGCTCCGTGTGGTGGAGAGCCGCCTGGACGAGGGCGCCTCCGCGGGCGCGCCCTGACCTGGTAGACTCGGGATGTGCCTCGTCGTCTAGGGCTCCTGATCGCGCTCCCATTCCTGTGTGGATGGCTCTGTGGCTGCGCGCTGGATCGCTCCGGTCTCCGCGCTTCAGGCGCCGACGCCGACGTCCCACCGGACCCTCCCTCGGTCGACGCCGGCCGGCGAGACGCGCGGGTCCCGGACGCGGCGCCGCCCGTCGACGCGCGGCCGCCGCCCGTGGACTCCGGGCCCGATTGCGTGCCCAGCGACGAGGTGTGTGATGCCGCGGGCGCCGACGAAGACTGCGATGGCATGGTCGACGAGGGGTGCGATTGCACCAACGGCGCCAGCCGCGAGTGCGCTCCCGCGGTGGGCTGCGCCGGCCGACAGGTGTGCGCCGCGGGCGCCTGGGGCACGTGCATCGCGGAGGTGACCCCATCCACCTGCAACGGGATGGACGACGACTGCGACGGTCTCGTGGACGAGGGCTCCATGTGCGAGGCGGCGACCGGCTGTCAGACCCACCGCTACGGCGGCCACGCCTACCTCTTCTGCACCGGCCCGCGGAGCTTCCGGGACGCGGAGACGTACTGCGCGAGGTTCGGCTACCACCTCGCGACCGTGAACGACTCGGCCGAGGACATGGAGCTCATCAGCGAGCTGCGCGGCCGCACGGGGCTGCGCCAGCGCTTCTGGATCGGCTACGAGGACCAGAACGACGACGGCGTGTTCCGGTGGGTGTTCGGCACGTCGACCTACGAGAACGGCAACACCGCCAGCCAGGGCGAGTGCACCCTCCTCGACGCGAACAACCGCGACTGGGGCGGCGAGCCCTGCACCAACACCGAGCGCTTCATCTGCGAATCCCCCTGAGCGGTTTTCAAGCCCGACGGGGCCCTGCTATGACGGCGCCATGTCGACGCCTCACGAATCGCTGAAGCCGCTGATCACCGCCGCGTTCGAGGACCGGGCGCTGCTCGAAGACGAGACGCACCGGAGCGCGGTGCTGGACACGATCGCGCTGCTCGACCGCGGCGCGCTGCGGGTCGCCTCACCGGGCGACGACGGCGAGTGGACGGTGCACGCGTGGGTGAAGCAGGCCATCTTGCTCTACTTCGGCGTGCGAAAGATGGAGACGCTGAAGGTCGGGCCCTTCGAGTTCCACGACAAGATCCCGCTCAAGAAGAACCTCGCAGAGCAGGGGGTGCGGGTCGTGCCGCCCGGGGTCGCGCGCTACGGCGCGTTCCTGGAGAAGGGCGTCGTGATGATGCCCGGGTACGTGAACATCGGCGCGTGGGTCGGCAGCGGCAGCATGGTCGACACGTGGGCCACCGTGGGGAGCTGCGCGCAGATCGGTCGCGGGGTGCACCTCTCGGGCGGGGTCGGCATCGGCGGCGTGCTCGAGCCGCCCGGCGCCACGCCGGTCATCATCGAGGACGGCGCGTTCATCGGCAGCCGCGCGATCGTGGTCGAGGGCGTGCGGGTCGGGAAGCAGGCGGTGCTCGGCGCCAACGTGGTGCTCACCAAGTCGACGAAGATCCTAGACGTGACGGGCAGCGAGCCGGTGGAGCACGTCGGGGTGGTGCCGCCGCGCAGCGTGGTGATCCCGGGCACGCGCCCGAAGAAGTTCGCGGCGGGTGAGTACGGCGTGCCCTGCGCGCTCATCATCGGACAGCGCACGGAGAGCACGGACGAGAAGACCTCGCTCGAGAGCGCCCTCCGGGACTTCGACGTCTCGGTCTGAGAGGGCGTGAGTTTGCGCGGGTGGGCTGCGCGCCGCATCCTGCGCGCGCCGTGTCGCCACGTCCCGAGTTGCCCGAGCCGAAGGGCCCCATCGAGCGCCTCCCCGAAGAGTGGGAGGCGTTGCTCTCGTCGTGGGGCGAGCCGAAGTTCCGCGCGAAGCAGGTCTTCGGGTGGATCCACGGCAAGGGCGTCTGCGATCCCGAGCAGATGACCAACCTCCCCAAGCGCCTGCGCGCCAAGCTGGTGGAGGACGGGCTGGCGCCGCCGCTCGAGGTCGCCTCCGAGCACCTCAGCGAGGACGGCACGCGCAAGCTCCTGCTCCGCATGCACGACGGCCGCACGGTGGAGTCGGTCTTGATCCCCCAGGGCTCGAGCGGGGCCGAGGATCCGATCGGCGGCGAGGAGCCCGAAGACGGCCGGCCGGTCACGCAGTGCATCTCCAGCCAGGTCGGCTGCGCGATGGCCTGCGTCTTCTGCGCGTCCGGCATGGCCGGCCTCAAGCGCAACATGACCGCGGGCGAGATCATCGCGCAGCTCCTGCTCGGGCGCGACCGGGTGGCGGAGGGCGACCGGCTGCGGAACGTCGTCCTGATGGGCATGGGCGAGCCGCTCCACAACTACGGCGCGGTCGCGCGCGCGCTCACGCTCATGTTCCACGCCGACGGGCTGGGCTTCGGCACGCGCCGGGTCACGCTCTCGACGAGCGGGCTCGTGCCCGAGATCGACAAGCTCGGCGAGGACTTCGGCGGCAAGATCCAGCTCGCGATCTCGCTCCACGTGCCCGACGACGAGCGGCGCAGCGCGCTGATGCCCATCAACCGGAAGTACCCGCTGGGCGCGCTCATGGAGGCGGTCCGCCGCTACCCGCTGCCGCCGCGGCGCCGGATCACCATCGAGTACACCCTGGTCCGCGGCTACAACGACGAGCTGGAGGACGCGGGCCGGCTGGCGAAGCTGCTCGAGGGGCTGCGGGTGAAGGTGAACCTGATCCCGATGAACCCCGTGCCCGACAACCCCCTCGGCCCGCCGAGCTGGGAGGTCGTCGAGGCGTTCCATGA
Source organism: Sandaracinaceae bacterium (assembly GCA_004213565.1). Taxonomy (GTDB): domain Bacteria; phylum Myxococcota_A; class Polyangia; order Polyangiales; family Sandaracinaceae; genus JAVJQK01. Next base: position 9,996 of record SHBB01000084.1, read on the forward strand.
TCGGCTCTGGGACGCGGGCGTGCCGACCTTCATCCGCCGACGCAAGGGCGACGACATCGCGGCCGCGTGTGGGCAGCTCGCGCTGGCGGGCGAGAAGAAGAAGGTCCGGGTTCCGCTGCCCACCGTTTGAAGACGACCGCGCTGCGCGTACCTTCGGCCGGGATGTCGCCTCACCCCAACGGCCGTCGCTCGTTCCTCACCACCGTCGGCTCCGCCTCGCTCCTCGCCGGATGCGGGGGCGCGGGGAGGGTGATCCCCGAGTGCCGCGATCCCTCGGACGAGGCGCTGGTGGCGCGGACGCGGGTGGGGGTCGCCGCGATCGACGCCGACGTCGTCGCGCTGCCCGCGAGCGAGGCCTTCCCGCTCGGGGTGGCCTCGGGGGACGCGACGCCCGAGGGGATCGTGCTCTGGACGCGCTACGACGGGCGCGCACGGCTCGGGCTGATGGTCTGGCGTGAGGGCGGAGACGCGGTGGCTGCGTTTCGCGTGGTCCCCGCCGACGGAGGCTTCGCGCACGTGTTCGTCGACGACCTCGAGCCGGGAGAGCGCTACCGCTACGCCTGGCTGGAGCTCGACGGAGGCGAAGCCCGCGCGCGCAGCGACGTGGGGCGGTTCCGCACCGCTCTCCCCGAGGACGCGCGGACACCTCTCCAGCTCGCCGCGTTCTCCTGCGTCAGCTGGAAGCGCGAGCACGACGCGCTCGCCCGCGCGGGGCGGGAGGGAGAGCAGGATCTGTTGCTGCTCCTCGGCGACACCTCGTACAACGACGGCGCCGAGACGCTCTGCGAGTACCGGCACACCTGGGGCCAGACTTTGTCGTCGGAGGGGTGGCGTCTGGTGCGCGCTCGCTCGAGCTTGCTCGCCACGTGGGACGACCACGAGGTCGCGAACGACTTCTGCGGTCCCGACGTGAGCCAGGCGCAGATCGCGGCCGGGCGTCGGGCGTTCTTCGAGCACCAACCGGTGCGGCGCTTCCGGAACGCGCCCGACCGGATCTGGCGGAGCCGACGCTGGGGCCGGACGGCGGAGATCTTCGTGCTCGACTGCCGCGGCGAGCGCGTCTGCCGCACGCGCGGCCGACCCGACGCGACCATGATCTCCGAGACGCAGCGGGCGTGGCTGCAGCGCGGTCTCGCCGAGAGCCCGTGCGCGTTCAAGATCGTCATGACCTCGGTGCCGATCGCGGATGTGCCCGTGTTCTTCGAGACGAAGGCGCACGACCGCTGGGAGGCGTGGGCGACCCAGCGCCGGGCTCTGCTGCGCTTCGTGGAGCGAGAGCGCATCGATGGGGTGTTCTGGATCGGCGGCGACCTGCACATCGCGTCCGCGGGCCGGGTGGGCGCGCGTCCCGATGATCCCGGCTGGGGGCAGCTCGAGGTGCTCGCGGGCCCGGGCGCGCAACAGGGCTCGCCGTTCACCGAGTGGATGGGGCCGCCGCAGTACGACTTCGCCGACCCGCGCAGCAACGTCACGACCTTCGATCTCGATCCGGAGACGCTGCAGGTCCGGGTGCGCTTCGTGCTCGCGTCCGGCGAGGCGATGGCGGACTTGACCTATGACCTGTCGGGACCCGTCCATCTCGTCCGGCGTCGCTGACTTGCGCGCCCGCAACTGGTGAGCACCTCGTCCGGTTGTGAGGGCCTACCTGTTCGCAACGCTCGTCGCGCTCGCCGCGATGGCGCCAGGGGCATCGTTCGCGCAGGTCGGCGCCGAGGCGTCCTCGGCGGGGGTGGAGGCGCAGGCGCCTCGACCGGCGACGGAGCGCCGCGCGGTGCCAGACTACGACGGCCGGCCCGACGCCGGGCCGAGCGCGGAAGACGTCTTGATCTGGATCCCGCGCATCCTGCTCGGGCCCGTGCACCTGGTGCTCGAGTACCTCGTGCGCGCGCCGCTCGGCGCGCTCTTCACGGCGATGGAGCGTGAGGAGTGGCACGTGCTGCTGGCCGACTTCTTCACGTGGGACGAGCGGCACGCGGGCCTCGTGCCGACCGCGTTCTACGACTTCGGCTTCGCGCCCAGCGTGGGGCTCTACTTCTTCTGGAACGACGTGGGCGCGCCGGGGCACCAGCTCCGCGTCAGCGGGAGCTTCGGCGGGATCGACTTCCTGCGCGCCAGCGTCTGGGACCGGGTGCTCCTGTCGCGCGCGGGGCAGGTGGAGTGGACGACTCGGGTGGAGGCGAGCACGCGCCCGGACCGGGTGTTCCAGGGGCTCGGCGCGCTGAGCCGCCAGGAGGATCGGGCCCGCTTCGAGCACTCCTTCGTCGAGGGGCTGGTCCGCCTCGACATCCACCCCTGGCGAGGCAGCCGGCTCGGCGTGCAGGCGGGCGTCGGCTGGCAGTCGTACGACCCTGACGGATACGCGCCGGTGAGCGACGACCCCTCGCTGGCGACCGCGGTGCAACAGGGGCACATCTCGGGCCTGCCGCCGGGCTTCGGCGGCTACGTCGCGTATCGGCAGCGGCTCGAGCTGCGGCTCGACACCCGGGAGGTGCCGCCCGCCCCGCGGCACGGGATCAAGATCGACGCGCTGGTCGAGCAGGGCGTCGATCTCACCTCCGTCGTCGACCGCCGCTGGATCCGCTACGGCGGCGTGGCGAGCGCCTTCGTCGACGTGGGGAACGAGCGCGTCTTCTCGCTGCACGTGGTGGCGGAGCTCGCCGATCCGCTCGGCGAGGCCGACGTGCCGTTCCTCGAGCAGGCCGCGCTCGGCGGCTCCATGCTGCGGCTGCCGGGCTTCCTGCAGAACCAGCTCATCGGGCGGAGCGCCACCGTGGCCACGCTCCGCTACACCTACCCGGTCTGGGTCTATCTCGACGCGAGCCTGTTCGTGTCGGCCGGCAACGTCTTCGACGCCCACTTCTCGGACTTCGATCCGGAGCGGCTGCGCCTCGCCTGGGGCTTCGGGCTCGCCTCGATCGGAGATCGCGACCACGGCTTCGAGCTGACGCTCGCCTTCGGGACCACCCCCTTCGTGCTCGGCGCGACCGTCGAGTCGGTGCGGTTGATGGTCGGTGGGCAGGCGGGTGTCTTCTGAGGATGGCTCCCCGAGGAGATCGATCATGCACAGGTTCTTCATCGCGCTCACGCTCGCCCTAGCCACCGCCTGCGGCGGCGGGGTCCGACAGTTCGCGCTCCAGGAGCCGCTCTGGCAGGACGATGACCGGCAGCCGTTCACGCCGCGTCCTCCGCAGGCGCGCTACGCCCCGTACTTCTGGGACGCGATGGACAACATGATCTTCCGTCGCGCGTCCGAGGCCTTCACCTTCGAGCTCTCTCAGGAGGCCATCGACGTCAACGCGCTCGACGAGGTGCCGGACAGCAGCTGGTTCCACAACCGCATCGGGCGGTGGGGCATGGCCCCCGCGGAGCTCGCGCGCGGCGCCTGTGGTGAGGAGACGGGCCCACCGCCTGGCCCGTGGCGCGTCGTCGGCGGTAAGCCGGACGGCGCCACGCCGGGCTTCCTCATCGAGTCGGCGGACGGTACGCGCTACCTGCTCAAGACGGACCGCGCGGGACAGCGCGAGCAGGCGACGGCGGCCGACGCCATCGCGGCCGCGGCCTACCACGCGGCGGGGTATCACGTGCCTTGCAATCGTGTAGTGTTCTTCCGGCCCGACGTGCTCGAGCTCGCGCCCGACGCCGAGGTGAGCGGCTCCGATCGACCCCTGACGGAGGAGGACGTGCGAACGGTGCTGGAGGGGGCGACCGAGGGGCCCGACGGGACCCGGCGCGCGGTGCTCAGCCGGTTCATCGAGGGCACGCCGCTCGGACCCTGGAGCTACACGGGCACGTGGGACCTCGACGCGAACGATGTGGTGCCCCACGAGCGTCGGCGCGAGCTGCGCGGCATCTACGTCCTGAACGCCTGGCTGGATCACTGGGACTCGCGTCAGCACAACACGCTCGCGGCGTGGATCGAGGCGCCAGGCGGCGGCGGGCACGTGCGGCACTACCTGATCGACTTCGGCGAGTGCATGGGCATGGTCGAGGCGCCGCATCGCCGCGGTCCGCGCATGGGGCACAGCGTGTGGCTCGACTTCGGGCACGTGGTCGAGGACACGCTGGGGCTCGGCATCGTCCAGCGCGCCTGGGATGGCCGGGAGCGACACCCGGTGCTCGGCTACTACGGCGTCGCGCACTTCGACCCCGACGGCTGGACCCCGCAGTACTGGAACGGCGCGCTCGACCGGCGCACGGCCCGGGACGAGGCGTGGGGCGCGCGTATCCTCGCGCGGTTCCGCGATCCGCACATCCGCGCGATGGTGTCCCTCGGTCACTTCTCCGATCCGGAGGTCGCCGAGCGCCTCGAGGGCATCCTGCGCAGTCGCCGCGACCGGGCGCTCGAGCGCTACCTGATGGCGCTCTCGCCGCTCACGGAGCCCGCGCTGCGTCAGAACGACGAGGGGAGGGCGGAGCTCTGCCTGACCGACCTCGCGGTCCACGCGGGGCTCCGGACGCGGCGTCTCTACACCGCCCGGCTCCTGCACGCGGGGGCCACGCGGTCGCTCGAGACGCGTCGCCAGGAGGAGGGCGTCTGCGTCGCGTTCCCCTCGATCGACGGGGAGGGCGGCTCCACCGACTACGCGATCGTCGAGGTCGACGCGGCCAGCCCGGGGCGCGACGAGTCGCGGCGGCTCTCACTCCACTTGTACGTCACCGGTCCCGACCGTCTCCGGCTGGTCGGCCTCGAGCGCTGAGGGCGCGTCGCTGGAAGCCTCGGGCTCCTCCTCGAGGAGGTGGAGGTAGTCCTCGGGCTGCTCGTCGGTCGGCGCCTCCGCCTCGTCTTCGGTCTCCAGCGAGTCGAGGATCCACCTAGGCAGGTCCTCGAGCTGCTGGGCCTGCGGGGTCTCGTGCTCGGCCGCGCGGCGCTCCTCCAGCTCTTCCTCCGTGTGCAGCTCGTCGACGTGGTCGAGCGCGTCCTCGGAGACCTCCTCGTGCTGCTCGAAGCCGCTCCCCGTCACCGCGCGATAGGTGTCGAGGGCGAGCTGCGTGGCCGCGCCGGTCACCCCGCTGAAGAAGATGTGGATCTCGTGGCTCTGGACGTCGGTGCGCACGTAGCCGGGGCCGAACGGATCGACCGGGCGGAACCCGGTGCCGAAGCCGTGCACGTAGCCGAGCCCGAGGCCGAAGTCGTAGCGGTCTCCCTGCACGCCGAAGCCCGCGCTGACGCCGAGCCGGTCCACGCGGTCGGGCAGGTACCGGGTGCGCTCCCCGACCATCTGCGCCGGCAGGCCGCTCAGCTCGAAGAAGGTCCCGAAGCGGAGCGGGATCTCCTCGGTGATCTGGATCTCCGCTCCGATCGCCGCGTCGAAGATGACGTCGGTCCAGTAGCTGTCCGGGAAGTACGTGGCCGCGGGGCGGTCGCCGTCGAGCGGGACGGGCTGCCCGAGCGGGAACACGGGGTCGTTGGGGCTCCCCTCCGAACCGGTCAGGCCGAGGTCGAGCCCGACGCCGAGGCGCGGGTCGAGGCGAAAGTAGCTGCCGACGCGGAGCTCCCACGGGAGGGTGGCCTGCACGTCGAGCTGCTCGTCGTTGACGCGGAAGAAGCCGGACCCCTCCGGCATGCTCGCGTCCGCCGTCACGCGCTGGAAGAACGCGCGCCCGCTGTCGAAGAGCTCGATGCCGGGCGCCTGGAACATCACCGAGAGCTGCACCCACTCGTCCGGGCGCCACGAGGCGCCGAAGCGGAGCGCGAGGCTCGTCGCGCTCACGTCCACGCGCACGTCTCGCGCGACGAGCGTGCCCATGGTGCCGCCGTTCGTCAGGCCGATGGCCTGGGACCAGTTCTCGCGGTATTCGCGGTCGTAGATCGACAGCGCCGCGGTGACGCCGAGCGAGACCTGGTTGCTCGGCCGGAACGCGTACGCCACGTAGAACCAGCGCACCTCCTGGGTGTCGCGGACCTCGAGCGTGCTGGCGATGCCCCGCCCCAGATCCGCGTCGTCATCGAGGAGCTCGCGGTCCACCGACTGGGTGATCGCGCTGCCCGCCGCGAGCGCGTGCTGGCGGACGTTCGTCGCGTCGCGAGGCCCGAACTTGAGCACCGCGCCCAGGAAGACGGGCACCGAGAGCAGCCCGCTGTCGGTCAGGTCGCTGAGCCCGAGCACGCTGTTGTACCCGTCGACCAGGGTGTAGCTCCGGAACGTGCGCAGCGAGAGGCTCGCGCCCGCCGCGGTGCCGGGCGTGTCCGCGAGGCCGGCCGGGTTGTAGTAGGCGGCGGAGGGGCCCGCGGCCGACGCGACGACCGCCCCGCCCAGGCCGAAGGCGCGCTCGCTCAGGAGTGGGTTTCGTTGCCCGCGTTGCGCCGCGGCGCCCGCCGGAGCGAGGAGCATCGCGAGCACCAAGGGGACCACCGTTTGGGAGGCTCTCACGTCCGGCACGTACGCACGGCGCAGGTCCGGGCGAACATCTCGCGCCCTCCGGCGTCGAAGACCCCGTGATAGCGTCGGGAGCAACATGATTCGTGGGTCGTCCATGGCAATCGCCGCCCTCGCCTCGCTCGCGCTGCCCGCGGGCGCGGCGGCGCAGGCGGCGGGCATCCGGGTCGTCGAGGTGGACTCCGTGCGGGTCGATGGCAGCCTCGGTGACTGGCGCGGGGCGCGCTTCACGCCGGTCGGGCAGGGCACCGACGCGTCGATGCGGTTCGCGCTCGGCCACGACGACGAGGGGCTCTACGTCGCGGCGATGGTCTTCGACGAGCGCCTCGTGCGCACATCCAGCCCGGGGGCCCGCGAGGACGCGGTGATCCTCACGCTCTCGATGCCGCAGCGGCGGGGGCGACGCGCGGTGGACCTCTTCCTCTTCGCGGGCGTGTCGGGTCGCGGCGCGGCGAGCGCCGGGCTGGGCGCGTTCGGGCGCAGGCCTCGCCCGCTGAGCGGCGTCCGGATCGTCGAGGGCCCGCTGCGCCGCGGCAGAGGCTACGTGCTCGAGGCCTTCGTCCCGTTCTCGGTCCTGCCTGGCGGCGAGCGCTGGGAGGAGGCTCGCGCGAACATCCGCTATCGCGACGTCGACCAGGAGGCGCGGCCCGAGGTCGAGTCCGAGCCCGCGCTCATCGACGGCGTGGACGCGCGGCACCTCGACCGCCTGGTGCCCCTCATGGCCACGGGAGGCGCGAGCGGCGCGCTCGGCGAGTTCCTGAACGCGCGCGGCCTCGGCGCAGCGCGACCGAGCCACGATCTGCGCGGCGACGTGGCCGAGGATGGCCGCCCCGAGCGCGTCTTCGTGGTCGATCGCTTCCTGGTGATCACAGGCCCCGGCTACCGCGGCGGCAGCGGCTACGGCTACCACCAGCTCCCCATCGAGCAAGCCTCGGACGTGCGAGACGCGGAGCTGCGCGACCTGACGGGCGACGGCCAGCGAGAGCTCGTCATCGTGCTGCGTCAGCGCAACGCCCAGGGCGAGCGCGATCTCTGGCAGGTCATGGATCTGAGCGGCGACTCCCCGCGCGCGATCTTCGGCCTGGAGATCCGCAAGGCGGTGACCGGCTCGGGCTCGGTCGAGGCGCGGGTCCGCGTGCTGCGCGCGCGCCGCGGCGCCCCGGAGATCGAGGTCCGGGCGCACCGCGCGAGCGGGCTCGACGCGGAGAGCTACCAGGAGGCGCCGGCGGCCGACGTCGAGCCGATCCTGTTGCCCTGGGGCCCCATCCGCGCGCGACGCTATCGCTGGAGCGGTCGGGGCTTCGAGCAGACGACCGAGCAGGCGAACCCTCGCTATCGCCCCCCGGCGCCCGAGCGCGCGACGCGAGAGGCGGCTCCCACCGAGCCGGCCGCGCCCACCGAAGAGCAGCTCCTCGCCGCCTTTCGCCGAGAGGCGCGGATCCGTCGCGGCGCGCGCCCGCGCTTCCGCATGCAGGCCAACTTCGCGGGCGACCGGGCGCAGGAGACGGGCCTCGTCTACGGCCGCCAGCTCGTCATCGTCGGGCCGGGCATCCAGGGGGGCCGCAGCTTCCTGACGTACTCCATCCCCGCGCCGACCGACGACGACCTGCTCGACGTCAGCGCGGCCGACGTCACGGGCGACGGCCGGGCCGAGCTCCTCTTCCGCGTCCGCCAGCGCTTCGGCGAGGTCGAGCGCGAGGTGCTCGCCGTGCACCAGGTGACCGAGCGCGGCTTCCCTCGGCTCCTCGAGGTCGAGGTGAAGCGGACGCAGGGCGATCGCGTCATCGAGAACCAGGTGGTCGCGCGACGCGGTCGCCTCGAGATCCGGCCAGGGCGCGCCGTCGGATGGGACGCCAGCAGCTGGACCTTCACGCGGAGCGAGCAGGACTCGGCCGAGCCGCTGCTGCTGCCCTGGCAGGACCGCGCGGTCCGCTACCGCCTCCGCGGCGGGCGGCTCGCGCGCTAGCGCGCCGCGTTGCCTTCGAGGCTGGGCGTGCGCTCGTGCCGGACGCCGGGGCCGCACCGGAGCCGGAAGGTGCGCAGCACGGGCGGCTCCTGCGCGTCGCTCTGCCGCTCGCCGACCGCGACGAGCAGCGCGCCGTCCACGCACGCGCCCACCGCCTGCGGGAAGCGCGCGTGGTACTCGTAGATCTGCTGCTCGGCTTCGACGGGAGACAGGTCGGCGTCGAGTCGGCGGAGGTTCACCATCGTCACCTCGCGGCTCGAGCGGCGCGCCATCACCGCGAACACGTGCTCGCCGCAGGGCACGAGCATCGGCGTGATGTCCTCGCCGTCGGCGCGTCCCGGGCTCTCGAGCGCGTCCTCTCGCAGGCGCAGTCGCTCGTCGAGCCGGCCGACGAACGCGCGGTGACGGCTGCTCCGCAGGTCGCGCACCGTCACCATCGGGCCCGCCTCGTCCGCGACGAGGTGTACGCGCGCGCCCAGCTCGCGCACGGCCAGTGACGGCCGGGGCGGCTCCTGCCCGCGCTGCACCAGCAGATGTCCGCCTTGCCGACCGCGCTCGAGCCAGCTCTCCGTCCAGGCCACCACGCGCGCGTCATCCGCGGCGGCGAGGTGCAGGCTGGGCGCGCTGGCGATGGTCTCCGACGTCGAGATGGGGAAGCCGGGAGGCAGGTCGCCCAGCGGCCCGTCGGCGACGAACGCGCGCGCGGCGAAGGTGTCCGCGCTGCGCCACCCGACGACGGCGCGCTCGCCCCGCACGACGAGGTCCACGCCGTGGCTGTCGGGCCCGACCGGGCCGGTGCGCGACGTGAGAGTCGCGCTCGGCGTGCCCTCGCCGACGCGCACGCCGAACAGCGCGACGTATCCGTCTCGGCCGCGGTCCGCGTCGCCGGGGCGGACGCAGGCCACGTGCAGCGCGCCGCCGTCGGCGTCGAGGGCCACGCCGCCGGGGCAAGGCGCGCCGACCCGCACGGGCTCGCCGCGCGGCGCCCCGCGCGCGTCCAGCCGCCGCACGAAGAGGCCTCCGCGCTCGGACCACGCCAGCGCGGCGCCGCTCTCGTGGGGCACCAGATCGATCCCGTCGAAGCGCGCGCTCTCCGCCCGCGCGTGCTCGACGGTCTCCTCGAACCCGCACCCGACGGGCTTCGGTCGCTCGTCGTCGCACGCGCCGCAGAGGAGCGCGAGCAGCGCGACGAGGATCAGAGCACGCCGCGGGCCTTCAGCAGCGCGCGGATCTCGGGCCGCCGCGCCTCCAGCTCCGCCGGATCCTTGACCGGCTGGAAGCGCCCGTCCGCCCCGCTGCGCGCGACCTTCACGAACGCGCTCGGCAGGAACGCGGTGAGCTGACCGACGAGATGCTCGAACTGCACCGCCTCGCGCCCGTCGACCTTCTTGCGTACCGCGAACCACGTCAGGGGGAAGTCCCGATCCAGCGCCTCGGCGTCGAGGACGAAGGAGTTGGTGTTGAAGACGCCGATGGTGTCCTGATCGAAGTCATCGGGGAAGCGGAAGGCTTCCACGATCTGCAGGTCGCCGTCGACGCGCGCGGGCGCGCCGCCCTTGTCGCCGGGCTCCTTGGCCACCACCTCGGCCGTGATCTTCGCGCCCGACGCTTCGTTCGCCTCGAGGTGCGCGCCGATGATCGCGGGGTCGAGCGTGGCGCCGAGGTTGTCCACGTTGGACATGTAGAGCAGCTCGCCGCCGCTCTCGCGGAACGCCTTCAAGGCGCCCGAGCGCCGCAGCGCGTCGGGCAGGTCGCCGTGCCCGGGCGCGTAGGGGGAGACCGCGCCGTCCTCGTCCGTGAAGAGCGCGCCGTCGCTCGTGAGGCGCAGCGAGATGAACTGCGCGAAGGTCGTGACGGGCGCGCGCGCGGTGCTCATCTCGGCCCCGAGCCGCTCCACCTCGTCGTGCGTCGCGAAGCTCGTCATCGCGAACATGGGGATCGTCGCGTCCAGGGTCTCCGCGAGCCGACGCGCGTCCTGGAGCTTCAGCGCGAGGAAGCTCTGCCCGTCCACGGCGTCGACCGACGCCTTGACCACCCCGCCGAAGCGGGTCGCCATGCCGCCGGCGAGCACGACGATGCCGACCTTGCCCGCCGCCATCGCGGCGCGCCCCTTCTCGGTCAGCCGCTCGCGATCGGCGCTGCCGAGCTCGGGGAGGGGGCGCACGTCGCCGTCCTCGGGAGGGCGGACCGCGCCTTCGATGCGGTTGGCGTCATCGCCCGCCTCGCCGCGGTCCAGGCGCGCTCGGAGGGAGGCGAAGGTCTCGCCGTCGAAGCCGTAGCGTTGAAGAAGCGCCGTCGTCTCGGCGTCTAGTTCGAGGTCGTGGGGGGAGCTCATGTCGGGCGCACCTCTATCCCATTCCGGACGGGTCTCGCAAATGGATGGAATCGTTGTTGCAGAGTCGTTTGGGTCGAACAGTTTTGACGGGTCGTGTGCGGCGGTGGTCCGTGGCACACTGAGCCGGGAGGTAGACACGGAATGAAGAGCCCCGAGCGTTGGATTCGAGCCTTGCTGCTGGTGGGTCTGGGAGCGCTCGCGCTCGCGGCCACCGGTTGCGCCACCCGCGTGTATGCGCGCCCCGCCTCCGGCGCCGTCTACGGGACGAGCTCCGTCGCGGTGTACCAGGCCCCGCCGCCCCGTCAGACGGTGGCCGTTCGCCCGGCCGCTCCGTACGGCAACGCGGTGTGGGTCGAGGGCCACTGGCAGTGGAACGGCGGCCAGTACGTCTGGGTGGACGGCTACTACGTGCAGCAGCGTCCCGGCTACACGTTCCAGCAGCCCCGCTGGGTGCAGCAGGGCGGCCGCTACGTCTACGTCCAGGGCGGCTGGGCCCAGGGCGGCCGTGTCGTCCACCACGTCCGGCCTGCGCCGCGCGTGCGCGCCCGGACGGTCGTACGTCAGCCTCGCCGTGGGCGCGTCGTGGTGCAGCCGCGCCGCGGCCCCGTGGTGCGGCAGCGGACGGTGGTTGGCCCCCGCGGGGGTAGCCGAACCGTCGTCCAGGGGCGGCGCGGAGGCAGCGTCACCGTGCGGCAGAGCCCGCGCGGGCGGACCACCGTACGGCGTCGTCCCCCGGCGCGTGGCCGCGGCGTGACCGTGCGCGCCCGCGGCGGACGCGGCGGAGGCCAGCGGGGCGGCAGCGTCACCGTGCGGCCGCGCTGAGCCCGCTCGAGCAGCTCGTCTGGAGCCCGCGTGCCAACCGGCCCGCGGGC
>SHBB01000085.1 GCA_004213565.1 Sandaracinaceae bacterium
AACACATCATCCCGAACGGCGTTCAACGCTCGGTGCGGTGACCCCCTTGGACGCGGCGTCCACCGAGGGCACAATGCGCGCATGGGCGCGGTGGACGACGACGAAGAAGAAGAAGAACGAACCGTCATGCAGCAGGCGCCCGCGTGGGCGCTGGAGAACGAAGACGGTCCGACCTCGCCGAGCAGCCCCGCGGGGCAGCTGGCCCCTGCGTTCGGAGCGCCGCAGCCGGCGCCCGCGCCCGTGAACCTGCCCGCTCCGGCGGCCAGCCGCGACGCGGACGCGCCCTACGAGCGCACCGTCGCGCTCGAGGGGCTCTCGGCCGAGTCCGGGTTCGGCCCCGCGCCGGACTTCGGGAACGCCAACAGCGACATGCCGAGGACGGTCGCGCTGCCCAGCGGTGACTATCCGGCCCTCACGCCCAGCGGCGGCGTCGCGAACCCCGGGCACGATCCCAACGTGCCCAGGACGGTCGCGCTCGACGGCGCCGCGGCGGCGGCCCACTTCTCGAGCCCCAACATGCAGGCCCCCTCGGGGAGCTACCCGCAGCCCGCCCATGCCCACGCGCAGGCCCACGGGCAGGCCCACGCGCAGGCGGAAGAGGGCGGCGGGGTCTTCAAGATCGTGCTCATCGGCGCGGCGCTCTTCATGTTCATGGCGGCCGCCGCTGGCGGGGCGGTCTTCCTCCTCATGCGCTGACGTGGCACCCTCGGCGCCACGTTGAGGGCGACCGTCGTCATACCGACCTACCGGCGCGCCGCGCGGCTCCGAGAGCTGCTCGCGTGCCTGGTCCATCAGGACCGAGACGCGCTCGCGCGCGTCGTCGTCTGCGACGACGGCTCGGGCGACGAGACCGAGTCGGTGGCGCGCGCGTACGAGGCGCAGCTGCCGCTCGAGTACGCCTGGCAAGAAGACGAGGGATTTCGAGCCGGTCAGGCGCGTAACCTCGGCATCGAGCGGGCGATCGGCGACGTGGTGATCTTCGTGGACGATGACGTGCTGGTGCGCCCGGACTTCGTCACGCAGCACCTGCGCGCGCACGCCGAGGCGGACGCGGAGCGGAGCGTGGCCATCGGCTACCGGCACCGCATGTTCGAGGAGCCGGGCGGGATCCCCGAGCTGGCGACGATCCTCGCCGCCGAGCGCGACGATCGCCTGGTGGAGCTCGACGCGCCGGTCACCGAGCACGCCTCGCCCTGGATCTACGTCTACTCCTGCAACTTCTCGGTGAGCCTCGGCGGCCCGGAGCTCTCCTTCGACGCGGGGTTTCGTGGCTGGGGCCTCGAGGACACCGAGCTGGGCTACCGTCTGCACCGGGCGGGCTATCGCATCGTCGAAGCGGACGAGGCGCGGGTGCTCCACGTCGAGGACCCGGCGCCGCGCGACCCCTTCCGCTGCGAGATCCGCGAGCTGCCCCCCAGCTACGACACCTACGTGAAGAACGCCGTCTACTTCATGGACAAGCACCCCGAAGACGAGGCGCTCCGCGACTTCGTCCGGGGTGACCTGCGCTGGTACGTGCTCGACGAGCACGGCCGCTGGGTGAAGAACGGGTACGCCAACGACGTCGACTTCGTGATCGAGACCTGCCGCGCCCAGCTCCGACAGGAGCGGCCGGCCATCCGGGAGAGCGCATGACACGCCGAGAGCTACCCACCCTGACGCGCCACCCCGCGCTCTCCATGCCGCTCGACGAGCTGGCGGTGGAGCTGACCGTCTACTGCAACCTCAAGTGCGAGATGTGCAGCGTCTGGGAGCTGAAGCAGCACGGCGTCGACTTCGACAAGGCCATCGCGCTCCTCGACGAGGCGCGCGCGCTCGGCGCCAAGACCTTCGTGCCGTGCGGCGCGGAGAGCTTCATGCGCAAGGACTTCCTCGACATCGTCGAGCACGCGCACGCCATCGGCTTCGAGCGCCAGGACATCGTCACCAACGGCACGATGATCACGGACGCGCACCTCGACCGCCTCGAGCGCTGCCCGAGCGTGGCGCTCCACATCAGCATCGACGGCCCGCGCGACATCCACGACCGCCTGCGGGGCGAGGGCAACTACGACAAGTCCGTGGCCACCGCGCGCGCGTGCCTCGAGCGCGGGATCGAGATCGGCCTCAGCGGCGTCATCCTCAAGGAGTCGCTCGACCACCTGAAGCCGCTCGTCTCGCTGGCGGCGGAGCTGGGCGTGGGCGAGGTGAGCTTCCAGCCGTTCCAGACCGAGATCAGCGGCCCGAACAAGGACATCCCGCGCTTCTCGCTGCTGCGCACGCCGAAGCCGCGCATCATCGCCGCGCTCGAGGACCTCGCCGAGCACGCCGACCGGCTGGGCGTGAAGATCTTCACCGAGTCGCTCTTCGGCGTGATTCCCGACTACCTCGCGTTCGGCAAGCGCCCCATCCCGCCGGGCGGCTGCTACCTCCCGAGCAAGTTCCTGCTCGTCGACTTCCGCGGCAACATCTATCCCTGCTTCTTCATGCGGAGCGAGGCCGACCTGATGGGCAACGTGAACGAAGGCGCGACGCTCACCGACGTCTGGCACTCGGTCCACCACGAGCAGCTGCAGACCCTGGCCCTGACGGAGCGCTGCCCGGGTTGCCTGGCCGCGTGCTCCGACGTCGAGACCTTCGACGCGAGCGACCGCGACGCCGACGTGACCTACGCGCCTCCAGCCCAGGTTCTGCTCGAGAAGTCCGCAGCCCCGGCGGCGGCCCTTGGGGCAGCGAAGTGAGCGGCGTGGGCGCGACGAGCGTCGAGGGCGAGCGGACGCGGGCCTGCTCCGCCTGCGCGACCGAGGTCACCCACCGCATGAGCGGCCGCGAGGCGCTCGAGACCGAGGCGTGCCCCGGCTGCGGAGCCGAGGTGCTCTTCAGCAACTTCGTCCGCATGGACATCGCGCTCAGCGAGTACTGCAACCTCAAGTGCCAGATGTGCCGGCGCCCGAGCGAGGCGCTCTTCATGGACGCCGAGCGCTGCAAGCGCGTGATGACCGAGGCGGTCGAGGTCGGCGTCGAGTACCTGAGCTTCTCGGGCGGCGAGCCGTTCGTGCACCCGAAGATCATCGAGCTGCTCGAGCACGCCTTCTCGCTCGGCGCGAAGGTGCAGATGGTCTCGAACGGGACCCTCATCCGCGAGAAGCACCTCGATCTGTTGTCGCAGCTCGACTGCCTGACGATCAGCATCGACGGCACGGAGAAGGCGCACGATCACATCCGCCGGCGCGAGGGCACGTATCAGCGCTCGCTGAAGACGCTGCGGCTGTTGGCGGAGAAGTCTTCGGTCACGTGGGGCACCAACACGGTGATGCAGCGTGACAACTACGACTGTCTCTTCGACAGCTTCCGCGTCATCCAGGACATCGGCGGCTTCAAGTACGCCTACTGCGGATTCAGCCACGTCGAGGTGGTCCCCGAGACGATCGACCTGCAGATGTCGCCCGAGCAGCAGGCGATCGCGAACGAGCAGATCCGGCGCATCGAGCAGGAGTGCAAGAAGACCAACACCTGGTTCAACGACCGGGAGATGCTCCTCGAGCACTTCGACACCTACGCGCGGAAAGACCGGCGATACCGCCCCATCGATGGCTGCAAGATCCCGCAGAAGTTCATCGGCTTCTCGGATCACGGCTTCTACCTCTGCTGGCATCAAGGGCGGAACCTCACCGAGGAGAGCCTCATCAGCGCGCTGAAGAGCGATCTGGCGCGCGACATCGTGCTCGAGGGCCTCGAGAAGCGCTGCGTGGCGTGCAACTGCTTCAACTACTCGTGGGACGACGAGTGGAACCGCGGGATCATGGCGAGCGCGAAGGCCGGCGCGTCGGTGGAGGAGGGGGTCGTCGCCCTCCGGATCCCGACCCGGCTGCGCATGGTCACGGGCGGCAGCGAGGGCAACACCCTCGACATTCACGAGATCTGAGGACTTTTTTCTCAGCCTATTCTGAGCCACCTGTCCGTTGAAAACGCCTCGGGGAAAGGAGAAGATGATCCCCCCGGAGGTGTGTGAATGCTTGAAATGAATGCTCGGAGCGTCGTCTCGACGCTTGCCGTGGCGCTCGCGCTGGTCTTTGTCGGCTGCGATCCCGGAGGTGGGACGCGCCCGGACGGCGGCGGCGGCGGCGACGACACCGGCCCGGTCGGCCCCACCGGCCGCGACACCGATGGCGACGGAATCCTCGACCGCTGGGAGGGCGCCGACGAGGGCGTCGACACCGACGGCGACGGCATCCCCGACTTCGAGGACCTGGACAGCGACGGCGACGGCATCCCCGACAGCGTCGAAGGCCGCCCGAACCCGAGCACGGGTGAGCCCGCCGACTCCGACGGTGACGGCGTCTACGACTTCCGGGACGACGACTCCGACGGCAACGGCGTCCTCGACATGAACGAGCCGGAGGGTGACCTCGACGGCGACGGCATCCCGGACTTCGCCGACACGGACGACGACGGCGACCTCATCGGCGACCGCGACGAGATCGGCGACGCCGCCGCCCCGACCGACACCGACGGCGACGGGATGCCGGACTACCGGGACACCGACTCGGACGGCGACACCATCGGCGACATCCACGAGGGCACGTTCGACACCGACGGCGACGGCACCCTCGATCGGCACGACCTCGACTCGGACGACGACACCTGGACCGACGCCGAGGAGGCGGGCGACGCGGACATCAACACGCCGCCCATCGACACCGACGGCGACCTCGTGCCCGACTTCCGCGACGCGGACGCCGACGGCGACGGCCTGAGCGACGAGCGCGAGCGCGCCCTGGGCACCAGCCCGACCAACCCCGACACGGACGGCGACGGCGTCAGCGACCTCGTCGAGGTCTCGGCGTGCCCCGAGGGCGACGCCTCCTGCGCGATGGACGCCACCGACCCCACCAGCAACCCGCGCGCGCGCGGCGACTTCGTCTTCGCCGAGCCGTACATGATGCCGCCGATGCCGATGCGCGACACGCTCGACTTCGCCACCGACATCCGCGTCGCCGACGTCTACTTCCTCATCGACACCACCGGCTCGATGGGCGGCGCGATCACCAACGTGCGCTCCAGCCTCTCGACCCCCGGGACCGGCATCATCGATCAGGTCCGCGGCTCGATCCCCGACGCCTGGTTCGGCGTGGGCGACTTCAAGGACTACAACGCCTGCAGCTACGGGTCCGGCACCGACTACGCCTACCGCCACGCGCAGGACATGTCGATGGACGCGATGGCGTCGCAGACCGCGGTCAACGGCCTGAGCGCGAGCGGCGGCTTCGACGGCCCCGAGAGCCACGTGCCGGCGCTCTGGGCCACCGCGACGGGCATGGGGCTCGCCGGACGCGCGACGTCGGCCGGGCCGATCCCGGCGCGCAGCGGGTGCCCCGCGGGCACCTTCGGCTACCCCTGCTTCCGGAGCGGCGCGGTCCCGATCGTGGTGATGATCACCGACGTGGACATGCACAACGATCCGATGGGTAACGACGCCTACGAGAGCTCGTCGTGCACGGGCGGCTTCGGCGGCGGCTCCCCCATCGGCGCCACCCCTCCGACCTTCGCCGAGGCGGTGACGGCGGCCACCATGAACCGCGTGCGCGTCATCGGCGTGGCCGTGAACGGCGGCGGCATGGGTGACCTGCAGACGCTCGCGACCATGACGGGGGCGGTCGACGGCACCGGCTCGCCGCTGGTCTCGAGCGCGCCGAGCGGCAGCGTGTCGAGCAGCGTCGTCAACGCCATCCAGACGCTCGCGATGAGCACGCGCTTCGACATCAGCGTGAACTTCGAGGACGACCCGAGCGACGCGGTGGAGACCTTCGCCGCCTTCGTCGATCACATCGAAGCGAACGTGGCCGGCGACGCGTCGCGCGGCTGCGACCCGCGGCCCGCCGACGACACCGACGGCGACGGCTTCCCGGACACCTTCCGGAGCGTCACCGCGGGCGAGCGCGTCTGCTTCGACATCATCGTCAAGCAGAACGACACCGTCATGCCGACCACCGACCCGCAGCTCTTCCGCGCCACCCTGCGCGTCCTGGGCGACGGCTTCACGGAGCTCGACAGCCGCGACGTCTTCTTCCTCGTCCCGCCGGAGATCATCATCGGCGGTCCCGACTGAGAGACGGTCGCCCGCCCCCTCCTCGGGAGACGTGGTAGGAGGGGGCATGACGATCCTCGGCGCGCGCGTGGGGTTCTTGCGCGGTGACTACGGGCACGATCTCGCGGAGAACCCGCGGTTTCCCACCTGGCCGTGCACGTTCGATCCGATGCACGCGTATCGGCCGCTGGTCGAGGCGGCGCGCGCCGGTCGGCAGGCGGTGCGGCTCTTTCTGTGTGAGGGCGCGGAGGGGATCCGCGTCGACGGCGACGGCGCGGTCCTCGGGGTGAGCGAGCGGCTGCTCGAGGCGATCGAGGTGGTGCAGGAGGGCGCGGCGCTGCACGGGCTCTATCTGTACTGGTCGCTGCTCGACGCCGGAGCGGTGGCCGAGGGGGACACGATCACCGGCTCCATCCTGGAGGGCGGCGCGCAGGCCGCGCGCTTCGCCGAGCGCGTGGCGGCGCCGATCGCTCGAGCCCTGGATCCGCAGCGGACCCTCGGGGTCGACGCGGTGAGCGACGCGGGAGCGGGGGCGGCCGAGGCGATCGCGCGGATCGGACACGCGATGCGCGCGGAGGCGCCGCTCGTGATCACCGCGGGCGCGACGACGAAGGACCTCGCCCGGCTCTGGCCCGAGGCGGCGCTCGACGGGGTCGACGTGCGAGGCGCCCTCCCCTCTCGAGACGCGCTCGCCGAGGCGCTGTCCGACCCGCGCGTGCGCGAGGAGGACGTGCCGCTGTTCGCGGGCGACGCCGAGGGCGCCGAAGGCGCCGACGCGTACGCGGCCGTGTTCTGGTAGGGCGCCTCAGATGCAGATCGGGAAGATGTTGCAGTAGGGGACGTCGTCGGCGTCGATCTCGAGGTCGGTGGTGGCGTCGTGGTGGGAGACCGTCAGGCTCACCCGCCACTCGTCGACGGGGAGTGAGCGGTCGAAGAGCCCGTCGGCGCGGCGCACGTCGACCTGGATCGCCTCCATCCACACCTCGCCTCCCTCGTGCACGGCGAGCGTCCCCTCTCGGAGCCCAGGCGCGATCGGCTCCTCCCGCGCGTAGGGGACCTCGATGTCCAGGTGCGAGCCAGCGAAGTCGGGATCGACGCCCGCGCGCAGGAACACCCGCGGACAGGAGTGCGCCCCCGGCGCCTCGATGCCGGCGACCATGAAGCGGTAGTCGATGTCGACTCCGGGCACCCCACCGAAGGCGCCGCCCGCGTCGGCGACCACCTCGCACTCGCGAGGCGGGGGCGGCGGAGGCGGGGGCGGGGGAGGAGGCGGAGGAGGAGGAGGCGGTGGAGGGCGCACGCCCGCGTCCGAGCCGACGTCGCTCGCGTCCGGCGTCGTCACCTCGAGCATCGAGCGGCTCCCGCAGCCCAGGAGGACCGGGAGCACCAGCGCCGCGACGAAGACCCGCATGCAGCGAGTCTACGCCTTTCGGTAAGGGACCTTCTTCGGGAGCTCGAACCAGAAGATGGTGCCGCCGCCGGGGCGGTCGCCGAAGCCGATGTCGCCCCCGTGGAGCTCGACCAGACTCTTTGCGATGTATAGACCGAGACCCGTGCCGCCCTTCTCGCGGCGATCGGAGGAGTCGGCCTGGATGAAGCGCCCGAAGATGCGCTCTCGGAGCGCCTCGGGGATGCCGTCGCCGCGGTCCTCGACCTCGAAGCGGACGCCGCCCTCGGTCTCCGCGGCGCGCACGACGACGCGGTCCCCCTTCGGCGAGTACTTGATGGCGTTCGAGACGAGGTTGTCGAGCACCTGGAGCACGCGGCCGGCGTCGCAAGGGATCGCGACGCTCGGCGTCTCTCCCTCGATCTCGAGCGCGACCTCGAAGCGCTTCGCGAACCCGTGGTTGGCTTCGACCGTGCCGTCGACGAGCTCGGAGACCTCGACGTCGTCGACCGCCAGGCTGAGCCGCCCGCCTCCGAGCTTCTCGACGTCGAGGAGATCGTTGACGAGGCTCTCGAGGCGCTCGGCGTTGCGCATCGCCATGGCGACGAGCTCCGCCGCGCGGCCCTCGATCTTCGGCACCGCGCCCGCCGCGACCAGCCCCAGCGAGCCGCGGATCGAGGTCAGCGGCGTACGCAGCTCATGGCTCACGGTCGAGAGCAGCTCGTCCTTCATGCGCTCGGCCTCTTGCCGCTCGCTCACGTCGCGGACGTGGCCGAGGAAGCCGAGCAGCTCGCCGTCTGGCCCGCACACCTTCACGCCGACCGTCTCCCCCGGGAACACCGTGCCGTCCTTGCGCCGGTACTCCATGAGGTAGGGCGCGTTCTCGACGGTGGCCCCCGCGTTGTATCGCTCGCGTCCGGCGCGCTCGTAGCTGTCCGGGTCGCCGTAGAGGACCCTCGTCTTCTTGCCGAGGATCTCGTCCGGGGCGTAGCCGAAGACGCGCTCCAGCGCCGGGTTGGCCTGGAAGATCTCGCGATGCTCGTCGGCGAGCACCATCGCGTCGGGGAGCGCGTCGAAGATCGCCGCGAAGAGCGCGCGCTGCTTCTCGAGTTCGCGCTGCTCCTGCTCGCGCTCGATCGCGCGCCCGATGGACACGGCCATCAAGGCGACCAGCTCGTGATCCCAGCTCTCGAAGGGCCGACGACGCGGGCAACGGTCCGAGAAGTTCAGGGTCCCGTTGATGCGCCCGAACACACGGATGGGCGCCGCGATGTACGACTCCAGGCCCATGTTCACGTAGACGGGGTGGGTGCGGAGCGCTTCGATCGCCCCGACCTCGTCGTATGCCACGGTGCCGCCGCTCTGGAGCACGGCCGCACAGTACGTCGCGCCCAGGTCGAACTCGTCGCCGGGGACGAGGCCGTCGAGCGATGACGCGACGGCGACGACCTCGTAGCGGTTGCCGCGGACCTCGCTGACGATGCCCGTCTCGAGGCCCAGGATCTCGCAGCCGCGGCGGAGGTGATCCTCGCAGAGCTCCGAGAAGCTCGTGTAGCGCGTGAGCGCCAGCTCGTTGAGCGCGCGGAGACGCCTCGCGAGCGCGGGTTCTCCCTCTCGCACGAGGGAGAGGGTAGCGCGTGCGGTAGCCGAGCGGGACATCCGCTGCACCCAACGGCCCCTCGCGTCTCGATTTGAGGCGCACGCGACGACGACTCGATCCAGGGGCGCGCAGCGGGCATGATCCCGCCCATGAAGGCTGTACGCATCGCTTGGATGATGGGCGCGCTGTCGCTGTGGGCCGCGGGCTGTGACTGTTCGGGACCGGAGGGCGAGAGCTGCACCTCGAGCGCGGAGTGCGCGGGCGCCGACCTCTGCGTGGACGGACGCTGCGTGCCTCCGGTGAGCGCCGACGGCGGCGGTCTGGACAGCGGCCCGGGCCCGATGTGCGCCGCGGCGCGGACCTGCGGCGACACCTGCTGCGAGAACACCGAGGTCTGCGGCACCGACACGGTCTGCTGCACGACCGATGTGCTCTGCGGCGGCGAGTGCTGCGGCGGCGCGGACGAGCGCTGCGTGGCCGACATCTGTGTGCTCGACTGCGGCGAAGCGGCCGCCTGCGGAGAGGCCGGGAGCGCCGTCTGCTGCGGCGCGGAGCAGGCGTGTCTGCTCGGCACCTGCACCGACCCGGGCGCGCCCTGCGACTCGCCCATCGACTGCCCGGACGGCGAGTACTGCGAGGCCAGCATCGGGCGCTGCCTGCCGCGCGTGACCGGGTCGGACGAGTGCGAGTACCGCCCGGGCACGGGCGCGTTCGAGCTGGTCGAGGAGTGGCACTGGGCGAACGACCCGATGGTCATGCCGCTGCACGACCAGGTGATGAGCGCGGCGATGGTCGCCAACCTCACCGACGACAACGGCGACGGCGTGATCGACGAGGACGACATCCCGGACGTGGTCTTCAACACCTTCCGGACGCGCAGCCCCGACACGGGCGGCGCGAGCGCCTACAACGCCGACGGTGTGCTGCGGGCGATCTCGGGCGCGGACGGCTCCCGCATCTGGCCGACGTCGGATCCGAGCTTCCGCACCCACCCCGCGCTCGAGGTGGCCATCGCCGACGTGCGCGCCGACTCGCCCGGGCCGGAGATCATCGGCTGCACCTTCGACCCCGGCGCCACCTTCGGCACGTCGCGCCTGACCATCTTCTCGAACGAGGGGGAGATCCTGCACCGCTTCGACAGCGATCCCGCCATCGTGGGCTGCGGCCGGCCTGCGGTCGCCGACATGAACGGCGACGGCGTGGCGGAGATCGTGGTCGGCAACTCCATCGCGCAGGCGGACGGAAGCGGGGTGGTGAACACGGGGCTCGACGCCACCAACGCCATCGCGGTCATCTACGACGTCGACGACGACCCCGACCTCGAGCTGATCGGGATCAACGGCGTCGCGAACGCGGACGGCTCCGTCGTCTGGAGCGTCCCGCTCTGGAGCGGTGAGGGCGGCTACGTCGCCGTCGCCGACGTGGACCTCGACGGAGACCCCGACATCGTCGCCACCAGCGCGACCTCGCACCAGGTGACCGTCCGGGACGGCGCGACCGGCGCGCTCCTCGCCGGCCCGCTCGAGATCACGCCGTCGGGCGACGCCTCCATCGACACGCGGGTGGCCGCGCGCCGCGCCCGCTACCCCACGCGCGACCCGCTGACGGGCGGCGGCCCGCCCACCATCGCGAACTTCGACGGCGACCCCGAGCCGGAGATCGCGCTGGCAGGCGGCTACGCCTACGTGATCTTCGAGAACGACCTGACGCTGAAGTGGTACCTGGAGACCCGCGACGAATCGAGCCGCGCGACGGGGTCGAGCGTGTTCGACTTCGAGGGCGACGGGCTCGCGGAGGTGCTCTACAACGACGAACTGCTCTTCCGCACGTTCCGCGGGCCGACGGGGGACGTCTACCTCGAGCGCTGCAACACGAGCGGTACCTTGACGGAGTATCCGATCGTGGTGGACGTCGACAACGACGACCACGCCGAGATCATCCTCGTCGAGAACAACTACGCCTTCTCCAGCTGCGCCGACGGCTCGCCCTCGACCACGGGCGTGCACGCGTTCGGTCACCCCGAGAACCAGTGGGTGCGCACGCGCCGCATCTGGAACCAGCACAGCTACCACGTCACGAACATCAACGAGGACGGCACGCTGCCCACGCGCGAGGCGCCGAACTACAGCACGCCGGGCCTCAACAACTTCCGCCAGAACGTCCAGCCGGACGGCCTCTTCGACGCGCCCGATCTCGTGCTGCGTGACCCGGGCTTCTCCACCCGGAGCTGCAGCACCGACACCCTGCAGCTCCGCGTGCGGGTGTTGAACGCGGGCCGCGCGGGCGCCCCGGCTGGCGTCCCCGTCGCCTTCTACGTCGACGGCGCGTTCGTCGGCCGCGTGGTGACGACGCGAGCGCTCCTCCCGGGCGCGAGCGAGGTGCTCGAGGTCGCGTTCTCCCCCGTCGCCGCGGGCGAGGCGTACGCCTTCACCGCGACCCTGAACGACCCGGACCACGAGCCGTTGACCGGCCTCAACGAGTGCCGCGAGGAGAACAACGGCGCCGGGCCGATCACCGCGGCCTGCCCCGAGGTGTTCTGACCCGCCGCGGTGGCCGCTTCGAGCGAAGGGAGGCTGCTACAGTCGCGCCGATGCGACCACTCCTGAACGTCAGCCTCCTCCTCGCCCTCGGCTGCGGCTCCTCGGCGCCAGCGCCCGCGGCACCGGACACGCCCCTGACCGACACCACCGCGGGGACAGAGCCGCTCGAGGATGAAGACGCGCCCCGCGCCGACGACGAACCGGCCCCGCCGGCAGCAGCCCCGCGCGGAGTGGACGTGCAGCAGATGAGCCGCGCGCCGTTCGAGGGCGCCCCTACCGTCCGGATCCTCTCGCCTCGGGACGGCGAGGTGATCCGTCGCGGGCCGGTCGCCCTCCGCCTGGAGGTACGGGATTGGCCGCTCAGCCCTCCACCCGGTCGGCACGTGCACATCAGCGTCGACGGTCGACGTGAGATGGCGGTGTCGGACGTGAGCGGCTCGATCGCGCTCGACGCGCTGTACGAGGAGGCGATCGGGGAGCCGCTCGCGGAGGGCTCTCACGTGCTCCGCGCGTTCCTCGGGCGCGCCGATCACGAGAGCGTCAAGCGCGACGGCGCGTTCGCCACCGTCGTGTTCCACCACCGTACGCGCACCCGCGGGTTCCGCTTCGACGCCAGCGCGCCCGCGCTCATCTATGGCCGCCCCCAGGGATGCGCCTCCGGGCGAACGCGGCTCCTCGACTTCTACCTCGCCAACGTCCCCACGCTCAGCGAAGAGGGATATCGCGTACGGTGGGCGATCGACGACCTGACGGGGCAGACGACCGAGTGGGTGCCCCATCGCATCGATCGCGTGGGACCAGGTGTGCACCAGGTCGAGCTCGCGCTCGTCGGGCCCGACGGGCAGGACGTGGAGGGCTCGACCTTCTCCCGCTCGTTCCGGGTCGACGCGGACTGTCCCACCTACGCGGTGCGGGCCTACCAGCCCACCGCCGCGGAAGACGACGACGACGAGGAGGGGCTCTGAGACGCCTCCTCGTCGCCGTCTGCTGGCTGTCCTGCGTCCTGGGTTGTGGCGGCCCTCGGACCGCGACGGACCCCGAGCCGCGCCCCTTCGTGATGCCGCGCGCGACGCCCGGCGTGAGGGTGAGCGAGCTGCTGATCAACGCGCAGCAGACCGCGTGGAGCGACGACGACTTCGTGGTGCTCGCCCCGCCCGTGCCCCTGCGCTCTGCGCACCCGGGCGTGCGCGTGGTGACCCTCCTGCGCGTGCCGCACGACGCCCGCATCACGGTGGTCGACGAAGGGGGCTCGCCGCGCCTCGTGCCTCCGGCCGGCACGCGGGCGGAGCGGATCGCGTACGAGGCGGGAGACATCGCGGGCACCTGGACCGTGTCCGGCGTGAGGGGCGCCGAGATCGCCGAGGGTGATCAGCAGCAGATGCGAGCGCTGCAACCGCTCTACGCGACGGCGTTCTCGCCGCTGGTCGGCTACTCCTGGCGGAGGGGAGATGCGCCGGCCCGTGACGAGGCGCGGCGCCTGCTCGACCTGGCGCTGCGCACGGCGCTGCCCGCGATGCGGGCGCGCCCCCACTCCGACACCGCGGCGAGCGCGCTGGTGACGCTGAACGACTGCACGCGCTGCCACGAAGGCAACGCCGTCGGAGCCCAGGGGCGACGCACGGACACGGCCGGCTGGTTCAGCACGCTCGCGACCCTGGAGAGCACCTTCCCGCTGGAGCTGGTGCAGCGGGCGAGCGACTTCCCGGCCTGTCGCGCGACCTCGACGCGGCAGAGCCCATGCGTCGACCGGAGCGCTTCGGTCCTGCGCGTGGACATGCGACGCGCGCTCGCGCGCCGCGACCCGCGCGCCGTACGCACGTGCCAGGCGCGGCGCTACCTGCATGACCGGATGGACGCCGCGGCTCGGGCAGCGTTTGCCGACTCCTTCGCCGAGTGCAACATCAGCCCCGCGGCGGCGCCCGTCCAGGTGGCGCCGGATCCACCCTCGACCGAGCCGCCTCCACCCTCAACGCCGCCGCGCTCGCGCAGGCGTCCATCCCGTTGAACCTCCGACGCCTCCACCCGCGCCTCGCGCCGGAGCCCGCCTCCGTCGACGACGCCCACACGCTCGCCGCCAGTGAATCGTGTCTTCTGCAAGGAGCTTCACTCGCGGCCGTGACGGCGCTGCTGATCGCCTGCGGCGCACCCCGCCACGCGAGCCGAGAGGAGACGCGCCGCCCGCACTGGCCCACGCCCGCGCAGGCCATCCTCGAGGAGAACGAGGAGGGCATCGTCGGCGGCCCCGAGGACGACACGGGCTTCGAGTTCGAGGCGGAGGAGCTGCCCACCGAGCCTCCCCACCTCGAGATCCCGGAGGACGCCGACACCGTGCCCAGCGATCGCCTGGCACGCTATCTGAGAGTGCAGCGCAGCCGGCTGGCGGGCGTCGCGCCGGACGGGGGGCTGTGGGTGTACGCCCGCCGAGGACCGAGCGTGCAAGTTCACCACCTCTCCGCGCCGGGGGCCGCGCCGGAGCAAGTGACCGCCCGGCCCGACCCCGTGATCCAGGTGGCCGCGGTGCCCGGGCGCAGGGAGCTCCTGACGATCCGGACCGACCCTGGCGGCACCGAGGACTATCGACTCGAGCTCCTCCGTCCGCCGGCTTCGGTGCTTGGCGTCGCGGGGCGCGAGGGTGTCCGGCACGGGGCGTTCCGCTGGTCACCTCGAGGATCGCACGTCGCCTACACGTTCAACGACCGCTCCGAGGCCGACATGGATCTCGCCGTGGCGAGCGCCGACGGGTTCGACGCCCCACTCCTCTCCCGCGCTCAGCGAGGGAGCTGGGTGGTGCTCGCCTGGTCCGATGAGGAGCATGTCCTGCTCCGGCACTTCCGGTCGGTCCTCGACTCCTCCGTTCACGAGATCGCGATCGGCGACGGGACGACCCGCGCGTTGGGACGGCCGACCGGCGTCGCCACCCTCGACGCGCGCCGACTGAGTGAATATTCGTACGTCGTCCTGACGGATCGCGGGGGCGAGTTCCAGCGACTCTTCCGGTTCGACGGGTCGAGCGCCCTCCCGCTGACGCCGGCCCGCGATGGCGACGTCGAGGCGTGGGCGCTCGGGCCCGATCGCCGACGGCTGGCGTACGTGACCAACGAGGACGGCGTGGGCTCGGTGCGGCTGCTGGACCTCACGTCGGGGGAGGAGCGGCCGTTGGAGATTCCGCGCGGCACCCTCCGCGGCCTTCGCTGGCTGGGGAGGGAGCAGCTCGCCTTCGACGTCGCCACCGCAGAACATCCCGCGCGGGTAGCCACCTTCGACCTCGAGACGGAGACCCTCACCTGGTGGACCGACGCCTCGCTCCCTTCACAGGCGACGACGCCCGAGCAGGTGCGGATCCCGAGCTTCGACGGGCTGCCGATCCCGACCATCGTCGTGACGCCGCCCGGTGAGGGCCCCCACCCCGTGCTCCTCTGGATCCATGGCGGCCCCGAGGAGCAGACGAGACCGAGCTACGACCCGATCATTCAGTACCTCGTGAACGAGCTCTCGGTCGCGGTGGTCGCGCCCAACGTGCGCGGCTCACGCGGCTATGGGCGACGGTACCTGGGCCTGGACGACGGGACCCGGCGGGCGGACGCCATCCGCGATGTCGGGGCCGTGCTCGAGTGGGTGGCGTCCGACGGCCGCTTCGACGAGACGCGTGTGGGGATCCACGGCGCGTCCTATGGCGGGTACGTCGTCCTGGCGTCGCTCGCCGCGTTCCCATCGCGGCTCGCGTGCGGATCGGACGTGGTGGGGATCTCGCGGTTCGTGAGCTTTCTCGAGAACACGCGACCCTACCGTCGCGCGCTCAGGCGTCGGGAGTACGGCGACGAGACGGACCCGGAGGTGCGCAGCTATCTCGAGGCCGTCTCGCCCACGACGCGCGCCGCCGACATCACGTCGCCGCTGCTGGTCGCGCACGGGGCCAACGATCCGCGCGTGCCCGTCCAGGAGGCGCTCCAGGTGGTCGACGCGGTGCGCGCCAACGGCACCGAGGTGTGGCTGATGGTGGCGCCGCAGGAGGGGCACGGCTTCGCGCGGCGCGCCAACCGCGACACCTTCCATGCCGTGCTCGAGGCGTTCCTCCGACGGCACCTGATCGAGCGTGCCGAGCTCGACGCTTCGACGGGCGAGCCGGTCGACGGTGTGGTCGAAGGGGACGGCGCGCCGGAGCTCTCGACCGACGAGCCGGACGTCGACGACGCCGGTGCGCTGGACGACTCCGACGGGGCCGACCCCATCCAGGCGGAGACACCGGAGGACGGGCGCCCGCCCGTCGCCCCCGTGGACGCCGTGGAGAGCCCGGGCACCTCCTCGCCCGAAGAGGGCGCCGCGGACGAGGAGGAGTCGACCACGGCGCCCCCCGATGTGGCCCACTCGATGCAGGCGGACGACACGTGAACCGGATCAGCACCAAGCTCACGCTCGCCGCGGGCATCGCCATCGCCTTCGTGATGGCGATTCACGCCGGCTTTCGCGTGCACCGCGAGTCGCAGGTCTTCCTCGACGACGTGCGCAACGATCACCTCGTGCTGGGTCACGCGCTCGCGGAGACGACGGCCGCCCTGATCGAGCGCGCGGGGCCCGAGGAGGCGCTGCTCGCGGTGGACGAGGCGGACCGGCGCCGCGACCACGTGGAGATCCGCTGGCTGACGACGCGCGAGGCCCAGCCGTCGGCGCGAGAGGTGCGCGAGGGCGGAGAGCGCTTCTTCGTCACCCGCATCCCGGTCGAGACCGCGGCCGGCCCGGCGGGCGTGCTCGAGCTGAAGGAGAGCCTCGCCCCCCACGACATCTATCTGAAGGACACGGTCTGGCGGGTGACCATGGTGACCCTGATGACGCTCCTGGCCTGCGCCGCGCTGGTCCACTTCGCGGGCTGGCTCGTCCTGGACCGTCGCCTTCGGCCGCTCGTGGCCGGGATCCGACGCATCGGCGAGGGCGACCTGAGCCGCGCGCTCCCGCGCGACGGGCGCGACGAGCTGGCCGAGCTGGGCCGTGAGCTGGACGAGATGCGGCGGCGCCTCGCGGAGCTGTCAGCGACGGCGGCCCGGGAGGCGGACGCGCGCGTCTCGGCGCTCGAGCAGCTCCGGCACGCGGACCGGCTCTCCACGGTAGGCAAGCTCGCGGCCGGCGTGGCCCACGAGCTCGGCACGCCCCTGAACGTGGTGAGCGCCCGCGCGAAGATGATCGAGAAGGGCGAATCGGAGGGTGAGGAGATCCCCGATGACGCGCGCGTGATCCGCGAGCAGGCCGAGCGCATGACCGCGATCATCCGGCAGCTCCTGGACTTCGCGCGCCGTCGCCCCGCCCAGCGCAGCCCCGAGCGGCTGCGAGAGCTGGCGGCGAGCGTGCTCGCGATGCTCCGCCCCCACGCCTCGAAGGCGCAGGTGGACCTGCGACTCGAAGGGGAGGACGCGATCGAGGCCGCCGTCGATCCCGGGCAGCTCCAGCAGGTCCTGACCAACCTCGTGATGAACGCGATCCAGGCCCAGCCCGACGGGGGAGAGGTGGTGATCGCGCTCGAGAGCGAAGGCGAAGACGTCCGCCTCAGCGTGCGCGACCGGGGGATCGGCCTGGACGAGGAGGCCAAGCGCCGCCTCTTCGAGCCCTTCTTCACGACCAAGGACGTCGGCGAGGGGACAGGCCTCGGCCTCAGCGTGGTACACGGCATCGTGGAAGAGCACGGCGGCAAGGTGGCAGTGGCGGAAGCGGAAGGGGGAGGCACGGTCTTCACCGTGACGATCCCGAAGGAGCTCCGATGAGCGCGCGGCTGCTGCTGGTCGACGACGACGAGGCCCTGCTGACGACCTTCGAGCGAGGGCTGAAGAAGCGCGGCTTCGACGTGCAGACCGCGCGGTCCGGCCTCGCCGCGCTCGAGGCGCTCGACGCCCAGCCGGTGGACGCGGTGATCACCGACGTGTCGATGCGGCCCATGACCGGGCTCGAGCTCTGCGAGCGCATCCGCGCGGGCCACCCTCACCTCCCGGTCATCCTGCTCACCGCCTTCGGCTCGCTCGAGACGGCGGTCGAGGCGATCCGGCGCGGCGCGTACGACTTCCTGCAGAAGCCGCTGGACCTCGACCTCGCCGAGCACGCGCTGCGGCGCGCGGTGGAGCTGAGCCAGCTGCGCGGGGAGCTCACCCGCCTGCGCGCGGAGAGCCCCTCGAAGCACAGCGCCGGCCTCATCGGCGACAGCCCCGCCATGCGGCGGGTGCTCGACACCATCGCGCGGGTCGCGCCGGCCGACGCCACCGTGCTCATCACGGGTGAGAGCGGCGTCGGCAAGGAGCTCGTCGCGCGAGCGCTCCACGATCAGAGCCCGCGCGCGCGGGGATCGTTCGTGGCGGTGAACGTGGCCGCGCTGCCCGAGAGCCTCCTCGAGAGCGAGCTGTTCGGGCACGCCAAGGGCGCCTTCACGGACGCGCGCAGCGCGCGGAGCGGCCTCTTCGTGCAAGCGCACGGCGGCACGCTGTTCCTGGACGAGGTGGGCGAGATGCCCGCGAGCATGCAGGCCAAGCTCCTGCGCGCCCTCCAGGAGCGCACCGTGCGCCCCGTCGGCGCGGACTCCGAGATCCCCTTCGACGCGCGCATCGTCGCGGCCACCAACCGCGATCTCGTGGCGTCGGTGGAGCGCGGCGCCTTCCGGGAGGACCTCTACTTCCGCCTCGCGGTGATCGAGCTGGAGGTCCCGCCGCTGCGCGCGCGCGGGGCGGACGTGCTGAAGATCGCGCACGGCCTGCTGACGGACGCGGCGGCGAGGGCGAACAAGGACATCACGGGGATCGATCCCGAGGCCGCGCGCCTGCTCTTGCGCTACCGCTGGCCCGGCAACGTGCGAGAGCTGGTCAACTGCGTCGAGCGGGCGGTGGCGATGGCGCGCTACGAGCTCATCACGGTCGACGACCTCCCGCCTCGCCTGCAGGACTACGAGCCGAGGCGCGACGTGCTCGTCTCGACGGACGACCCGGGCGAGCTGGTGCCGCTCGAGCAGGTCGAGCGCCGCTACATCTTGCGCGTGCTCGAGGCGGTGGGCGGTCGACGGGGCCAGGCCGCCAAGGTGCTCGGGCTCGATCGCAAGACGCTCTACCGCAAGCTCGAGCGCTGGGGCCACGGCGGCGCGGACGACGAGACCTGAGCCTCACGGACCGCGGCGGCGGATCGGCCCGTATCCGTCGTGCGCCATCGTCCCGAACGGGTCGAGCTCTCGGAGCATCTCCGCGACACGCCCGCACAGCTCGTCGAGATCGAAGGGCTTGGCGAGGACGTCGGCGCCCGCCTCCAGCGCGCGGCCGACCACGTCCGGCGCCGGGAACGCGGTGATGAGCAGGGTGGGGACCCACCGGGTCGGGCCCGCGGCGCGCAGCGCCTCGAGACCGTCGAGCCACGGCATCCGGAGATCGGTCACGAGGAAGCGCGGCAGAGGCTCGCTACGGAGCCGCTCGAGGAGCGAGGCGCCGCTCGCCACCTCCTCCACGTCGTGTCCCTTCTTACGCAGCGCAGCGGAGACGAGGCGACGCATCTCGGGGTCGTCTTCCGCGACCAGGATGGAGAGGGGGGATTGGGTGAGCATCGGATCCTCCTGGCCTCGAACACTGCACTCGCCGGGCCAAGGCTCAGGAGCCGTCGGAGAGCTCTCTCGCCGAGCGCAGGACGTCGTCCAGGCCGGGCTGTTCGGAGCGAGCGCGCGCGGGGCGAGCGCGACGACGGCGGCGTGCCTCCGGCGCGGGCGACACGCGGGCTGGCGACTCGAGGGCGGGCTCGTCCGGGAGCTCGAGACCGGCCGGCGCCTCCACCGGGGTCGGCGTGGGATCGATCTTCGCGCGCGCCGAGACGGGGACCGTGACGCGCTCGGGCGTCGGCGCTCTCCTCACCGCCGAGGGGGCGAAGGCCAGCGCGACGACGAGGCCGACCGAGAGCGCCCCGCCGAAGAGCTCTCCGAAGGAGGCTCGCCAGCGGTTGCGCTCGGTGGGACGAAGCAGGTCACGAGGTTCGACGTACATGATGCAGGCGGCTGAGCGAACGCCGTGCCAGCGGGTGCGCGTGGGGGGCCGCCCCCCTCGAGAGTTGGCATCGCCGGATTGCATGTCGGCAGCATGACCGCCGCCCCTGCCTTCCGCCCCGCCCCTCCCCTCGTGCTCGTCGCCGAAGACGACGAAGAGATGCGCCGCCTCGTGACGCGCGCCCTCCGTCGCGACGGCTATGACGTGATCGCCGCGGCCGACGGGGACGGGCTCGCCCGGCTCTTGGCGGAGTCCCTGCGCGGCGGGCGCGAGCCCGACCTGATCGTCTCCGACGTGCGCATGCCGCACCTCGACGGGCTGCAGCTGGTGGCCGGGCTCCGCGCAGCCGGCTCGCACGTGCGGGTCATCCTGGTGTCCGCGTTCGCCGACGCGGCCACGTTCGAGAGCGCGGCCCGGCTCGGGGTGGTGCACGTGTTGAGCAAGCCGTTCGATCTGGACGACCTGCGCACCGTCGCGATGAACCTGCTCCGCCCCTGATCGCCCTCGATCAGCGCGGCCGGACGGTCACGCCGCCGCCGCGCCCCTGCGGCGGCGTGGCGCGGACCGGAGGCGCCGCGCGGTAGGCCGGCGCCGCTCGCACGCGAGGTGCGGGGTGGACGTACTGCACCCGCGGGGCGCGCGCCTCGATCGACCAGCGGCCAGGCACGAAGCGATAGTCGCCGTCGACGTGGACGTAGCCGCTGCGCACCCACACGTACCCGGCGCCAGGTGCCACCGCCCAGTGGCCGCGCACCCACGTGTACTCGTAGCCGTTCCAGTACCAGTAGCCGTTGACCCAGACGTACCCGGGGCCAGGCACGGGAGGGGTGTACTCGACCTGGGGCGCGGGCGGGGCGGCCTCGACGTAGGTGGCGTAGCGGACGCGGGCCCGGGTCGCGCAGCCCGCGGCGAAGAACACCGAGGCGGCGCAGAGGATCCCGAGGGCGACGAGGGCTCCGTTCCGAGGCTTGGTCATGCCCGCAATGTGGAGATGGGCCGTATCCCTGTCGAGCCCCGTACGAACCGGGGGGCAACGTGCCCCCTGCCCCGAGGGCGGGGGGCATTTCGCCCCCTCCAGCGACGACGAAGCCCGGTTC
The DNA here is from genome assembly GCA_004213565.1 of Sandaracinaceae bacterium. Lineage (GTDB taxonomy): Bacteria > Myxococcota_A > Polyangia > Polyangiales > Sandaracinaceae > JAVJQK01. The sequence continues at coordinate 20,680 of SHBB01000085.1, forward strand.
ACGACGGCGCGAGGTTGGCACGCAGAGTGCTCAATGGGTTCCCGAAAGACGCCGGGCGATGGTCCCGGTCGGAGGAGAACATGACCCGCACTCGCATTGCTTCCACGCTCGCTCTCTGCACCGCGCTCCTGATCGGCTGTGGCTCGTCGCAGAACGCCGACGCCCAGAACGGCGGCGACGCGCTGACCGGAAGTGACCAGCGTGGCCGCGCCTCGACCAGCGGCGGAGACGACCTCGCCAACGGCAACTGCCAGGTCCAGGCCGTGTACTTCGCGTACGACTCGAGCGAGCTCGACGGCAGCGCCCGCAGCGCGCTCGAGAACAACGCCAGCTGTCTCCAGCGCCGTCAGGGCCAGGCCGCCGTCACCGGCATGACCGACCCCCGCGGCACCGAGGAGTACAACCTCGCGCTCGGCGACCGCCGCGCCCGCACCGTCAGCCAGTACATGGGCAACCTCGGCGTCGAGGGCAGCCGCATGCAGGTCCACTCGGTGGGCGAGGAGTACGCCTCGGGTGACGACGAGAGCGGCTGGACCCGTGACCGTCGCGCGGACATCGAGGTTCGTTGAAGACCTTCGCCGCTCTCCTGTTCGTCGCCGTCTGCTCGACGGCTGCGAGCGCCGGGGGGCAGCCCCCGACGGAGCCGCCCACGCCCGCGCCTCCTCTCCCCGCGGTCGTGCGTCCGGCTCCGTCGGGGCCTGCCCGGCTGGCCATCGAAGCCCTCAACCCTGGCGCGCGGCCGTGGGCCGAGCTGGTGCGAGGTGACCTTCGCCTCATCGCCGACGTGACCGTCGCCGCGCGCAGCCCGCTGCGGCTCATCGCCGCGGCCGAGATGATCGAAGGTCAGCGCCAGCTG
>SHBB01000086.1 GCA_004213565.1 Sandaracinaceae bacterium
CGCCGGCGCCGTGGCCTCGGCGCGCTCCTGCGCGGACGCGGGCGCCGCCGCGGCGAGCCAGACCATCGACGAGAGCGCGAGTCGAAGCGCGCCTGTTCCGACAGCGGCCATGCGCTCAGCGCGGGGCGTCGTTCTGCAGCGACTTGGCCGCCTCGACCACGAGCTCGTCGAAGGCGCGCCACCACGAGGCGTCCGGGGTCTGCTTGTCGCGCAGCTCGTGCGCGCGCTCCTTCAGCCACTGCACGCGATCCTCCTCGATCTCGAAGCGGCGCTGCAGCCGGTCGAGGATCTGCGTCTCGCTCGGGTCCTCGACGTGATCGGCGAAGGCCATCCACGCCGCGCAGAGGAAGACCAGCTCCCGGTCGCGCGCGTTGAGCGCGTCCACGGCCAGCTGCTCCGGCGGGACGGGCGTGCGATCGGGCGACGCCAGATCCTTGTCGCCAGGCAACACGAGCCCGAGGCTCATCGCCGCCGCCTGCGCCGCCTTGCGCTCCTCCTCGGCCAGCGTCCGGTCCGCCCAGGCGACGCTCATCAGCGCCTCCAGCAGGACCTCTCGCGCGGGTTGTGAGATCGCGTTCAGTGCGCTCATCGAAGTACCTCGGCTGCCATCGCGACGCAGCATAGGCGGAACGGAGCCGATTTTCGACGCCTTCGTAGCGCCCGGCTCTCGAGGCCCCCGGCGCGGGGACACGGCGTTCGGCCACGCCCCCGCGCCGCTCTCCGGACGCGTCACATGTCGTAGAAGAACTCTTCCCGGACGATCTTCCCGTCCTTCACGTGGAAGACCGCGATCTCGTCCATCTTGGTCCGCTTCTTCTCTGGCTTGAACGTGACGTCGAAGTCGAAGCGCACCGCGAAGCGATCTTTCCCGTGCGGGTACGGCCCCTCCACGCTCGCGGAGTGGACCTCGTGGTTCTCCATCCACCACTGGTTCTTGCCCTTGACCCCCTCGATGCCCTTCGTGACGCGGTCGCCGCCCGGGGGCGCCATCGCCTCCACGCTCTCGACGTCCTGGGCGTAGTATTTCTCGATGCACTCGAGGTTCTTGCCCTCGCGGCAAAGCTTCACGAGGTCCTGTCCGATCTCCTTGGCGCTCATCTCTGTCCTCCCTCTCGGTGTGTGCGCGCACTCTGCGGGCCCCCTGCTGACGACGTCCCGTCAGGAGTCTCCGCCGAGCCCCGCAAATCGATGGGATCGATATGATTCCCGAGATGCCTGCGTCGACCGATCCAGAGGCCTATCTCCTGTATCTCGACTTCGAGGAGGGCCGCGTCGGGCGCGACCGGATCCAGGAATGGCTTTCTGACGCCGCTCAGCGACGTCGCGGTCCTCCGGCTCCTCGAGGCGCTGTCCTGCGTTCAAGGTCGGCCCGACGCGGCGATGCGTCTCGTGTGTGATCTCTTCCTGGCGGGACGACTCGACCTGCGCCGCGCGCTGAACGCCGCGCTCCGAACGTCCGGGGCGCACTCCGACGCGCTCGAGGACCTCCTCACCCGGGCCGACTGCTTGCCCGAGGGGCAGGAGGCGGGGGAGGAGCTCGAGCGGGGCTTCACGTCGCTCGCGCGGCGCGTCACCCAGCTCGATCGGGGGTAGATTCTCCGGGCATCGAGGCGCGTCGGACTGTGCTACGTTCGCGCGCGTGCTCGAACGCGCGGCGCTCCACCAGACCCGCTTCCGCACACCCGGTGTCACGCCCGACGCCCGAGGGGTGGTCCTGGGCCAGAAGGGCGCGGTGCTCTTCCCGAGCCTCGACCGGCTGGTCGCGTTCCTGCGGGCGTATGGCGAGGAGGGCTCGTTGGACGAGCTCCTGCCGAGCCTGGACCTGCGCCGGGTCGTCACGCCGCTCAAGACGCGCGAGATCTTGCTGAGCTGCGCGGCCGAGTCGTCCTACCGGATGGACCGCATCGCGTCGGTGGCCAAGCTCGCGGGCGGGCTGGTCTTCACGGGGACCTCGCGCCACTTCGTCAAGTACCGCGACCCGGCTTCACCGCTCGGCTACGACGTGGAGGAGCTGCTCGACGAGCGCGCGGACGTCGTGCTGTATCACGACAGCTTCCGTCAGCCCTACGCCTTCGAGCGGGAGATCGGCTTCCGCGATCTCGTGATGAAGCTCGAGCCGGTGCGGGTGCCTCCGTCCGAGCGACACGCCGCGCCCTCGCGCCTCTTCGTCACGGCCGAGGTCGGCATCGGCGGCGCGCTCGTCGGCTACCTCTTCCGCTGGCAGGTCCAGGCGCGCGCCGCCTTCGCGGAGTGGCCGAGCGAATCCGCCTTCGACGACGCGACCAAGCGCCTCTACGTCTTCGACGTCACCGACACGCCGCCGCGCATCGTCGAGCTGATGAGCGCCCTGCCGGGAGTGAACGTCTTCGAGCCGATCGGCGCGAGCTTCGCGGTGGAGCTCGGCTTCCGACACCCCATCGCGCTCGAGAGCTGCCAGAGCATCTTCGAGGACGAGGCGCTCACCCTCTTCCGCGGGGACGGCAACGTGCTCATCGTCGATCCCGCGCCGCCCTTCGCCCCGGTGCGCTCGCTGGTGCGCAACGAGCTGCACCTCGAGAAGGCGCGGGCGGTGTCCAAGGGCGAAGCGGGCGGCGGCGACCTGACCTTCGAGCTGCCGCTCAAGCTCGACACGACGATGGCGCCGTGGCGCGCGGTGGTCGCGGCGGTGGTCCCCCTGTCGCAGCGAGAGTGGCTGGCGCGCATGCTCTACGCGCTGCCGCCGCGCACGCTCTCGACCCTGCGCATGGCGATCGCCGAGGACCGCATCTACCTGCTCGACTCCGGCGGGATCGAGGGCGTGCCGCTCGGGGTCTTCTACTCCGAGGTCGCCGAGCGCATCTACGTGCCGAGCGGCATGACCCTCGTGCCCGCGGTGGCGCCGCAGGTGCTGAACGACCTCGTCGCCGATCGACAGGGCGGGCACGTCTTCTTCGAGCCGCCCGGCACGCCGCGCGTGGTGGCCGCGGGCGCCTTCGGGCCCGTCTCGCGCCAGGTCCTCCGTGACGTCGCCGCGCACACGATCTCGGCCGACGCGCCTGCGCAGCTCGACCCGCCGCTGCCGCTCATGCAGTACGGCGACGCGCGGCGCTTCCCGCTCTGGGGCGTGCCCGGCAAGGACCTGCCGGTGGGCTCGGGCGACGGCGAGGACGAAGAGCCGTGAGCGACGGCGACAAGCTCCAGCGCCAGTTCGACGCACTCGTGATCGGCTTCGTCGCGCCGCTCGTGACGGGCGGCATGGTCACCGTCGACCGGCCGCTCGCGCCCGGCGCCATCACCTACTTCGAGCACGCGACGTCGACCGACTCGCTCGCCGACCACGAGATCTACGACCAGCTGCACCGGCACGCCTCGTCGCTCGCGCCGATCCGCAACGTGCCCTGGCCAGACCGCGACCTGATCCTGCTCGCGATGGCGAGCTACGACCTCGTGCTCATCACCGACCCCAAGCTCGATCGGCTGTTCGCGCGCGGTCACCGCGAGCGGATCGCGGACTGGGTGGCGGAGATCATCGAGGCCGTGGCCCCGCCCAACACGCGCGCCGACGCGCTCGCCCGTCACGCGCTGCTCGACCCGCTGCCCGCGCTGCGGCGCAAGGACGTGGTGGCCAAGAGCTGGGCCTACACCTACCGCTTCATCGGGCGGCCGACGAACAGCGGCCTGTTGACGCGCCCGGTGATGGGCGACTTCCGCAAGCAAGAGAACCTCATCGACGTCGAGGCGCTCTGGGCGAAGGTCGACGCGGAGGCGGGGCTCGCGACGCTGTCGCGGCTCCGGCAGCTGCTCTCGCGCAGCCCCGTGACGGAGCTGCTGCGGCTCGACCTGTGCGAGCGCTTCCGCTTCGGGCTCGCCACGCTCGCCGTCCTGAGCGACGACGCGATCCGCGGGGGCATCGCGAGAGAGATCGTGGCCCGCGGCGAGTGGAAGGCCGCCCCGCGGCTGGGCCGCGCGCTGGGCGACCCGATCCTGCAGCACGCTCCGCCCGCGCACCTGTATTACGCGCTCGCGCTCTGCTTCGAGTCGCAGATGACCGCGACCCTCGACGTGCCGGGCCCCGGCCTGCCCGACCACCTCGACCTCTCCGACCGCGACGTGGCGCGCTACGCCGCGGTGCTCCCCGCGTTCTTCGACGACGAGACCATGCTCGACGAGGTCCGCGCGTTCGACGACGACGACCGCGGCGTGGTGCAAGAGCGCTGCGCCCGGCTCGCCTCGGCTCTGCCCCCCGGTGTCCTCGACGAGGTCGCCCCGCTCGTTCGACGCTGCCAGCGGCCTGCGCCGCGCAGCTCCGCTCCCCTCCCGGAGGTTCGACCGTGACCGCCCCTGCTTCGGCTACCATCCCGCGCCTCCAACAGGTCGCGCGCACCCTCGAGTCCACCTTCCTCGGAAAGAGCGAGGCGGTGCGGCTCATGCTCGTCGCGGCCATCGCGGGCGAGCACATGGTGCTCATCGGACCGCCCGGCACGGCCAAGAGCGCGCTCATCCGCCTCTTCGCGAAGCTCGTCGACGCGACGTACTTCGAGTACCTGCTCACGCGGTTCACCGAGCCGAACGAGATCTTCGGCCCGATCGACATCCAGGCCTTCCGCACGGGCAACTACCAGCGCCGCATGGACGGCATGCTGCCGCAGTCCGAGATCGTCTTCCTGGACGAGGTCTTCAAGGCGAACAGCGCCATCCTGAACTCGCTCCTGAGCGTGCTGAACGAGCGCGTCTACACGGTCGGCGGCACGGTGCACAAGACCCCGCTCATCAGCGCGTTCGGCGCCTCCAACGAGGTCCCCAACGACGAAGACCTGATGGCGGTGTTCGACCGCTTCCTGCTGCGGGTGCGGAGCGAGAACCTGGACAGCTACCACTTCCAGGACCTGCTCCAGCGCGGCCTGACCCACGAGGTCAACAAGCTCAGCGGCACCTACGATCGCATGGAGCCGCTCTTGACCGCGCAGTCGCTGCACGACCTCCAGGTCGTCTTCGCCCAGCGCATGCGGAACTTCCCGGAGGACTTCCTCAGCACCTACAAGGGCCTGGTCTTCCAGATCCGCGCCGAGGGCGTCTCCATGTCCGACCGCCGGGCGATCAAGCTGCTCAAGCTCTTCGCGGCGAGCGCCATGCTCGACGGCCGCGCCGCCCCGGACGCGAGCGACTTCTTCATCCTCCGCCACATCTGGAACAACCTCGACCAGGCGGAGATCCTCGACGGCATCGTCGGCCCGGTCCTCGAGGCGCACTACCGCGACCACCCCGAGGCGCGACGCTTCGGCGCCGCCGACGTCGGCATGGACGCGCTCATCGCGGAGATCAACCGCATCCGCGAGCTGCTGACTGGAGATCGCCCCCTGAGCGACATCCAGCTCTTCAGCCAGCTCAAGGCCCTGAACGAGATCAAGGCCGCCCTCCAGGCCATCGGCACCCAGCCCGCCCAGGAGGCCATCGCCCGCGTCGACCAGCTCCTCGGCCACGTCTTCCAGTCCGGCAAGTTCTCCCAGTGACCCTCCCCACCCCAGGACCCAGGGACGGTGTTTACTTGTTGACTTCTTGGGGGGCTCCAGACCCCATCCCCAATCACGGTCAGAAAGTTTTGCGCACCACAAGTCAACAAGTAAACACCGTCCCCTCCTCCCCAGGCTGAGACAGTCGGATGCCGGTGACGCCGCAGCTCGCGCAGACCGCGCAGGGCCGAGATGTCGGGGGCCTGGCGCTGAGCTGCGTCCAGATGGACAACCCCATGGCGGTGCTGCGCGCCGCGCACTGGCGGAACGCGCTGGCCAAGGTGGGGCTCGCGGTGCCGTTCTGGGCCGTGCACGACATCGGCGCGCTCGCGACGCAGGACGGGGGCGCGGCGCCGATCGGCGCGCGCCGCGGGTTCGAGCGCATCCCCATGCCCGCCGAGACCCGGCGCGCGCACGAGCTCTGGGTAGACACCATCAAGGAGATCGCCGAGAGCGAGGTGATGGAGAAGAGCCGCGGCTGGCGGCTCGGCGACGATCTGATCAGCGTGCTGCTGCTGAAGATCCTCGGCCCCATCTACGAGCGGCACCTCGGCCCAGGGCGTCGCCCCGTCGGCGTGCCCCTGCCCCTCGACCCGGAGATCTACCGCGACCTCGACGCGCAGCTGCCCAACCTCTTCACCGCGCACGATCGCGCCGCCGACGCGAAGTTCATCGGCCACCTCGCCACCGAGCGCCTCCGCCTGATCACCAGCGTCGAGCAGATCGACCTCGACACCCTGCGCCTCCTCGGCATGTTCGGCGCCGAGGCGAGCGCCGCGAGCGCGCTGGGCATGCTCGACCTCCTCAACGTCTTCCAGAGCCCCGACGCGAACGACGTCGTCAACTTCAGCCTCGATCTCCTTCCCAGCGTGCTCGAGACCAAGCGCGCCAGCGGCCAGCAGACCTTCAGTGTCGACGGCTACGCGGGGCTGGCGCGACGCGGCACGCTCGACTCCCTGATGCTGACGGAGCTCGCGTTCGACGAGGATCTCTTCGACCAGCGCTTCATGGAGAACGAGGTCTTCTACTACTCGCGCGAGAAACAGCACGAGGAGGAGCGCCGCCTCCACTACATCGTCTGCGACGCGAGCGCCTCGATGCGCGGCCAGCGCTCGGTCTTCGCGCGTGGGCTGGCGCTCACCCTCATCAAGAAGCTCAGCCTCCGCGGCGAGGACGTCTACTTCCGCTTCTTCGACTCCCGCCTCTACGAGCCGCAGCACGCCCGCAGCCGTCGCCGCGCACAGGACGCAGGCATCAACGTCCCCTACGTGCTGTGCTTCAAGGGCGAGCACGGGCGCAACTACGCCAAGGTCTTCGGCCTGCTCGCCAACGACCTGACCCGGCTCGTCAAACGCGAGCGCAAGACGCCCATCCTCTACATCCTCACCCACGCCGAGTGCCACGTGCCGATGGACACCATCGAGCGCCTCCGCGGCATCGCGCAGCTCTACGGCATCTTCATGCTCCCCTCGCAGGGAGAGCTCGATCTCGAGTACCTGCCGCGCCTCCACACGGTGCAGATCGTCGACGAGGCCTCGCTCGATCAGCGAGAGGCGCGCAACCGACGCGCGATGGACATCATCGACGACGCCGCGGGCGAAGACCGCCAGAGCCTGCTGCCCGACGAGCGGCGGCGGCGTGACTCGGTGATCCCCGGCGCGCCCGACGACGAGGCGGCGGAGTAGCGATGGTCACGCTCGACAAGCGCGACGCATACCGCAAGGCGTCCCGCGCACTCCAGGCCGGCAAGCCGGGCGAGGCGCTGCAGTTCCTGTGGTCCCTCGTCGACCGCAGCCACGTCATCGACGAGGAGCTCGCGAGCTACCTCCGCATGATGGCGGACGCCTACCTCCAGCTGAACCGCTCGCGCGCCGCCGCCACCATCGCGCTCTTCCTCGGGCAGGTCGCCGACGCGCAGCGCCTCTCCAGCGGCCAGCCCCTCGACCTCGCGCGCTGCGCCCAGCACGCCGGCGACCACGACCGCGCCGCGCGTCACTTCGAGGAGGCCGGCTGGCTCGGGCACGCGGCCATCCAGCTCGAGGACGCCGGCAACTTCCGCTCCGCCCGCGTGCTCTGGGAGCAGCTCGCCGACGACGCGCGCCTGCGGGACCACCCCTACACGCAAGGTCTCGTGCGATTCAACCTCGCGATGGCCTGCGCCAAGCTCTCCGACAAGGCCGCCTCGAGGCGCCACGTCATCCAGTCGATGCACCTGCTCGAGGCCGCGGCGGACGGCTTCGAGACCCAGGGCATGCGAGAGCGCGCCTTCGACTGCTACCAGATCATCATGACCATCGGGAAGCGAGGCTCCTTCGAGAACCTCGCCGAGGGCTACCTGAACTGCATCCGCATCCTGCGCGAGGACAACCTCAAGTATTACGTCTTGCAATACTACGAGGACTTCCAGGAGCTCGCGCTCGAGCGCGGAGAGCTTCACGCCGCGGCCACCCTGTTCCGCGAGGCGGCCGACTACGCGCGCCGCCAGAGCATGCCCTACGCCCGCCACTACCAGAAGCGCAGCGCCGACACGCACGTCCGCGCCGCCCAGCGCGCGCTCGCCGAAGGCGGCACGGCGGAGCTGGCCGAGAATGCCTACGCGGCCGCCATCGACGCCTTCAACGAGCTAGGCCTCTACTCGCACGTCCGTGACATCTACGGCCGCCTCGCCGAGCTGCCCCTGTCCGACAAGCGCAAGGCACGCTACCGACGCCTCCAGCACCGCCTCTCGGAGATGCGCGACGACCACACCGCGATGGCGAGCTTCCCCGACTACCTGCGCATGGACACGGCCTACCCCGAGATCTGGCGCCTCGACGTGATCGAGTGGGAGCAGGACGGCGACCCGGCCGAGACGATGGCCGAGGTCGTGCACGACACGAAGTGGCCCGACTTCACGCGGCGCCGCGCGCTCCTCTGCCGCCTCGCCCAGCTCGGCAGCGGCGAGCCGCACCCCTCCGAACAGACCCTCGAGTACCTCGCCGCCTACCTCGGGCGCGTCGAGATCTACGCCGCCCTCGCGCCCCTCGAGCACATGTACCGGCACGAGTCGCCGAGCGTGCGCGCCGCGGTCATGAAGGCGGTCCGGCAGCTCTTCTTCAAGCGCTCCTTCATCCTGGTCATCCAGGGCCTCGCCGACGACGACAAGGCGGTGCGTCGCGAGGCGCTCGCCGCGGTCAGCGCGCTTCACTTCGGGCACGCCTTCGATCCGCTCAGCCGGATCTACCGCGAGGCGAGCGACCCCGAGGTGCGCCGCGCCGCGCTCGCCAGCATCGGCAAGATCCCCAGCGTCGAGGCGGCGGAGCTGCTCATCGACGTCCTGCGCCACGGCGACCGCACCGAGCGCGACCTCGCGCGCGAGCTCCTCGTGCGCGCCGACCACAGCGAGGTCGTCCCGCTCCTGCAGCGCGCGGCCGCCGCCGAGTCCGGCGCCGCGAGGGCCGAGTTCGACAAGGTCCTGCGCATGCGCGGCGCGCTATAGCAGGCGGCTGAAGCAGCCTGCTTACCTTGCCCTTCGGGGCGCCGGCAGCCCCATACCGCGCGCCAGGAGCTCAGCGCGCCTCGATCTGAGCGATCAGCGCCGCGTGATCCGGCTCCACCGCGTCCACCGCGCGCAGCCGCATGCGCCCGCCGTCCTGGAGCTGCAGCGTCACCTCGGCCGGCCGGTCCGGCGAGGCCCCGGCGATCGGGTCGACCAGCGCGGCCGTCATCGCGCCGATGCTCACGTTGCAGCGGACCGTCGTCGTGTCGAACCCGCCTCGGTTGCGCCGCAGGTTCTCGAAGCGACTCGACGCGCGCACGGGCACCGGGAGCGAGAAGCCTTGGCCCGTCCAGCCCACCGCGGTCTCGAACGCGGCGCGACACCCGCCGTAGCCTCCGCCGAGATCGGTCGGCGCGCGACACAGCATCTGGTTCGACACCGTCAGCGCGCCCGCCTCGCCGAACTCCCAGCCCCAGCGCGCCCACATGCAGCCCGGCAAGGTCGAGATGAGCGCGCCCGGCATCTCCGCGCGCGGCTGCCCGGGCTCCTCCATCCACACCAGCTCGTACGCGCCCGTCAGCCCGCTCGCCGCGGCGACCTCGACCGGCGCGGTCGGCGACGGCGACGGCGGTGGAGGCGTGTCGTCCTCGTCACCGCAACCCGAGAGCAACAAGGCGATCGCGAGCCAGCGCCTCATTCACGATGCTCGCGCAGCCCGTCGAGGTGCCGACGGATCTCCTCCTCGGACACCACGACCCCCTCGGGCGGCGGCGGCGGGATCTCGTAGATCTCCAGCCGCGCCCGGGTGCCTCGCTGTGACGAAGGCTGGATGGTCACGTCGAGCTTCACCACGCCGCCGCGCACCTCTCGCGGCACGGCCTCGCGATAGGTCACGCGCTCGCCTTCGCGGTCGATCCGCACCGTCGTGAGCCGCGGCCCGAAGTAGCGGAGCAGCGCGTCCGTCGAGACCTCGGAGCGGAAGAGGTGGCGACGCTCGACCCCGTTCTCCACCCGCTCGAGCCCGAGCGGCAGGGTCAGGCCCGCCACGCGCTCCTCCGACTCGCGCGGGACTCCGTCCGCGTCGTAGATCGAGTGCTGCACGATCTCGCGCGGCGGGGGCATGACGATCTCTCGTCCCACCCCCTCCACGCTCGGCGGGGCCTCTTCCGAGCACCCCGCCGCCCCGATCAGCAGCAGCAGCGGCAACCAGCGCATGCGCCGGATGCTACCTCAGTTCTCGACCTGGCCCGCGAAACCGCTGACCACCGTGAAGGACTGCGGCGCGCGCAGCTGCTCGGTGACCGTGCTGATGGCGCCCTCGCCCGGGCTCGCCGGCCCGCCGCTCACCTGCGCGGTGAGCTGGAAGGTGCCGCCGCCGACGTTGTTCACGCGGTAGCGGGTGCCGATGTAGGGGTCGAACTCCTCCGCGCCCTGCACGCAGGTCGGGCGCTGCGTCACGCCCACGCCGAGCACGAGGCGGTCCTCGAACGGGCCGCGGAAGTGCTCGTCGAACACCCCGGTGCCCGGCGTGCTCTCGAAGCGCGGCTCCGGGAAGCGGCTCGTCGGGTCGAGGTAGCCCGTCGGCGGTCGGCCGCCGTCGTTCAGGAAGTCCACGGCCCAGATCCGGCTCTGTCCGAGCTCGCACGCGTCGGCCGCCGTGACCCCCGTCTCGAAGCTCGCGAAGTAGACGCTGCTCTCGAACAGTTCGAGCGGCCCCGTGACCTGCTCGCCCGGACGCAGCCGGATCTCCCAGTTCAGGCTCGTCTCGTAGGTCGGGTCGCCGCTGGCCGAGAACGTGCGCGTCTCGGTGAGCGACACCACGCGGTTGAGCAGCGGTCCGTCGAGCCGGTCGATGTCACCCGTCGACTGGATGACCACGAGGTTGCCCTCCTGATCGGTCGAGATGATCGGCGGATAGTAGGCCGGCTGGCCCACCGTCGCCGGCTCGTCCCAGAACACGTCGTGGAACGCCCGGACCTCCCAGTCCGCCGGCCGCCGCGCGCTGAAGTCGACCGTCCACATCACGCCGTCCGCGTCGGTGAGCACCGCGCGCTCCGCCGTCGTGCCGACGTCGCCCGGGAAGAGCGCCACGCCACCGGTGAGCGGCGCGTTGAACGTGCGCTCGTCGAAGCTCTGGATGATCTCGCCGGTCACCATGTCGACCCACGTGAGGATCCGGCCCGTGTTCGTCCAGCAGCGCTGACGCGAGCGCGCGTTGGTCGTCCCGCGCGTCACGGGCGGCGTGCCGACGCCCTGGGCCGGGCAACCGACCGGACCGGAGGTCCGCGCGCGATCCTCGTCCACCGAGCCGGCGCCTCCCGGCAGGAGGGCCACCGCGCGCTCCTGGAGCGTGCCGCCGACGTCCACGAGCACCTGCCCGATGGCCGGCGTGCCGTAGGAGAGCCCCATCGGCGTGGTCGATCGGCCTCGGCCGCGCGACTCCGGCTCGCCGACGAACTGCCACAGGAACTGCGGATCCGTCGGGTCGGTGATGTCCATCGCGAAGTAGCCCGGCGCGCCGGCACGGAAGCCCATCACGAGGACCGTGTGGTAGATGTCGCCGTTCGGCGCGTCGCTCGGCTGACGCTGGTAGAAGATGTCCTTGATGACCGGCGTGCCGTCGAGCATCACCTGGTGCGACGTCGTCGCCGACTCGAGCTGGTCGAGGAGGATGGGCGGCACGAAGCCCCAGAGCTCGAAGCCCGCGGGGTAGAAGGTGCCGGTCGACGGGTCGGTGAAGTCCTCCGCGACGAAGGCGTGGAGGATGCCGTCGTTGGTGCCGACGTACACGACGGTCGGGCGGTTCGCGACCTCTTCACGGCGGCGGAACAGGTTGTAGGACTCGTCCGCGATGTCGACGCGGGGCGGGCCCACCGCCACCGGCGAGGAGTGGTAGATGTCGCCCATGCGCGCGTCCCGGCGGTCGTCCGTCGTGCCGTGGATCCAGCTGACGATCTGGTCGCGGCGCGTGCGGCGCGAGCTCGGCGAGCCCGTCGCGATCCCGAAGTACTCGGGCGCGATGCTGGCGTCGAAGTCGCGCAGGGTCTGGTCACGCACCGTGCCGGCGAGGGAGGTCGCGCCGAGCGGCACCGCGCTGGCGTCCGTGCCGACGAGGTTGCCGTTGATGTCGCTGGGATCGGGCGTCACCACCGTGAGCAGCCGGCGCGGCGTCGCGCGGGTGTTCAGCTCCTCGTCGAAGCGCACGCGAGACGCGGGCGGCTCCGGCTCCGGCGACAGGCTCGCGTTGCACACGAACGCCGTCCGCTCGAGCACGCCCGTCCAGGGCGTGTCCGAGTCGCCGACCCGGAAGCCCGCGTTGAACTGGTACTGCGCCGGGACGCCCGAGCCGGAGAACGTGCTGCCCCCGGTGACGAACGCCGGGGTGCTGCGCGTGGTGTTGCCCGGGGCCGCGCGGTCGAGCACGTCGGCGATGCGCCGGACCAGCTCCGCGCGGTTGGACGCGCGCAGCGCGGCGCCCGTGCCGCCCATGTCGGCGACGTCGTCGAGCTCCGCCAGCGCCGCCGGGTCGCTCACGTCGAACGCGACCACGAAGACGCCGTCCACGTCGCCCGTGCACTCCCCGGACGAGCTCGAGTAGCGGCAGAGGTCGCTCGCGATCTCGCGCGAGAGATCGTACGGGCAGCCCCCGCTGGCCGCGCAGTTGAAGCGGCTGTCGCGGAAGTCCTCGTCGGGCTGACCGTCCGTCAGCAGCAGCGCGAAGCGCGGGCGGCAGGCGGAGAACGGGTCGGCCGCCGTGACGTCCGGGTGGTTGTCCACGTAGTAGCGGAAGTCGTCGAGCAGCGACGCGGTCGGCGTCCCGCCGAAGGGCCGGACGTCGCGCAGCTGCGTCTGGATCATCTGGTTGATGAGGGCCGGATCGGTCGCGTCGGTCCCCACCGAGATCAGCCGACCCGCGGGCGCCCGGTCATTGCGCGCGCCGCTGTCGACCATGAACGTGGTGCGGCAGCCCGGGTAGGTCAGCGGCTGCGGGTTGCCGTAGGAGTAGCCGCCGCGCGCCAGGCCGTTGTCGACGATGCGCGACATGAAGGTCGTGCGCGGCACGAGCAGCGGGTGCGAGTCGCTGAATGTGTACGTCGCGTCGAACGTCATCAGGCCGAACTTGATGCGGTCGCGGTAGACGTCGAGGATGCCGTCCGTGTTCTGCGGGGTGAGCAGCGGGGGGCGGTGGTACGGCAGGTAGTAGTTGTAGTCGGGCGCGCCCGAGAAGGAGGCCGTGTTGCGCGGGACGGCGTCGCAGTAGTAGTCGGCGTCGGACCACGTGCCGGTCAGCGCCTCGACCATCTGCGACCAGCGGTTGCGCTCGTTGCGCCCCGCCGGAGAGCCCGCGCACATGGGCAGTCGCGCGTCGCTGCCGCCCGACATGCGCTCCATCGAGCCGGAGGTGTCCACGAGGAGCATCACCACCGGACGCACGTTCCGGATGTCCGGATCGCTGACGTCCTGGGCGGACGCGCGGCTCGACGCGAGCGGCCCCACGAGTAGGCCGGCGAGCAGCCCCGCGAGCGCAAAAAGCAGCGCCTTGTTCATGTTGCCTCCCATTTCACATTCCCCCCGCGAACGGCCCCATCTCGGTGTAGGCCCGAGCGTTCGCCGAGCTCTCGTGCCAGCTGCGCGGATCGCCGCTGGCCACGTAATCGCCGGGCGGCGCCATCCGCCCTCGCGACGTCAAGTTCAGGCGCACGTACGTCATCGGGTTGCGCCCCGTCCCGTCTCGCCCCGCGACCTGTCGGTACGACCGGTAGAGGTCGGTCCCGTCGACGGTGAAGGTCGGCACCGCCGCGCCGTGCGGCCCGAGCGAGGGCTGGCGCGCGATGTCGCGCTCGAGGGGCGGCGCCGAGACGCCGGCCGAGCCCACGAAGTCGTCCATCTCCACGCGGAGCACGTTGGTGGTGCGCCCGAGGCTCGCGCTGCCGGGCGCCACCGCCACGCTCGAGGCGACCTGCGTGCGCGAGTACTGCACGAACGCCGCCTGCGGCCCCATCACGTCGATGTACGCGAGCGCCGCGTAGGTGCCGCCCTCCGCGAGGTAGCTCGTCTGGAGCGCCTGGCGCTGATAGCCCGCCGAGCGCAGCTCCATCACCGTCGAGTGGATCGCGAACGTCGCCGTCGCCGTGGTCATCAAGAGGACGAGCAGCACCACCAGCATCGCCGCACCTTCACGGCGCGCGCGCTGCTGCTTCGTCTCGCGAACGGGCGGTCGAACTCGTCGGGACATCGTGGGACTACCATTCATCGGCGGGGAACTCATCGGCGGGGAACCAGGTTGGGCATCTGAACTTCGGTCGTGAGCTGTCGGACGCGCGCCGCGCCCTGGCGGTCCGTGAAGACGCGGAACCGATTGAGCGGCTGGCCGACGGGGCGCGCGGCGCCCCACGACGTCGGCCACGGGAAGCGACGATCCTGCTCGGGCGTGCGGGCCGCGAGCGACGCGATGATGCTCCGCACCTGCCACGGCTGGCCCGCCACCGTCGGCGCCGCGACCGTGCCCGTCCGCTGCACCAGGTTCGGCGGATTGCCGGGCGTCGGGTTCGTGTCGAGGACGAAGTCGAGGTTGAAGTCGACCGCCCACTCGAGCACCGCGCGCTGCGTCCCCGGGATCGGCGCGAGCGTCGCCGGGTCCAGCTCCTGGCGCTGCAGCACCGTGTTGGCGCCGGTCACGTTCTGGTTGTTCGGCACGAGCACGCCCGCGGCGGGCACGATGCCGTACTCGACCGTCGTCACCGGGCTGACCAGCGCGCCGCGGCCGAGCCCCTCGAGGCAGGGGTTGTCGACCCCGAGCGCGGGGTTGATGTTGACCTGCGCCATGTTGCCGAGGCCGTTGAGCGTGGCGCTGGTGATGGTGACGAAGAAGTGCGTCCCGGTCCGCGTCTCGATGTGGAGCATGCGGCCGGCCGCGAACACCTCCTGGAAGCGCGCCGTGTCGACGCGGCGCGAGCCCGTCCCGTCGTCCGACGTGAACGCCCGCTGGAACGCGAGCCAGTCCGTCTGCAGGAACACCGCCGAGCCGTTCGCGTTGACCGTGCGGACCAGGTAGGCGTCGTCGGTCACGTAGTTGCCGGTGAGCCGCAGCCGGTCCGCGCTCACCCGGTTCACCCCGCGATTGAGGAGCGCCCCGTTGCCCGTGGGGTCGTCGTCGGTGAAGGCCACCGCCGGCAGGTTGCCGGGCACGACGGGCACGGGGCAGGTGCGCACGAAGGGCGAGTTGGTGGACGGCACGTGCATGTAACCGGCGCGCGCGATGTCACGGCGCAGCCGCTCCATGGCCATGCGGACCGAGCGCTGCGTGACGCCGACCCGCTGCTGCTCCTGGAAGTGCCGCGCGCTGGCGCCGCCGAGCGTGAACACCGCGGCGATGACCAGCCCGCCGGCCGCGAGCGCGACCATCATCTCGATCAGCGTGAAGCCGGCGCGACGGGAGCGAGCTCGTTCTGTGGTGGGGCGGTTCATGGCTTCAGTTGGACGGCATGGGCGTGTAGCGGATGACGGTCGACGCGTACGCCGCGCGCGTCCGGAAGTCGCCGGTGAGCGTGTTCGGATCGACGCCGGCGGCGCACCGCGCGAGCTGCGCGCGCGTGGGATCGTTGGCGCCGCCGTACGACACCCGCGTCCACCACACCCGCACGTCCGCGCGGAGCGCGCGGCCCGGGTACAGCCACTCGAGCCGGATGTTCGTGCAGTACCGCATCTCCGCCCCGTCGGCGGTGTCGTTGCCGTAGAAGTCGAAGTTCGCCGTCTCGCCCGTCGCGGGCACGTCGGCCGGCACCATCCACCCGACCGGCGCGCCCGGATCCGGCGTCGTGCGCAGCCACGTCGTGCGGGCCAGGAGCAGCGCCGAGACGGTGTTGTTGCTCTGGGTCCAGTTGAGCCCATCGCGTCGCAGTCGCTCGACCCAGCGCTGCGCGAGCACCGCGCCCGTGCTCATCTGCCGCGCCTCCATGTTGCCGCGCGTGGACGCGGACTGGAGCGACATGATCCCGACCGCGCCGGCGGTGAGGACGCCGATGGCCATCATGACCTCGATGAGCGTGTAGCCGCGCTCGCGCCTGGAGGCGCCGCGCTTTCGACCGGAGCGGCCGTGCTTCCTCACGAGACCCATCATCGCTGAATCCTCGGGTTGCCACCGAACGGGAAGATCACGTTGCGCTGCACGCCCACCGGGCTGCCGTTCTCGCGGCGATCGATGTCGAAGACCACGCCCTCCATGGCGGCGCGGTTGGTGTACGGACCGACGACCGCGCCCGACGTGCTGATGTACATCTCGCCGTTGGGCTGGAAGCAGAGCGGCGTCTGCCGCGCGTCCTGGGGAGCGACGCGGACCTCGTGCGTGCTCGTCGCCCGCTCATCCATGTCGAGCACCTCGACGCAGCCCGCGGCGCGCGTGCACGCGGGCGTGACCAGCGTCGCCCAGGCGTTGCCGTTGCAGCG
The DNA here is from genome assembly GCA_004213565.1 of Sandaracinaceae bacterium. Taxonomy (GTDB): domain Bacteria; phylum Myxococcota_A; class Polyangia; order Polyangiales; family Sandaracinaceae; genus JAVJQK01. The sequence continues at coordinate 16,414 of SHBB01000086.1, forward strand.
GTCGCTGCGCCCGCGCCACACCGTCAGCCGGCCCAGCGGCCGCCCCTCGGCCGTGTTCTCCGTGTAGATCAGCAGGTGCGCGCGGCCGTACATCATCGCCTCGGAGCGAGCGAGCGCCCCCATCCGCACGATGTCGTGCGACGTCTCCGACGCCCGGCGAATGGCCATCGCCCGGCTGAGCCCGGGGGCGGCGAGCGCGGCCGTCACCGCGATGATCGCCACGACGATGAGGGCTTCGATCATCGTGAAGCCCGCTCGACGCCTGAGTTTCCTTGAATGACGCACCACGGCAGGCCCCGAGTGTGCAATCCCCGGGCCGCCCCTCCGGGAGAAGGCAACACACGTGATTTCAACCACTTGGCTCTTCCGCCGCGGCCCTCTGCACTGCACTCGGTGCGGGGGTATGAAAAGTTTTCGGAGTCCCTCGCGACCGCCCGCCGATGCCGCTTGACAGGGACCCCGTCACAACGTATCTCACCGCCTCTTTCGATACGCCCGCGGAAGTGGCGGAACTGGCAGACGCGCAGGATTCAGGTTCCTGTGGGGTAACACCCGTGGAGGTTCGAGTCCTCTCTTCCGCAACCAATGATCTCGGCTAGTTACGGACGGCCTCGCCCTCGGCGGGGCCGTTTGCTTTCTGGCGCGCCGCGCCAGAATGCGCGCCACTATCCGTCGATCGGGCGCGGAGGCCCCACGGAATCACACGGCTTCTTGGCGCACCTCGCCCAGTGCGAGGACACGTCTTCCTGTGCGCTACGGTGCGGCCGCTGATGCCCGATCTCGACGAAGCACGCCTCATCGAGAGGCTGCGCGCCATCGAGGCGCTGTACGCCCGTCCCGGTACGGACGGCGAGCGGACGGCGGCGGAGCACGCCCGCGAGCGGATCCTCGTGCGGCTACGCGAGAGCGCCCAGGCAGACCCGCCGGTGGAGGACCGCTTCTCGATGGCCGATCCCGGAGGAAGGGAACGAGCCTCGCTTCAGACTCGACATCGATCGCTTCGCAGAAGAGGACGTCGACGTGGCCGACGTGCAGCGCACGTTGATGGAGGTCGCCGCGGACATCTTCAGCGTCCTTCGGAGCCCAGCCGGTCCCGAGCGCTTGAGCAGGATGGGAACGAGGGGACTGCTCTCTGCTCGTCAGAGCTCACCGATCGCCTCCGCGAGGAGTCGCCCACTCGATGAGAACAGCCTGAGGCTGGCTCTGCTCCCGCGAACGACCGTGAGCACCTCATCGAGTAGGGTGGGCCCCTCACCAGCAATCGCCGCGGCCAGATAGGCAGCATAGGAATCTCGCGCCTCCTCTTTCGCAAAGCCGCGACCACCCTGGTCGATAACCTCCAGCATATGCTCGTAGTAGGCCGCCGAGCCTTTGTGATCGAAGCTCTCCACCATGTGCTCAGCGTTCCGGACTTCGATCTCGCAGGGCGGGACTCCGAGCCACCCCCCCCCCGCAGACAGTCGCCAAAGGAGTGCAAGTCCCAGCCGAAGTACGCACCCGGATCATCGGGGGCGATACACCGAACGATGGCGGCGATCAGCTGAGCCAGGTCGGCGACGTCAGATCCATCGATTGAGATCTTCTCCATCACGGCCTCTTCACTTCGGGGCGTCCCGCAGTGGGTGGTGGTGAGCGCTCGCTAGTCGCCACCATTCTCGTACGCAGTCCATTCCCCTGTCTCATCCACATCCCAGCCTCTGAGCTCCCAGGATGACTGGTCGCCCGAGAGCTCCGCCCACCAGAGGTCACCACGCGTGGTTCTGGCCGGCGCGCCCGCGATCTCGGGAAGGAATGTAGCTATCCCGGACAGCTCACCATCGTTTCTGTAGATGGAGACGTGCACGTAGATTGCGACAGATAGGGTATCGAGTATCGGCTGAGACTCCAGCCGCCCGCTCGCTGTAAAAGTGTCTTCGAGAAACGCGACCGTCATCGGATCGACCGACACACCGGACCCACACATGGTCGACAGGGTGCTTTCGATTGCACTGGATACTCGGCCGAGTTGAATACGCGATGGGGGACTTTGCAGAGCAAAGAGGCTCTCGATCTCAACCGCCAGGATGTTCTCAGTCATCATACTCCCCATTACCTAGCTCTAGTCTAGTCGACTGGAAGTCATCCAAGCGAACGGTCGCGACCCACTTCTACCAGTGCGCCCCTACGCCGAGGCGCTCGAAACAGTGCGCGGCATCTCCGTCGATGACTGCTGCGTGGTGCGGGCGGACAAGACCACCGGGAAGTACCGGGCGTACTGCCCGCCAGACGCCGTCTGGCAGCAGTGCCGCAAGCAGTGGCGGCGCGTGCTTCGGCTGTTCCACTGGGACAGATCCATCGAACGCGCCGTGGGGATCCGCCGCTGAGCTACCAACGAGCCGAGGATCGCGAACCGATTGTCTTCGTCGTAGAGGTCGGTCCAGTGGTCTTCGCTGACGGCCCGGACCCAGTTGACATGGAGGCAGGGGAAGTAGCGATCGTCGATGGTGAACGCCGATCTCAGTCGGAAGTACTTGGGGCGCACAGTGTCGGTGAAGCCCTGGGTGTCGACCAGGTCCGGGCCAGCGTTCAGCGGAGGTCGCTCAGCAGGCTCCGGGCGATCCTGAGCGCCGGCTTGGCGCCACGCGGGTTCGCCGCAGCAAAGCACAGGAGGTACAGCGGACAGCCCGTGCGGTTCCGGAGCACGCCGGGCTCGGCGACGTCGGCAAAGACCCCTCCGAGTCGCTCGAGGAAGTACTGGCCGACCACGTCCATGCCCGCCTTCACCAGCTGCTCCTCGTCGGTGCCGAAGAGGGTCGGCGTGGCCTCGACCCGGTAGAACTCCTCGTACCAGTCGTCGGTACCCAGGAAGAGATCGATCCGATGACGCCAGTGGTCTGGGATCTCGCCGCTCTTGGGGAGCAGCCGGTTGATACCGATCCCCAGGGGGAACAGGAGCCAGAGGTCGACGGCTTTCGTGCGAGCGATGGCCTCTACCGTGGACCACTCCACCTGCATCCCATACGGGTCCAGGAACATCACCGCCCGGTGGCGGCGCCAGTCCTTTGCACAGAGGGTGCGGATCTCGTCATTGGCGTCGCCCTAGACGATCTCGATGTCGCTCGCGCGCTCCGGGAACTCGTCCCTGAGCTTCTCGAGCTGCGCGCACCGGGCACGGCTACGCTCGATGAAGATGTACTTCGAGAAGGCGCGTTCGAGCCGGAGGGCGATCCTCGCCGAGCCATCCAGCAGGTCTTGCGGCTCGTCGGCTGCCAGGTCGGGGAACATGGGCTCCGCCAGCTCCGCTTCGGATCCCGCATCCGTGCGATAGCCGGTTCCGGCGAACGCATCGATGTAGGCGGTCCGGAACGGCTGCTTCTTCAGCACCTGCGTGTACGCGGCCAGGTACTTCTCGAGAACCTCTAGCTTCTGCCGCGTCCACTCACCGCCGAAGCGGTGCGGCGCATCGCCGTCAGGACGATCCCCCCCGCTCATGGCTACGCGCCAACCGCCACCGGCATCTCGTCGTAGGTCCGGCCGTCGAGCTTGCGACCGGCCTCCTTCTTCCGCACTCCGCCCCACTGCTTGAAGAAGAAGGGCACATCGGCCCCGCGACACTGACGTCGAATAGCGCGTACCCACGCCTTCTTGATGGGCCGCGCTCCCGCTCCGGATTCGCCGCCGACGATGACCCAGTGGATTCCGTCGAGGTCCAGGTTCGGGAGGGGCCCGAGGAGGGGCTCGAGCGAGAGGAACCGAACTTCGGCGGGAACCTCGCGGAGGCGGTCGATCCTCCACTCGTAGTCCTGGTTCTCGACCGAGACGCCCATCCACACGTTGCAAGACCACGGCAGGTCTTCCGCCACGTCCATGAGGCGGTCGGCGCGCTTCGTGAGGATCTGGAAGGTGTGCTGGGGGCAGTCGGCCATCGTCGCGAACACGCGCTGGATGAACTCGAGCGGGACCTTCTCGTGGAAGAGGTCGGACATCGAGTTCACGAACACGAGTCGGGGGCGCCGCCAACGGCGGGGCTCATCGACGCCGTCCTCGACCAGCCGGAGCTTCCCGGTCCAGCGCGGTCCGTTCCCGCGGTTCCGGGTGAGCCCCTCGTAGGGGCCACCCGACCCGCTGAAGCGGTGGGCCATCGACTCAGCGTAGCAGCGCTCGCAGCCGGGGCTGATCCGTGTGCAGCCTCTGACCGGGTTCCAGGTCGTCTCGGTCCACTCGATCGACGATTGGGTAGCCACGATCTCCTCATCCTCCATTCCCCCGGATCCCGGGTCAAGCGTCGCCGTCCTTGCCCTCGTCGAGGGCGAGCAAGAGCCTCGCGAGCCGGCGCCGCAGCCCGACCGCATCACCGTCCTCGACCCACGCCCGCCGAGCCTCCTCGAGCGCCACCACAATCCGGGCACGGTGCCCGGAATGGGTCCCGTTTTGACGCTCCGTGACGGCCTCTGACGGAGCCAACCCCGCTAAACCATTGAGATCACTATCGGAAGGGGACGCTTCAGGTTCCTGTGGGGTAACACCCGTGGAGGTTCGAGTCCTCTCTTCCGCAAACGAGTGATCTCGGTCACTTGCGACAGGCCCCGCTTCGGCGGGGCCTTTGTCGTGGAGGAGCGCAGTTCCTGTGGAAGTGCGCTCCCGATCGCACCTCGTTCTCGTGGGCTTTGGGAACGACTTCGCCCCCGTTCCACTGCGGTCCGGAAAGGTCCTGAGCGTTGGGAGAACCGGAGGGGCCAGGTATAGGTCTCGCTCAGGAGGGCCCATGCCGAGAAAGCGCCCGTTCGTCGCCTCGCTCAATGAGGTTCGCATCACTCGCGACGGGGAGACGGCGATCATCGAGTACGCCGACCCCGACGTCTGGACCACCCACTTCAAGCTCGGGGCCGAGGTCCAGACCATGAGCGACGAGGAGATCCTCGAACGGTGGAACCGTGGCGTCGAAGCCACGGAGGACTTCATCGCCGAGCAGGTCTACGTCGCCGTCGAGATCCCACCCGGACGGCCACAGCTCCAGTGGGCCGAGAGGGCCGAACAGTGGACGCCGCGCGGCGG